>NZ_JBFRFQ010000001.1:0-336383 GCF_052114905.1 Nocardia sp. 2TAF39
GGCTCCTATGAAGTCACAACGCCACACCCAGTGAGTGCACACGAGCACCTCCCGCCCAGGCCGACAGATCCCGTTGAAGACCCCGAGTCAGTCAGGTGGTGGGTCAGACCCCGGCGGGAGGTGCTCACCTACATCCTCTCTGTCAGGTGTCGTCCATATGCTCGAGGCAGTAGGCCGCCGCCGCGAGGTATTGGCGGCATTCCGGACCGTGGCCTGCGTGAACACTCCGGATGAACAGCGCACGGTCCATGTCGAGATCCGTGGTGGGCTCTGCGGTGCAGTCCCGGTACCGACTGCTCCACAGGTCCCGCGTATCCAGCGATGTCTGCATCGTGCACCTCCAGGCCCGCGTGGGTGTCTGTACGAGAGGCTTGCCAATGTCTTTATCCCGGGGGCATACCCGTTCGCCTCGGTCTGCAACCTGCCCGCGTCATCGGGTGACCAACCGCCAGTCGTCGGGCAGCCGTGCCGCGATAATCTGGCCGCCCTCCGCTTCCAGGTCGACGGTGATCGCGCCGAGGCGCAACGCACGGAGCGAGACTCTGCCCCACGTCAGCGGCAGCTGCGGACGCACCGTCAGGGTGCGGGTCGGCACATCCGGCTCCAAGCCGAGAAACGCACGCACCAGCAGCAGCGGTGCGGCGCTCGCCCACGCTTGCGGCGAGCAGGATGTCGGATACGGAACCGGGCTGGCGAATCGCGCCCGCGGAAAGCCACAGAACAGCTCGGGTAGCCGACCGTCGAAAACCGCTGCCGCGTCGAGCAATCCGGAGGCCAACTGGGTCGCCAGCTCGACAGCGCCGGGCAGATGCCGATAGCGCAGCAGACCGGCCACCGCGATCGCCGTGTCGTGCGGCCAGACCGAGCCGCAGTGGTAGCTCATCGGGTTGTAGGCGCCCATGTTCGACGCCAAGGTGCGCAATCCGAAGCCGGTGTCCATCTCCGGGCCCGACATCCGCATCACCAGTTCGGCCGCGTGCTCGTCACTGGCGATCCCCGACCAGAGGCAGTGCGCCACATTGCTGGTCAGCGAGTCGACCTGACGCTTGCCACCGTCCAGCGCGACGGCATACCAGCCCCGCTCGGGCAGCCAGAACTGCTCGGCGAACTTGCCGCGCAGCTCCGCGGCACGCTCCCGCAGCTGCCCGGCCAGCCGCGCGTCGTCGAATGCATCGGCCAAGTAGGCCCTGGCGACCATCGCCGCGTGCACGTATCCCTGTACCTCGCACAGCGCGATCGGCCCCTCGGCGATATTCCCGGTGGCATGGTTGATGCCGTCGAAGCTGTCCTTCCAGCCCTGGTTGATCAGCCCGCGGTCGGTCGCGCGGCGATATTCGACGAAACCATCGCCGTCGCGGTCGCCGTACTCGGTGATCCAGTGCAGCGCTGCGTCGGCGGCGGGCAGCAACTCCCTGATCGCCTCCGGATCCGCTCCCCAGCGATGGCATTCGGCCATGAGCATCACGAACAGCGGTGTCGCGTCGGCGGTTCCGTAGTAGATATTGCCGCCGAGTACCTGACCGCCCGCCGGACCGCGACGCATCTCGTGCATGATGCGCCCCGGCTCCTCCTCGGTGAGCGGATTGACCTCCTGCCCTTGCAGTTCCGCCAGCTGCTGCAGCGTGCCGAGCGCCAGGTCGACCTCCAGCGGCAGCGCCATCCACGCGGTGAGCAGACTGTCGCGGCCGAACAGGGTCATGAACCACGGCGCCCCCGCGGCGACGAACGGTCGGCCGGCGCCGGTGTCGTCGTGGATCTGCAATGCGCCCAGGTCGCTTTCGGTACGGCGCAGCACCCGGGTGAGCACCGGATCCGATGCGATGATGTCGGTGGCGGTATCCCGCCAGGCCTCGATCTTGCGTCCCGGCGCGCTGACGCCGAAGTGCTCGCCGGGGGCGACCGCTTGAAACCGCTGGTTGCCCAACGTCGGCTGGGCGATGATTTCGGTCTGCCAGCACTCACCGACCGGGACGATCACCCGCCACACCAGGGTGCCGGGCATCACCTCGGGTTCGACCGTCGCGGAGACGGAGATGCCCCGCATCCGGTCGCTATGGTCGTGCAGCACCAGCTCGCCGTCGGCCACCGTCACGTCGGCCCTTGCGTGCCCGGCGCGGCCTTCCTTGACCGCGAACAGGTCGACGAAATCGGCGTCGACGTGCAGTTCCAGCAAGACCGCCGTCGGCTCACGGCCCATGTTCTCCAACGTCAGCAACTCGTGCATGCCGTCGGCCACGATCCGCTCGCGCACCACCAGCAACGTGCTGTCGGCCAGGCCCGCCTGCGGCGGCCTGCGCAGCACGAACCTGGCGGCGAACGCCTCAGGACTCAGCACCGACAGCGGCTCTGCGGGTTTGCCGTTCACCAGCAGCTCCCACCGGGACAGCACGCGTGCGTCCCGGAAGAACAGGCCGTGCGGCTTGCCCAGCTCGACATCGCCGAGCCGGTTCGACAGGCAGAAGGTGCCGCCTTCTACCAAGGTGACAGAGCCACACCCCCCGAATCCGGTGGGCTCACCGGAATTCAGGGGGGCCGGGCTCAATGGTGCCGTTCCCGTCACGCGAATCCACTCGCCGGGATCCTGACCGACGGGGCGACCGTCGGCTCGAACGGCCTGGCTCCGAACCGTTTCCTGGACCACAGCAGCTTGCGGTACACCTGCTCGTAGCCCCTACCAAGGGTGTCGGCACCGAACTTCGCCTGCACGTGGAGCCGGCAGGCAACCGGGTCCATCGTCCGAACTTCCGCGATGGCCGCGGGCAGCTCGGCGGGGTCGTCACAGATTCGGCCGGTCACGCCGTCGACGACCACCTCGGAGACCGCGCCACCGCGCAGCGCGACCACCGGCGTGCCACAGACCATGGATTCGATCATCACCATGCCGAACGGTTCCTCCCAGCGAATCGGGAACAACAGGCAACGCGCATTGGCCAGCAGCTTACGCTTGGCGGCCGCGTCGGCGAGGCCGAATACGTGGTCGTTTTCGGTAAGCAGCGGGCGGACCTTCTCCTCGAAATATGCCTGCTCGGCCCGTTCGCTGCATTTGCCCGCCAGCACCAGCGGGATGCCTGCCGCGTGCGCGGCCTCCAGCGCCAGGTGCGGGGCCTTGCAGGTATTGAACCGGCCGAGAAACAGCGCGTAGTCGTCCTTCTCGACGCGGAACGGCCACTCGTCCACATGCAGCGCATTGTGCACGCGCCCAGCCCAGTTCAGGTCCGGTGCGAGCTCGCGCTGCCGGTCGCTGATCGCCACCAGCGATACCTCGTCGCCCAGTTCCCGGTAGTACCGGTATGAGTCGTCCTCCACCGGCCCGTGCACCGTCAGCACCGTCGGCAGTCCGAGGCGATGGAAGGCGGGGGCGTTGAGCGGCCCCGCGAAGGTGTGGTCGTGCACCAGGTCCACACCCGATGTCGCCGCGAGCTTTTCGATCGCTCGGCGTACCCGCAGCGCGTGCACGACCTCCGGGAACGGGTCGCCGAGGCGCTCGGGCTGCGCCCGATCCCAGACCGGCACGAACTTGGCCTTGGTGCCCGGCTCGCCCGCGCCGAACAGAGTGATGTCGTGGCCGCGGGCCACCAATGCGTCGACCAGATCGGCGACCACGGCCTCCACGCCGCCGTACGCCTTGGGCGGTACGTCGAAGTACGGAGGAACCACCATCGCAATGCGGAACGGGGTGCCGACATGATCTATCGAGAGCAGCTCAGGCGCTGCCATCTGCACATCGGACGGTGCCTTCTTCGCCGAAACCGGCGCGGAAAACGCGCTCATGACCCTCCTTCCAGGGACAACCAGTTAGCACTCGCATCCACCCAGCACTCGGAGTACCGGGCGCCGAACTGAACTAAGTGGCCGCCGCGGCGGGGGTGAAGACCGGAGCTACACCGCCGTCCATGGGGCATGGTTGGCCTGGTCACGACCACTGACGCGATCAGGGGGGCCGACAGGGAGGTACCTCAATCAATTTCGTTCAAACCACATTTCTTGCGAAAAGATCCGATCGTCAGCACGCTTCCAGCTACTTGCAAGTCGGCCAATCGACCAGTTCACCGGATCGGACACTTCAGCCCTCGATGACGACCATGCCGTCCCGGCCCCCGGCGACGAACGACAGCAGATCCTCCGCTTCGGCGCGCAGCGCCGCCTCGTCGCACGCGGACAGCGGGTGCCACGGGATGACGCGCAGGGTGGCGTCATCGATCGACCAACGTCCGTGCACGAAGCCGTCGACCAGATACATCGGCACGCCTGCGGATGCCTCCTTGGCGATGCGTCGGCGGTCTTCCTCGCTGATGATCCTGCGGCGGTCCTTGTGGCCGAGCAGCGCGTTGTCGAAGGCGGGCAGGAAGCGCACGGGCACCGGCAGATCCGACTCCGCCAAGGGGGCATCCGGTAGGTCGAACAGCACACGATGCTGATCGTCGGTGAACACCCGCAGCCGCGTACGCATCTCGTCGACGACCTCGGCCAGCCGGGTGATGCCCGCCCACGCCTGCATGTCGGCGACCGTGGCGGGGCCGAACGCGGCCAGATAGCGCAGCACCAGCGTCTCCGGCCGCGGCTCGGCAGCCATCGGCGCCGCGAGCCATTCCTCCGCCAGACCAACCGTCACAGACCGATTACGCCATCGCCCCCAGGCACCCGTGTCCGGGCCGTGCGCCATCGGGACCAGCAGCTCCACCGTTTCGGCCAGCCTGCGCGTATGGCGGTCCGGGAAACGCTCGGCGAGCAACTTGCCCAGATCGCTGCGGCTGAGGCGCTGTCCGGCCAGCAGCTCGCGCCCCGCCGCCACGAGCTCGTCCAAGTCGACGCCGTCGATCTCGTCACGGTAGTAGGGCGCCTTCAGCGCGGCGTCGACGACCGGTTGCACCGTCGGACGCAACCATCGGAAGTCCGCGCCGTCCGCCAAGTGCACGGTGCGGCGGAGCATGGTGGAGCGAACCAGCTTACGGTCGCGCAGCAGTGCGGCCAGGTCGTCGTGCCGGAATTGCGCGAGCCTGGTCCACAGGCCGACGTAGGGCCAGTTGGGCTCTTGGCCCTGCACGGCGACCAGGTGCCGGACGAGCTCGAACGGGGTCAGCGCGACCCGCTCCACCAGTTTTTGGCGGACCAGCAGCGTCCGATTCAGCTCGCGCAGCGATAGTTCCGTCATGCGCCCATCCTGGCCGAGACCACCGACAGATCGGCGGCCGGACCGATCACCGGCCGACCGCGTGGCGCTCGATCCACGCCGGGCCGAATCCGCGGCAGAACTCCGATGCGGTTGCAGAGGTTGACCATCCCGGTGACCACGACCAGACCGGCATGGGCGCCCTCGTGGCAGCGCTTCCCGACCTGGGCCCGCACCGCGTCGGCGACGCCATGCGCACCGAGCTTCGTCAACCGCTCCACGTAGGCGACCGCGAGATTCACGAGTCGGGCAGACAGCGTCCCGGGTCGGGCAGATCGGAGCACGGCGCGTTGCCGTGTGCCCGCAGCACATCCTTGCCGACCTGATCGATCAGGAAGTGCAAGAAGCTCGCGGCCAGCGAATCGCCGGGCAGTTCACCATTGCTGTAGGCATACTCGACGCCCCAGAACGGGTACGTGCGCCGGATGACGGCGTCGCGACCGGCGCCGACGGCGTCGATCGCGACGGTGGGCAGGCCCGCGTCGATCGCCTCGGAGAACTCCGAATAGCCGATGGCGCCCGGGATCTCAGCCACCGCCTTGCGCATGTCCGCGGTCACTCGCACATCGCAGTGTGCGGGCCCGGTTGTGGCCGTGCCCTCGAGCGCCATGCAGCTCACGTGCGGGCGATCGAGCTGCCTACCGTCGAGCAACCTGCGCTCGAAAGTATTTCGCGAACCCGACCCCGGAATGCGATCGACCAGCACGACCGACAGGTCCGGGCCGCCCACCTCGCGCCAGTTGCCGATCTTGCCCAGATAGAGATCCTGGATCTGGGCGACCGTGAGGCTGCGGACGCCGACGCCAGGGTGGACGATCATGGTGAACGGCGACAGTGCGAGCGGACGGTACACCAGCGTCGGATACCCGTTGCCCTTCGACCCGTCGCTGATCGCGAGCAGCCCCGGGTTGCCCGCGCCTTCCTCGACGAGCCGGTCCAGACCGCGCTCGGTCCCCTCGAAGGCGAACGTGAATTCCGCACCGGTGCACCGCTTCCGGTACTGGTCGGCGGCCTCCCGGACCACCGGGCCGAACGCCGAGGACCCGACCACAGCCAGTTTCCCCGAGGCACACTCCAACGGCGTCGGCGACGGCTCCAGCGCCGCCACCACGAATTGGACGATAATCACCGTCACCAGAAACACCGTGAGCACCAACATCATCCGGGAAATGCCGGTGCGGCTGCGAGTTTCGATGACGCGACCACCCTTGACTCCCCCGCGCAGCACCGGCGGCACATACTCCCCCGATCCTTCGGAGCGTTGCAGAATGGCCAGGATCTTGTAGTGCTCGGCCGGGCCCAGCGGCACTTTGGGCAGATCGATCACGCCGACGTGCCCGCCGACGTCCTCGCGCACCGCGATGCCGGAGTCCATGTCCAGGTTGTCGGCGAGCGAAGGATCGCTCAGCTCGGTCACCGCCATGCCGATCACCCTGCGCTGTGGGAAACGTAGGTGCAGCCCGACCCTGGCCGCTTCCGGCGCCTTGTAGTCCTGGGAGTCGATCGTCGTCACGCCGCTGTTCTCGATGCGCACCAGGACGACGGAGATGTCCTTCAAGTCCGGGCTCGCGCCGTCGAGCGAGGGACGCAACTGTGGAAGCACGCCGGGGAACACCGAGGCGATCTCGCCGGTGACCGGCGTATCCATCTGCACCCGGTACCCGAGCCGCCTGCGGCCCGCGAAGACGAACTCCCACAGAAAAGCGGCGATCGGGACGGCGATACCGATCAGCGCCAGAACGATTTCGAGCGAAAGATCGCCCACCAGTTGATCCCACTCCCCGAGAAATTTGTGTAGCCCCCCATTCTCGAGGGCGATCGACGTCCAGCACATCGTGGACCCAACTGTTCGGCAACAGTTAACCCAACGGTCACGCTCCGTGGCTGCACGTCCAGGCCAGCAGGTTCTCCAGCGGCCAGGTGTTGATCACCCGTTCGGGCGCAACGCCGTTCGCGACCGCGCGCTCGCAGCCGTAGCCTTGCCAGTCGAGCTGGCCGGGGGCGTGCGCGTCGGTGTCGATGGCGAAGTGACAGCCCAGCTCGACAGCCAACCGCAGCAATCGTGCAGGCGGATCGCGTCGTTCGGGCCTGCTGTTGATCTCGACGGCGGTGCCGTAGTCACGGCACGCCTCGAACACCACCCCGGCGTCGAACGTCGACTCCGGTCGGGTGCCGCGGTTGCCTTCCACCAGGCGGCCGGTGCAGTGGCCGAGCACGTCGACGTTGGGGTCGGCGACCGCGCGCACCATGCGCTCGGTCATCGTCGTACTGTCGTCGCGCAGGTGCGAATGCACGCTCGCCACCACGACATCCAGCTCCGCGAGCAGGTCGGCCGCCTGGTCGAGGGCGCCGCTGTCGAGGATGTCCACCTCGATGCCGGTGAGGATGCGAAACGGCGCCATCCGCTCGTTGAGTTCGGCGACCACGTCCAGCTGCTTGCGCAGCCGTTCGGCGGACAGTCCGTTGGCGACGGTCAGTCGCGGCGAATGATCGGTCAGAGCACAGTATTCGTGCCCGAGGGCGGCCGCGACGCGCATCATCTCCTCGATCGGACTGCCGCCGTCGGACCAGTTCGAGTGGGTGTGCAGATCGCCGCGCAGCCGCGCACGCAGTGGCTTGCCCGGCACGCCGATCGGCTGCGCCGCTCCCCTCAGCTCGGCCAGATATCGTGGCACCGCACCGTCGTACGCCTGCTCGATGACGGCGGCGGTCTTGGGCCCGATGCCCGCGATCTCACGCCAGCTGCGCGCTCTCCGGTGCGTCGCACGCTCGTCGCCCGTCAGCTCGGCGACGATGTCGGCAGCGCGCCGGTACGCCTTGACCCGATGGGTCTCCGCACGGGAACGTTCCAGCCAGAAGCCGATCTCCCGCAACGCCTCGACCGGACCCGGCGTCGCGCCCGGGTTCGGCTCCCCGCTCGGAACGTGCCCTGCCACCGGGCTAGCGGATCCGGCTGTACTTCATGAAGGCCACCCCGTCCTCGAACACCCTGCTGGTGATCACCCGGAACTTGGCCGCCTCCGGCAGCCGCGGCCCGTTGCCGAACAGCGCTCGCCCGCGGCCGAGCACGATCGGATACAGCTTGAGGAAGATCTGATCGATCTCCGGGAGCAGCACCTGCGCCAGTTCACCGCCCCCGCACAGCCAGATGCCGAGCCCGGTCTCTCGCTTGAGCTCGCGGACCTTCCCGACCGGGTCCTCGGCGATCAGCTCCACCGCCGGATCGGGGCTCTCGGGCAGGGTGGTCGACACCACGTACTGCTTCAGATGCGCGTAGGGGCTGGAAGTACCGGTGCGCACCCCGAAGTCGTGCGTCTTGCGTCCCATCAGCACCGTATCGAAATAGCGATTGTGCTGGTCGACCCCGATCGCCTCCCGCACCTTGGTCGGCAGGGTTTCCGGGTATTGCGCGGTGATCGCAGGCCCGTGATCCCCGCCGACCGGGAAGAAGTCGACCGAGCCTTCCTCGGTGGCGATGAATCCGTCAATGGTCGAGGCGACATAATAGGTGAGCTTTCGCATGCTTCCTTCCTCATGGCCGGCTGACATCCGAACCGCCCCCGAGGAAACGGTAGCTCGCGCACGCTAGTGGCGGCGAGGCTTCGGCTGGCAGCGTGGACAGTAGTAGGAAGAGCGGTTCATGAACCGCTCCCGGGTGATCGGCGCGCCGCAGCGGCGGCACGGCTCGTTCTCGCGGCCGTAGACGGCAAGCGAGCGCTCGAAGTAGCCGGACTGGCCGTTGACGTTCACGTAGAGCGCGTCGAAGGAGGTGCCGCCGGCTGCGAGCGCCGCACTCATCACCTCGCGCACCGCGGCGAGCAGGCCRCGCACCGCGGGCCGGGAAAGTCCCGAAGCGGTACGGCTGCCGTGGATCTCGGCACGCCACAGCGACTCGTCGGCGTAGATATTGCCGATGCCCGAGACCACACCCTGGTCGAGCAGCACGCGCTTGATCTCGCTCTGCTTGCCACGGACTGCCGCGACCACGGATTCGACGTCGAAACGCGGGTCGAGCGGATCGCGGGCGACGTGGGCCACCGGTTCGGGCACCAGGGTGCCGTCCACCTCGACCAGCGGCGCGAGCGCCCAACCGCCGAAGGTGCGCTGGTCGACGAAACGCAGCTGGGTGCCGTCGCCGAGGGTGGCGCGGATGTGCGCGTGCTTCTCCAGCGGCGCGTCGGCGGGCTGGACCAGCATCTGGCCGCTCATCCCGAGATGCACCACCAAGGCGGCCTCTGGGTCGTCGAAGGTCAGCCACAGGAACTTGCCGCGCCGTTCGGCCGACTCGACCTTCAGGCCGGTCAGCCGTGCGGCGAGATCGGCGGCACCTTCGAGATGACGGCGCACCGAACGAGGATGCGTGATCGCCACCGATTCGACGACACGACCCACCACATGCTCGGCGAGGCCACGCCGAACCACCTCGACCTCGGGAAGTTCGGGCACGAGCACTCCTATGGTCGTCCAGGGATGGGTAGATCATCCGTCGCACTGCCAACCACCCACCCAGGCGGGAGTCTTACGAGCGCCGTTCGGGGCCCGGCTCGCGTCCGAGCCGCAGCGCATGCGACGAAGTCGCGAGTCGCGGCCGCTCGGACGCGAGCCACAAGGGGGCCGCGAACACGCAGCGCCGCACGCGCTGCAAGTTAGACACCGGCCGTCAGCGCCTCGTAGGCGGCGCCCGCGGCCTTCTGCTCGGCTTCCTTCTTGGACCGGCCGACGCCCTGCCCGTAGGCCCGGCCGCCGACAACGGTGGTCGCGGTGAATTCCTTGTCGTGGTCGGGCCCGGTCGAGGTGATCTCGTAGCTGGGCACGCCGAGACCACGCTCAGCGGTCAATTCCTGCAGGCTGGTCTTCCAGTCCAGGCCTGCGCCCATCCGGGGCCCTCGCTCGAGTAGTTCGGCAAACAGTCGCAGCACCACGGAGCGGGCCACCTCGATGCCGTGCTGCAGATGCACGGCACCGAGCAGCGACTCCATGCCGTCGGCGAGGATGCTCTCCTTGTCACGGCCGCCGGTGAGCTCCTCGCCCTTGCCGAGCAACAGGTGCTCGCCGAGACCGCCATTGCCGAGACCACGGGCCACCTCGGCGAGCGCGCGCATGTTCACCACGCTCGCGCGCAGCTTGGCCAGCTCACCCTCGGACTTCGAGGGGTGCTCGTGATACAGCCGCTCGGTGATGCTCAGCCCGAGCACGGAATCGCCGAGGAACTCGAGGCGCTCGTTGGTCGGCAGACCACCGTTCTCGTACGCGTACGACCGATGTGTCAGCGCGAGGCGCAGCAGATCCGGCCGCACGTCGACGCCTAGCGCCGCGAGCAGGCTCGCATGTTCACCGGACGAGCCGGGTTCGTCGGTCACGTCGATACGACAGATCGAACGATCAGACTGCCGCGGTGACCTGGCGGCCCTTGTAGGTGCCGCAGGACGGGCAGGCGATGTGCGGCAGGGTCTTCTCGCCGCAGGCGCGGTTCGGGCAGGTGATCAGGGTCGGCGCGGTGGCCTTCCACTGGCTGCGCCGCGACCTGGTGTTGGAACGGGACATCCGGCGCTTGGGAACGGCCACGACTACTTCTCCTCTGTCCTATTTGCTCGCCATTGGGCTGATCGGTGTTGCTCAGCGGTCTTGGTCGGCCGCACCCTCGTCGGGGCTGCCGCTGCCGGGCGATCCGGTGGCGAACTCAGCCAGTCCGGCCCAGCGAGGGTCAAGTATCTCATGCCCGTGGTCGGATCCCGCAATCGCCATCCGTACACCGCATTCCGGGCACAATCCGGCACAGTCCGGCGTGCACAGCGGCTGCAGCGGCAGCTCGAGGCCGACCGCGTCGACCACAACCGGCTCCAGGTCGATGGTGTCGTCGACCATCCGGTAGACCTCGTCGTCCTCGGTGGTCTGCTCGGTGGTGCTGTCCGGGTAGGCGAACAGCTCGGTGATGTACAGGCTCACGTCGCCGGTGAACGGCTCCAGACAGCGCGAGCACTCACCCTCGGTCGGTGCGGACACCGTCCCGGTGACCAGGACACCTTCGGATACGGCCTGCAACTGCAGGTCGAGCTCCACCTGTGCGCCCGCTGGGATGGCGATCAGATCGAGCCCGATTCGCTCATTCGTGGTGAGGGTGCGGCGCAGTTCCCGCATGGTCCCCGGCCGGCGGCCGAGGCTGCGGGTGTCCAGCACGAAAGCCGCGTCCGGCGTACGGCGCTGAGCCGAACGGGAACGCGACGTGGAACCGGAACCGGCGGGCATCACGAACTCACTCACGATCGAGGGGAAATGGGCAACCACTCAACAATACGCGAGCACACGCCAACGGCTCAAACCAGACATTCCGCTCACCTGCGATATTCGGTCGCGTAGTCCGGCGCACCCGCACCGGTACGCAGCTGGTGGCGCCCCCGCCCTACCGTGCGCAGCGCGCTGCTGAGCGTCTCCTCGAATTCGGCCAGTCGGCCGTCCACGTAGTGGTCACACTCCTCACGCAGCCGGTCGGCTTCCGCATGCGCGGCGTCGATCACCTTGGCCGATTCCGCGTGGGCGGCGCGCACCACCTCGGTTTGCGAGACCAGCCGCTCCTGCTCGGCGAGGCCGTCGGCGACCGCGCGCTCGTAGGAGGCCTTGCCCGCCTCGATCATCCGCTCCGATTCGGCGCGCGCCCGACCGGTCACCGCCTCGAATTCGGCGTTACCGTCGGCCACCACGCGATCGGCTTCCAGCTGCGCGGTAGCGACCAGGTGGTCGGCGTGCGCGCTCGCCTCGGCGACCATCCGGTCGGCGTGCGCCTTGGCGTCGGCGAGGATACGGTCGGCCTCCGCGCGGGCCGAGCCGATGGCATGCTCCGCCTGTTCGTTGGCGCCACTCACCGTGGTCTCGGCCGAGGCCCTGGCATCGGAGACGATCTTGTCCCGATGGTCGAGCACGTCCTGCGCGTCGTCCAGTTCGCCGGGCAGCGCATCACGGACGTCGTCGAGCAGTTCGAGCACGTCACCTCTCGGCACAATGCAGCTGCGGGTCGGCGGGATGCCGCGCGCCTCTTCGACGATGGCGACCAGCTCGTCGAGTGCTTCGAATACGCGATACATGCTCACTACCCTCCTGCGGACTCACGGCGAAAACTCTCCGCCGAGGCCCAGTGTGCCCCTCGTCACGGCTCGTGCCGAGTCAACCTCCGGTGTGTCGTGCCGGTGTCTTCCACGCCACAGAAACAAGTGGAGACTACCTCTCCGCTTCGTGTTACATTCGTCTGGAAGGTCGCGAACCACGATCTTCAGCACGGACCGCGGCCCACCCGGGGCCGCGGATTGAGGAAGCCGAAGGGATGGACAACGTCCGCGAATGTTGACAGGTGCTGACATCGCTGTTGTCCTGCTGAAAGCTCGTGTTCGATCGGAAAGACGATGACTGTTCTGGAACTGCCGCGACCGGCAGGAGTGAACGCCACCAGCTTCTTCGTGCCGTCGGGCGGCCTGTACCCCGCGTTGCCGATCACCCCGGTCGCGGCCAAGTTCGAGCAGTTGACGCACTACCTGCGCGGTGATCGCGCCTTCGCCCAGCTGATTCGCTTCGCGCTGGTCGGAGGGTCGAGCAACGTCACCTACGTACTGCTGTTCTTCGCCATGCACCGCACCGGGCCACTGTTCGCCAACGTCGTCGGCTCGATCGTCAGCACCATGATCGCCAACGAATTGCACCGCCAGCTCACGTTCCACGCCACGGCTCGGGTCGGCTGGTTCACCGCCCAATGGGAGGGCGGCGGGCTGGCGTTGCTCGGCCTCGCCATCACGACCGCGGCGCTGGCCGCCCTCGGCGTGTGGGCGCCCGGCCTCGGGGACGCCACCCAAGCCGTCGCGATCCTGGCCATCACCGCTGTGGTGGGCGGCATGCGCTTCCTGGCCCTGCGAGGCTTGGTCTTCTAGCTCCCCCGCTCTCCCGCCTCTCCGAGTCTTCAGGCCGTACTAGTTGGGTGAGGCAGGATTTGCGTTCAGGTCCTGCGTGGGGTGCTGGTTGGGTTTTGGGCGTTCCCGGTGAGTTACCCATGTGCTCCGCCGCCTCTCCGGTTCTCAGGCCGTACTAGTCAGGCGATACCGGATTTGCGCTCAGGTCCTGCGTTTGGTGCCGCTCCAGTTCCGGCCGTCCCCGGCGAGTTACCCATGTGCTTCTGAGATCAGTTGTTGCGTGAGAGTTCAAGAGTTGCGTTGCGAGTAGTCGTTACGCAGCGCGACGGTCCAGGGTCGGGGAGCCGTCAGCGTTTGCGTTCGGCGAGGCGCTCCAGGAGGCGCTTGTGGACCGAAGGGGGCAGCATGTCGGTGACGTCGCCGCCGAATGTCGCGACCTCTTTGACCAGCGAGCTGGACAGGAAGCTGAAGGACGGGTTGGTGGCGATGAAGAATGTGTCCACGCCGGAAAGCTTCTTGTTCATCTGCGCCATCTGCAGCTCGTAGCCGAAATCGCCCGCGTCGCGCAGGCCCTTCACGATGGCGGTGATGCCCTGCTCCCGCGCGAAGTCCACGAGCAGGCCGTACCACGACTCCACCCGCACGTTGGCCAGGTGCGCGGTCGACTCCCGCAGCATCTCCATGCGCTCCTCGACGCTGAACATGCCCTGCTTGCTCTTGTTGATCATGACGGTGATGACGACCTCGTCGAACTGGGCGGCGGCCCGATTGAAGACGTCGAGGTGTCCATAGGTCACGGGGTCGAAAGACCCGGGGCACAGTGCTCCTGCCATGGCCCGACGCTAGCAGGACCGCGGCGGTGCGGCAGCGGTGGCCGGACCCCGTCCGGCAGCCGACTCGAACTCCGCGAGATCGATGCGGGTCTCGCCGTACCGGCGAGACTTGGCCGGAATGAAGCCTGCGGGCCAGTCGATTTCGGGTGAACGCGCCGACCGCTCCAGCACGACCAGAGCGCCGGGACGCAGCCAACCGCGCTCGACCAGCGCTTGCAAGTCGGCCAGCACCGCCGCGTTCTCCACCGCGTAGGGCGGATCGGAGAAGACCAGGTCGAAGGCGCCCGCCCCGCCCAGTTCCAGCGTGCTCGCCACCGCCGCGACCCGCAGCTGCGCACCGGGCAGACCGAGGTCGGCGATATTACCGCGCACGACAGCGGCCGCCTTGCGGTCGGATTCGACGAGCAGCGCGTGCTCTGCGCCACGCGAGAGCGCCTCCAATCCGAGCGCGCCGGAGCCCGCGTACAGGTCGAGCACACGCGCACCCGCGAAATCCAGCCGGGCGTCCAATGCGCTGAACAGCGCCTCCCGCACCCGGTCGGAAGTCGGACGGGTGCCCGACGCCGGTACCCGAAGGCGCCGCCCGCCCGCCGACCCGGCGACGATCCGCGTCATTCGGCGGAGGACTCGCGTACAGCCAGCTCGATGAGTAGGTCACCGCCCTCGACCTGCTGTACGGGACCGATCGCGACGCGACCGACGACACCCGAGCGGGGCGCGGTGATGGCTGCTTCCATTTTCATGGCTTCGATGGTGCCGATGGTGTCGCCTGCGGCGACCGGATCACCTTCGGAGACAGCGAGGGTCACGACTCCGGCGAAGGGGGCGGCGATGTGGCCCGCATTGCCCTTGTCGGCCTTCTCCGCGGCCGGGATGTCGCTGGCGATGGACCGGTCCCGCACGGCGACCGGACGCAGCTGCCCGTTCAGGATGCACATGACGGTGCGCATGCCGCGCTCGTCCGGCTCCGAGATGGCCTCCAAGCCGATGAGCAGGGTGACGCCCTTTTCCAACTGCACCCGGTGTTCCTCGCCGCGGCGCAAACCGTAGAGGAACTGGTTGGCCGACAGCCCGGAGGTGTCGCCGTACTTCTCCCGGTGTCCGAGGAATTCGGCCGTGGGCCCCGGGAAGAGCAGCCGGTTCAGCGTCCCGCGCCGTTCCTCGGACGTACCGGCGAGCCCCGCCTCGTCCTCGGGAGTCAGCGCGGTCTCCGGTTTCGCGGGTCCGCGCCCGGCCAGGGCCTTGCTGCGGAACGGCTCGGGCCAGCCGCCCGCGGGTGTGCCGAGTTCGCCACGCAGGAAACCGATGACGGAATCGGGGATGTCGTAGCGGCCCGGGTCGGCGGCGAAGTCCTCGATGTCGACACCGGTGCCGACCAGCGCCAGCGCCAAGTCGCCGACGACCTTCGAGGACGGTGTGACCTTCACCAACCGGCCGAGAAGCCGGTCCGCCGCGGCGTATTTCGCCTCCACCTCCTCGAACCGGTCACCGAGGCCGAGCGCGATGGCCTGCTGACGCAGGTTCGACAGCTGCCCGCCCGGGATCTCATGGGTATACACCCGGCCGGTGGGCGCGGGCAGCCCGGATTCGAAGGGCGCGTACACCTTTCGCAGCGCTTCCCAGTACGGCTCCAGATCGCAGACGTTCTGCAGGTTCAGGCCGGTGTCGTACTCGCTGTGCGCTGCGGCCGCCACGATCGCGGACAGCGCGGGTTGGCTGGTAGTTCCGGCCATCGCGGCGCTGGCGCCGTCCACCGCGTCGGCGCCGGCTTGCCACGCAGCCAGGTAGGTGGCCAGCTGACCACCGGGGGTGTCGTGGGTGTGCACGTGCACCGGCAGATCGAAATTGCTGCGCAGCGCGGTGACCAGTGTGGCGGCGGCCGGGGCGCGCAACAGGCCTGCCATGTCCTTGATGGCCAGCACATGCGCGCCCGCATCGGCGATCTGTTCGGCAAGTTTGAGGTAGTAGTCGAGCGTGTAGAGGGTCTCGTTCGGATTCGCCAAGTCACCGGTGTAGCTCATCGCGACTTCGGCGACAGCCGTCCCGGTTTCGCGGACCGCGTCGATCGCCGGGCGCATCTGGTCGACGTTGTTGAGGGCGTCGAAGATACGAAAGATATCAATACCGGTACCGGTGGCTTCCTGAACGAACGCGCGGGTCACCTGCTGCGGGTACGGCGTGTAACCGACGGTGTTGCGCCCGCGCAGCAGCATCTGCAGGCAGATATTCGGTACCGCCTCGCGCAGCGCGGCCAGCCGCTCCCACGGGTCCTCGTAGAGGAACCGCAGCGCCACGTCGTAGGTCGCGCCGCCCCATGCCTCGATGGACAGCAGCTCCGGCGTCAGCCGCGCGACGTGACCGGCCACGCCGAGCAGGCCGTTGGTGCGGACCCGGGTGGCCAGCAGCGACTGGTGCGCGTCGCGGAAGGTGGTGTCGGTGACGCCGACCGCCTTCTGCTCACGCAGTGCCTGCGCGAAGCCGTCGGGCCCGAGCCGCAGCAGCCGCTGCCGGGAACCGTCGGGCGGCGGCACGCTCAGATCGATCGGTGGCAGCTTGTCGTGCGGGTACACCGTAGTCGGCCGATCACCGTGCGGCTTGTTGACGGTGATGTCGGCCAGGTAGGTGAGGATCTTGGTGCCGCGGTCGGCGGAGCCGCGCAGGGTGAGCAGCTGCGGACGCTCATCGATGAACGAGGTGGTGACCCGGCCACCCTTGAAGTCCGGATCGTCGAGTACCGCGAGCAGGAACGGGATGTTGGTGGCCACGCCGCGGATGCGGAACTCGGCCAGCGCGCGACGCGCCCGCGCCACCGCCGCGCCGAAGTCGCGGCCGCGGCAGGTGAGCTTGACCAGCATCGAGTCGAAGTAGGCGCCGATCTCCGCGCCCAGGTTCGCACCGCCGTCGAGCCGGATGCCCGCGCCACCCGGCGTGCGGTAGGCGGTGATGCGCCCGGTGTCGGGGCGGAATCCGTTGGCCGGGTCCTCGGTGGTGATCCGGCACTGCAGCGCGGCGCCGCGGACCGTGACCGAGTCCTGGCTCAGGCCCAGCTGCTCCAGTGTCTCGCCTGCGGCGATCCTCAGTTGCGACTGCACCAGGTCGACGTCGGTGATCTCCTCGGTGACCGTGTGCTCGACCTGGATTCGCGGGTTCATCTCGATGAACACGTGATTGCCGCGCTCATCGAGCAGGAACTCGACGGTGCCCGCGCAGCTGTAGCCGATCTGTCGCGCGAAAGCCACCGCGTCGGCACAGATACGCATCCGCAGTGCGGGATCCAGGTTCGGGGCGGGCGCGAGCTCGATCACCTTCTGGTGGCGGCGCTGCACCGAACAGTCCCGCTCGAACAGGTGCATCACGTTGCCGTGCTGGTCGGCCAGGATCTGCACCTCGATGTGGCGCGGGTTCACCACCGCCTGCTCCAGGAACACGGTGGGATCGCCGAACGCCGACTCCGCCTCACGCGAGGCCGCCTCGATCGATTCGCGTAGGTGCGCGGCGTCGGCGACCCGCCGCATTCCGCGACCACCGCCGCCCGCGACGGCCTTGACGAAAATCGGGTACTCCAGCTGCCGAGACGCGGCGACCAGCTCGTCCACATCCGCCGACGGTGCGCTGGAGCGCAACACCGGCAGACCCGCCGCCTTGGCGGCTTCGATCGCGCGCGCCTTGTTGCCCGCGAGTTCGAGCACCTCGGCGGAGGGACCGATGAAGGTGATGCCTTCGCGGGCGCAGGCTGCCGCCAGGTCCGGGTTCTCCGAAAGGAAGCCATACCCTGGATAGACCGCATCCGCACCCGCCGACTTGGCCGCCTCGATGATCGCGTCGATGGAAAGGTAGGCCCGCACCGGATGGCCTGCCTCACCGATCTGATACGACTCCGCCGCCTTCAGCCGGTGCACCGAATTACGGTCCTCGTAAGGAAACACGGCCACCGTCCCGATGCCGAGTTCGTAAGCCGCACGGAAGGCCCGGATGGCGATCTCGCCACGGTTTGCAACCAAGACTTTCGAGAACATTGGCTTAAGGTACCCGGCACCGCCTAGCGCACCGACACGGAAGTCCCCTTCGCGGGACTCTTCACAACGACGGCTGGCATCGTTGCGAAGTTGCGTTCATCGGGGCGATACATCTCCAGCCCCAAACCGATCATTTACCGACTCCCGCAACAAGCGACCGAAACTCTTCCGGCTCCGCGGCGCAGATCAGCACCGGGTTGACCGCCAGAGAACCAACCAGCACCTCGCCCGCGGCGTGGCGCGCTTCGATATTGCGAGCGAACGTTCGGGCATCACGACTCTCCTACCATCCACGTCCATCTCGAACGAATGCCACCCTGAGCAGCCGAGGCCAACCTCTATACCGCACCCAAAAGTGGAACGCCGGAGTTTCAATCGGCAAGGGTTTGCGCTGGTTTCCGAGCCGGTCGGGCAGCCGCGACGCCGCGCGTCCTATGCTGGGAGTGCAGCTGGTTCACCGGCGCACGACGAGATGGAGCCCCGACGTCGCGCAATGGGTCGAGCCCACTCGTGCGGAGACGCCACGAGGGGCGAGAGGGAACCCGGTGGGAATCCGGGACTGTCCCGCAGCGGTATGCAGGAACGACCGCCGTCACCACGCACTGAGTTCACCGAGCCGGAAGGCTCCGCGACTTGGGAAGCGACGGCCAGTAGGTCGGCCATCAGGCGAGACCCGGCACCGGCCGGGCCCGCCCGGCCGGTGCCCGCGAGTCCGAAGACCTGCCAGCCGTGCCGGGTACGCCGTACCCGGCGGCCACCGCCTCGTGGATTTGGGCGTGCGGACCACCAGCGCGGACGTGTCGGGCTCCCTCAGCCGGGAACATCTCCGGCATGTCACTGGTTCTCCGGCTACCCGTATGGCGATGGCTTTTCGACCTCAGCAATGGAGAAACATCGTGACTGTTTCACATCAGAAGCCGTTCACCGCAACGGTTCTCGGGCTACCTCGGATGGGACCGCGGCGCGAGCTCAAGCGGGCGACCGAAGCATACTGGGCGGGCCGGATCGAGGCCGAAGAGTTGCACGCCGTCGCGCGCGACCTCCGGCAGGCCCAGCTCACCGAATTGCAGGCCGCAGGCCTCGACTCGATCCCGATCGGCACCTTCTCCTACTACGACCAGATGCTCGATACGGCTGTCCTGCTCGGCGCGCTGCCACCGCGGGTCACCGGGATCGCCGATCCCCTGGACCGCTACTTCGCCGCCGCGCGCGGCACCGACACGGTCGAGCCACTGGAGATGACCAAGTGGTTCGACACCAACTACCACTACTTGGTGCCGGAAATCGGCCCGGAAACCCAGTTCTCGCTGCACCCGGAGAAACTGCTGGAGGAACTGCGGGAGGCGGTCGCGCTGGGCGTCCCCGCGCGACCGGTGGTGATCGGCCCGGTCACCTTCTCGAGGTTGGCGAAAGCGACGGGCAGTGCGCCGCTGGGTCGGCTGAGCGAGCTGGTTCCGCTGTATCGCGAGCTGCTGCGGCGGCTGGTCGCCGCGGGAGCGGAGTGGGTGCAGATCGATGAGCCGGCGCTTGTTACCGACCTCACCGCGGACGAGATCGATCTGGTGCGCGTCACCTACGAGGAGCTGTCCGCCGCGATCGACCGTCCCGCGATCCTCGTCGCGACCTATTTCGGATACCCGGATGCCGCGCTCGCCGTACTGGCCGGCACCGAAATCGAGGGTGTCGCCATCGACTTCACCTCCGGCACCGAGGTTTCGGAGGTGGCAGCGGTGCCGGCTCTGGCCCGCAAGCTGGTGGTGGCGGGCATCGTGGACGGTCGGAATGTATGGCGCACCGATCTCGACCACGGCCTGGCGACCCTCGGGACTTTGCTGGGATCCGCCGCGCACGTGGCGGTTTCGAGTTCGTGCTCGCTGCTGCACGTGCCGTACACGCTGGCCACGGAGACGCGGCTGGACGATCGGCTGCGGTCCTGGCTCGCCTTCGGCGCGGAGAAGGTGGCCGAGGTGCGTCTGCTCGCGACCGGGCTGAGCGAGGGCGCCGAGGCGATCGGCACCGAATTGGCGACAACTCGTTCGGCGCTCGAATCTCGACGGTCGGATCCCCGGCTGAACGATCCGCGGGTGCGGGCCAGGCTGGCCGCGCTCGGACCGGACGCCGTCCGGCGCGCGCCCGCCGAGCAGCGGCGCGAGCTGCAGCGAGAACGCTTGCGGCTGCCCGCGCTGCCGACCACGACGATCGGTTCGTACCCGCAGACTTCCGCGATCCGGTTGGCGCGGGCCGCGCTGCGCGAGGGCGAGATCGACCAGGCCGAGTACGTGCGCCGGATGCGCGCCGAGATCGCGGATGTCGTTGCGCTGCAGGAGAAGCTGGGACTGGACGTGCTGGTGCACGGTGAACCGGAGCGCAATGACATGGTGCAGTACTTCGCCGAGCAACTCGACGGGTTCGCGGCCACCGAACAGGGCTGGGTGCAGTCCTACGGCACCCGCTGCGTGCGCCCGCCGATCCTGTTCGGCGACGTGACGCGGCGGGAGCCGATGACCGTCGAGTGGATCGGCTACGCGCAGTCGCTCACCGACAAGCCGGTCAAGGGCATGCTGACCGGTCCGGTGACCATCCTCGCGTGGTCGTTCGTGCGCGACGACCAGCCACTGGGTGATTCTGCGCGGCAGGTGGCGCTGGCGATCCGGGACGAGACGGTGGATCTGCAGACGGCAGGCATCCGGATCGTCCAGGTCGACGAACCGGCGCTGCGCGAACTGCTTCCGCTGCGCACGGCTGATCAACCCGCGTACCTGGAGTGGTCGGTGCAATCGTTCCGGCTCGCGACCTCTGGGGTGTCGGACGCCACGCAGATCCACACCCATCTGTGCTATTCGGAGTTCGGCGAGGTAATCGATGCGATCGCCGGACTGGACGCCGATGTCACGTCGATCGAGGCGGCGCGCTCACGCATGGAGGTGCTCGACGACCTCAACGCCGCGGGCTTCGACCTCGGCGTCGGGCCGGGTGTGTACGACATCCACTCACCGCGGGTGCCCAGCGTGGAGGAGATAACCACATCGCTGCGCGCCGCGCTGAAAGCGGTTCCCAGCGAACGACTCTGGGTGAATCCGGACTGCGGGTTGAAGACCCGAGGGCCCGCCGAAGTGGAGGCCGCACTGCGCAACATGGTCGCCGCCGCGGCTGCCGTGCGCTGAGTCCGGCTGACCGATGATCGGCGCCCCTTCGGATTTCGGAGGGGCGCCGGTACTCCCCGCGGCCTGGTGATGGACGTGTCTGCCGCCACGGCACTGCGGATCACCGACACGAACACACCGCGGCACCACCTCGAGTCGAGCCGCGTACCAACGCCGTCGACTGATCGGCCGCGAACACCCGCACCGCCCGACATTGCGGACCGGGCCGAATCCGCCGAGACTTCACTCGATTTCCGGCTCCGGCTTCGGGCTCTGCCGCCGCCGCGAGGTATACCGCTCGCACGGCTCCTCCCACCGCGTCACCGGCAGGACCCGCGCCCTCGCCCGCATCCCCCTCCGCCACGCCGTATGGCATCCGGAACAGCGCTCCATGCGCACCCCTCCTCGCAGGTCATCAAAGACTTCTCTTTCCCCACTCACCTACTTCGACGCGCACACCCCCGATTCGGTTCCCACTCCTTTCACCCGACTATTGCGATGCATCGAATGTCGGTGGGGCCCAGCTGATTCTCCTCGAGTCGGGGACGCGTGGAGCCGCGACAGCCGACTCCGAAACGAGCTGTTCGACTGATCTGCCTTATCCGCCGAAGGCGCGGTTGATGGCGGCCATGTCGAAGTAGTCGCGCCAGGTGCTGATCGCGCCATCGGTGACCTCGAAAAATCCCATGACCGGCAGCGGCGTGACACGTCCCGCGCCGCGCAGGGTGTCGGTGCGTTCATCACGCAACGGATTTTCTGATGACCGCGCTACTCGCCGTCCAGGATCAGGGCCTGGGCCGCGATCACGTACGTGCCGTCGAAGGCAACCGCGGGGGAGCCGTGCAGCCGGTAACCCTGCCCGAGCAGGGCGCTGACCCGTTCGCAGAATCGCGCGTCGTCGACGCCGGTGATCAATCGGTAGCGCAAGGGCTGGTCGTCGGTCATTTCATCAGGGTAGGACGGCGCGTGGTGGCGGGCTTGCTTGCGGCCGGGACGAGTGCGGCGCAGAAGCGATCGGCCTTCCTGGCGGGCATGACCTCTGGCCGCATCCAGCCACTACCCGGGCGTTCAACCCATTGGCGGCCAGGCTGTTCACCGAGGTAGCAGCCCGCCGGACCCGCGTCCTCCAGCAGGGTCACGGTGCGCGCTGCGTTCATCGGCCCTCGAAGCCGGCGTCGGCGTGGATCAGCACGGGAAGGTCGGTGACCCTCGCGATCTGCTTGCCCGCGCGCGGCGACGTCACTCGGCGTGGTCAGTCCGGATTCGGGCAATGCCAGTTCCGCCCTCATCACGGCACCGGGAGGCAGACCCTGGGGCGTCCGCGGCGCCTGACGGAGCACGTCGTCGGACACGGTGAAGTTCAACAGATCCAGTTCTCCGGCAACCAGTTCCGACGTCCGCTGGGTCGCGTCGAGGAAGCGCTCCCGCTCGCCTTGTCGAGTACCCCAGCGGCGAGAGCGCGGAACTCGGCAATCTTCGCGGCGAGATGTTCCGAGCATGGAAACTCCTCGGCGGCGGCCCGGACCCGCACGATGTGTGTCTTCATGCACCCGCCACTGCTGAGCAATGTGAAACCGCATCTCTTCGCACACTACACAGCTCGGATCGATCAAAAAATGCCTTGCAAAGGCGTATTTTTGCGGGAAATAACCCCGCATTTTGCGATGATTGCGAATCATCGCAGCTACCATCGTGCACGTGCGCAAGATGTATGCGGGCGCCCGGCTTCGGCGGTTGCGCGAAGAACGGAGGATGACCCAGGCGGCCCTGGCGAAATCGCTGGATCTATCGCCCAGCTACCTCAATCAGCTCGAGCGCGACCAACGGCCGCTCACTATCCCCGTGCTGCTGAAACTCAACTCCACCTTCGACCTCGACGTCCAGTTCTTCGCCGCCGATTCGGACGCGCGCCTGGTGTCCGACCTGCACGACGTGTTGGTGGAAGCCGCGAGCGGACACACGTCGCCACTGACCGAGGTGGAGGAACTGGCGACCCGGCAGCCAGAGGTCGCCAGGATCGTGGTGGCGATGCACCGGCGGCTACGCGCCGCCACCGACCAACTCGATCTGCTCTCGGCACGGGTGTCCGCGCCTGCGGGCGCACCGGGTGTGCCCATGCCCTACGAGGACGTACGCGACTTCTTCTACGATCACCACAACCACATTCCGCAGCTCGACATCGCCGCCGAGCAGCTTTTCGAGAACTCCGGTCTCACCATCGGCTCGCTCGACCGCCAGCTCGCCCGGATCGCCGAGGAGCGCGCCGGAGTCACGGTCCTCGTCCGCGGCGACGGCGCGGACCGGACCATCCCGAAGCGGCACTACGACCCGGAGACCCGCACGCTGACCCTGGCCAGGCGGTTGCGTCCCGGCCAGCGCGCCTTCCAGATCGCCACCACCCTCGCCTTCCTGTTGTATGGGGCCGAGCTGGACGGGGTACTCGCCGAAACCCCCTCGCTCAACGGCGAATCCCGCACTCTGGCCCGCATCGGGCTGGCGAACTACTTCGCCGGCGCGCTCGTGCTGCCTTACGGGCGGTTCCTCCGGTCGGCCGAGGAACTGCACTACGACATCGACCTGCTCGGACTGCGTTTCGAGGTCGGCTGCGAGACCATCTGCCATCGCCTCAGCACCCTGCAGCGGCAAGGGCAGCGTGGCGTCCCGTTCTTCTTCGTCCGCACCGACCGCGCTGGGAACATCTCGAAGCGTCAGTCCGCCACCGCGTTCCACTTCTCCCGCGTGGGCGGCAGCTGCCCGCTGTGGGTGGTGCACGAGGCGTTCGCGCACCCCGGCCGCATCCTCACCCAGGTGGCCGAGATGCCCGACGGACGGCGCTATCTGTGGATCGCCCGCACCGCCACGACTGCGCCTCACGGGTTCGGCACCGCGACGAAGAACTTCGCGATCGGCATCGGCTGCGACATCGAATTCGCCGAGCGCCTGGTCTATTCGGCGGGACTGCTGCTGGACGACCCGGCCGCGGCGGTGCCGATCGGCGCGGGCTGCAAGGTCTGCGAACGCCCCGCCTGCGCACAGCGCGCCTTCCCGCACATCGGCAGCCCGCTCGCGGTCACCGAGAACACCAGCACCGACCTGCCCTATCCGCGTGTGGGCCGCTGATCGATATCAATCCTGGTGAGTTTGTCCGGATTGGCGACCGCATAGATTCCCTTGATCCGCTCGGTCGACGGATCGATATCGAGCACGAGGACGGCGAACGGCGCGCCCGCCGAGAGGATCAGCGCGGCCGGGTCGCCGTTGACGAACCGGTAGCCGACACCGACGTCGGGCACGTGGCTCAGCACCACCTGGCTCGTGATCAGGCGCGCGACCTTGTCTCGGCCCTGGACCGGCCGCAGCGCCGCGCGCTGCTTGCCGCCGCCGTCGGACCAGAACGTCACGTCCGGCGCGAGCAGCGCCAGCAACCCCGCCAGATCGCCGTCCGTCTGGGCGGTGAGGAACTCCTCGGTCAACTGCCGCTGCACACGAGGGTCGACCTGGCAGCGCGGCCGCCGAGCGTGCACATGCCCCCTGGCCCGGTGCGCGAGCTGGCGGGTCGCGGTGGCGCTGCGGCCGAGGATCTCGGCGATGTCGGTGTGCGGATAGCCGAAGACCTCGTGCAACACGAACACCGCACGCTCGAGCGGGGTGAGCGTCTCCAGCACGACGAGCATGGCCATGGACACCGACTCGGCGCGCAGCGCGGGCGCCGCGGCATCCTCGCCGCCGTGCCCGATCGGCGGGTCGGTGACCAGCGGCTCGGGCAGCCATGTGCCGACGTAGGTTTCGCGCCTGCGGTTGATCACCGCGCGCCGGGCGAGGGCCTGGTTCACTGCGATGCGCACCAGATATGCCCTGGAGTGTTCGATCTCGTCGGTGTCGCTCCGGTGGCGCGCGACCCAGGACAGCCAGGTCTCCTGGAGCACATCCTCGGTGTCGGCCACGCTGCCGAGCATGTTGTAGACCACCGAGAACAGCAGCTCCCGGTGGTCGGCGAACACCCGCGTCGCGTGCTCGTCGACGGTCTCGGTCATCGGCCCTCCCTCGGTCTCACAAACAGGAGCGAGACGGAACCGCAATACGTGACGCCGGTGGCCGAATTGTGATCTATCTCTCAGCACTGCGCCGCGATGTCACGTTCGCCCCGCAACTAGGGCTCTCGGTTCGCAACGGATGACAACGCGTCCGGACCGAGAGAGGACATCGGAGTGACTGCACGCACCGAAACACCATCATTCCTGGCGACCCGCCGCGGCAAGCTCACGCTGGCGCTGCTGTGCACGGTCGCCTTCCTCGACTTCGTCGACGGCTCCATCGTCAACGTCGCACTGCCGACCATCCAGCGCGAGTTCGGTATGCCGGTGCCGACGCTGCAATGGGTCACCAGCGGGTACCTACTGACTTACGGCGGGCTTCTACTGCTCGGCGGGAGGCTGGCGGACCTGCTCGGGCGGCGCAGAATCTTGATTGCCGGGACGGTCGTCATCGGCCTGTCGTCCGCGTTCGGCGGGCTGGCCGACAACAGCGGGCTGCTGATCGGCGCCCGGCTCGCGCAGGGTGTCGGGGCGGCGCTGATGCTGCCCGCCGCATTGTCAATCCTGACCACCAGCTTTCGGGAGGGCTCCGATCGGCACACTGCGGTCGGGATCTGGGGCGGCACCGCCGGTCTCGCGTCGGCGACGGGCGTATTCCTCGGTGGTGTGATCACTGAGGGACCGGGCTGGCGCTGGGTGTTCTACGTCAACACCCCGGTCTGCCTGCTCGTGCTCGCGGCTGTTCCACTGCTGATTCCGAACGATCAGCGCAACGAAGTCCGACGCGGCTTCGATGTGCTCGGCACGGTCCTGGCGACGTCGGGACTGATGACGCTTGTCTACGGCTTGGTGAAGGCGCCCGAATACGGGTGGGACGACGCGCGCACACTCGGTGGGCTCGCGATCGCCGCCGCGTTGCTGGTCGGGTTCGTGGTGAACGAGCGCGTCACCGCTGACCCACTGGTCCCGCTGTCGATCTTCGGCATCCGCGGGCTGGCCGCCGCCAATCTGACACATCTGGTCATCGCCGCGGGCATGATGTCTATGTTCTTCTTCGTCACGCTGTACATGCAGACGGTGCTGGGCTATCGGGAATTCGAGGCGGGCGTCGCCTATCTTCCCGTGAGCCTCACCATCGGCGCCGCCGCCGGAGTGGCGACAAAGTTTTTCGCCAGAACCGGCACCCGAGTGTTCACCGTGGTCGGTTCGCTGCTGTGCGGGCTCGGTGTGCTTCTGCTGTCACGGATGTCGACCGACGGGTCCTACCTCACTGATCTGCTGCCCGGGATGCTGGTGATGTCGGTCGGAGCCGGCGCGGTGTTCGTCGCGAACACCACGGCGGCGAACGCGGGCGTGCCCACCGATCAGGCCGGTCTGGCCGCCGCGCTGCTGAACACCGGGCAGCAGCTCGGCGGCGCGCTGGGGCTGGCGGTGCTCACCGCCGTCGCGACCTCGCACACCAACGCTCAGCTGGCGGCGGGGCATGCGCCACTCGAGGCGATGAACGCCGGGTTCGGGCGGGCGTTGTTCGTCGGCGGAGTCATCGGAGTGGTCGCCGCGATCCTCGGGTTGCGCACGGTGAACGCGCGAGGGGAAAACGACCGGTCAGCTGGATCGGCATCGGAAACTCTTGCCGACTAGGCGATCACGGGCAGGTGCGGCCGGGAACGAGAGCGCCCCGGCCCCCGCTGCCGAGCCGTGTGGGGCACAGCATCGGTTCCGCACGATCTGTCGACCGACCACGAAGCCGTACGGCGCTCGCCCCCTGAGAAGCCCCAGTCATGATTTGTCCAGGTACTTCGGACGGTCGGCGTCGACGGCGGCATTCAGAGCCGGGAGTCGTGTTTGCCCGACCACACCGGCCGCACGGAGCCCTCGAACAGTTCCGTGCAGTCTCGAAGTCCGCTCTCGAGATCGCGATGGATTACCGTACGCCGAGTCCTGTCCTGGCGATTCCACGGAGAAATGCTCGTTGGGCGACGGCGTAGACGATGACCAGTGGTAGCAGGATGAGCAGCGACGCTGCCATCAGCACCGGCCACTTGGAAACGTATTGACCTTGCCTCCAGACCAGGCCGAGAGTGAGTGTGCCGATGCTCTTCTGCTGGACCATCACCAGCGGCCACAGGAAGTCGTTCCACACGTTGACCCAGGTGAGTACCGCGAGCACCATGACGGCGGGCTTGGCGTTGGGCAGCAGGATCCGCCAGTAGATCTGCCAGGGTGAGCAGCCGTCGATGACGGCTGCTTCCTCGAGATCCTTGGGCAGGGCGCGGAAGAACTGCCGCATGAGAGAGGTGCCGAACGCGCTGCCGAACAATCCTGGCACGATCATCGCCCACGGGGTGTCCATCCATCCGAAGGTCCGCATGAGAATGAACTGCGGGATGACGGTGACCGTCAGCGGCACCATCAACGTGGCCAGGTACAGGACGAATACAGTGTCACGGCCCTTGAACTGCAGCCGCGCGAACGCATACCCGGCCAACGGGTACCGATCCCGTCGTGGAACGAGGCTGAATGATCAGCGAATCGCCCCCCACGGAAGAACTGCGTGCACGCCGACCACGCCGTTCACGATCTGGGTCACCCGAACGTCGACGGCGACGCTCGCCAGCAGGATCGCGTCGGGTCGAGAGACATTGTGCAACCTGCCGAGCAGCGCAAACATGGAATCGAGCGCTCGGAATGTCGCTTCGTCGAGGTCGTCTCCCAGGCCCATAGTCACCCAGCCCGCAGGCGTCCGCGCCACAGGGCTGTCGAGTGTCCAGTCGTCCCGTAGATCCAAAGTCAGGTCCACCTGCTCCATTGGGCACTCGATCGCGGTACCGCTGATCTCTCCGTCGCCCTGTGCCGCGTGACCGTCTCCCACCGAGAAGAGGGCTCCGTCTACTGAGACGGGCAAATAGAGCGTGCTTCCTGCTACGAGTTCCTTGCAGTCGAGGTTCCCGCCGTGCCACCGAGGCGGAAAGGTGGGATGCAGGCCCGGCTCGGCCGGCGGCATGCCCATCACGCCGAGAAACGGGCGTAACCGAACCGTGTGTCCGTGTTGGTTGCGTCCTGTCATCGCTACCGTGTCCAGTTGCCAGGCATGCACAACGCCGGGATCGGCAATGCCATATCGGGCGTTGAGCCCGCTCAGGGGCTCTGCCGACGTGCCCCATGAACCGGGAACAACCGCATTCACGCGTACGCTGAGAACCATTCCCGGCCGCGCGCCCCGAACCGCGATCGGACCGATGAGAGCGTGGCCATAACCGTCGCGATACTGCGGTACCCGAGGCCGTTCGCTCACTGCGCCATTGACATATGGGCCACTTGACCACCAGGCATCGAGCGTTTGCAGCCGCACGGAATCGCCGGGTTCGACAGTGAGCACCGGAGGCAGTTCGCAGGAGAAGAAGCCGTGCAGGGTCTGGTCGTCCGGCTTCAACGAAAACGAGTTCACCATTGGTTCTCCGGATGTTGTGAACCGATATCTGCCGCCTTACAGCGGGCGCGATTGCAACGATGTTTACCCAGCGGCGCAGCAAACGCCCATGCCCGATGTCGGTCCTGATTCATCGTGCGGAATCCACCCCAGCCCGAACCTCGGCGGTCGGCTCGTTTTCCTGCGCGACAGCTGACGGAATATCCTCGGCCTCCTGCGGTCGAGGGCCCGCCCGGTGCGAAGCCGCGTATGTGAGTGCGGCAAGCCCGAGCGCTACGAAGACGCCCACATTGCTGGTGCCGAGGCTGCCGTCGCGGGCGGCGGGGGTGAACAGGTAGCCCAACAGGCGACCGATATGCGGATCCTCAGAGGTGACCAAGCCGAGCCCAACAGCGGTAGCCACGGTCAGACTCCCCACCCCGGACCAGTTGATCCGACCGTAGGCGCCGACCGGGCTGTAAAGGGCGGCCCGGTCGTAGCCGTTTCGGCGGCGCTGCCACAGATCGATCAGGAAAATCCCGGTCCATGCGGCCATCGGCACACCGATAACCGTCAGGAATGCCTGGAACGGGGCAAAAAAGCTCGGTGCGGCGAAGACAACGTATCCACCGGCAAGCGTCACCAGGCCGGCATCGATAAGCACCGCGGCCTGACGAGGAAGCCGCGCACCCATCGTCAGCAACACCAGCCCCGATGAGTAGAGGTCCATGATCGAGGCGGACACGAACGAGAGCACGGCGAAGGAGACGTAGGGAACGAGGAACCACGTCGGCAGGTGTGCGGCAAGCGCACCGACCGGATCGGTGGTTGCCGCGTTCGCGACCGCTGGGTCACCGGCGGCCAGAAGAATCCCGAACATCAACAGAATGACAGGTGGTGCACTGCCGCCGAACGTGGTCCAGCCGACCACCCCGCGCCGGGTCGCCGCCCGCGGTAGGTATCGGGAATAGTCGGCGGCGCAGTTGACCCACCCCAGACCGAACACTGTCGCGGTGAATGCCACACCGCCGGCGAAAGCGCCCCAACTGAAGTGACCGGTCGCCGTGAACGAGATCCGGGGCAGAGTCAACACCAGATACACCCCGGTGAGGGCGGCGAACGCCAGAGTGAGCCATTTCTGGACTCGCAAGATCACATGCAAGCCATAGATCCCCACCACCGTCGAGGCAACGATCACTGTCGCGAAGGCGACAACCATGACTGGTGTCGTGTTCACATCAGGATTCAGGCGCAGCGCCACGGTCTTGGCAGCGAGAGTGGATAAGACCGCTCCCACGGTCTCCCAGCCGACCAGCGCCAGGTAGCTCAGCAGAGCGGGAATTTTGTTGCCGTGAAATCCGAACGCCGCGCGGCTGGCGACCATGGTCGGAGCCCCACCCTGCTGCCCCGCCAAGGATGCCAGACCGACGAGGAGAAACGACAACACAGCACCGACCGCTGCCGCAAGCGTCGCCGACAGCCAGCCCAGACCGAGCGCTGCCACATACATACCGAACGCCACAATGATCACATTGATATTCGGAGCGGCCCACGGCCAGAACAACACACGTGGCTTGCCTCGCCGCTCATGGTCGGCAATCCATTCGAGCCCGTTTCGCTCGATCGTCCACGCCGTTCGTCCAGTCGAAACGGCCGCTGGCTCGGCCGGAGCGGTAAACCCAGCCGACCCTCGAACAGGTGACGATGCACCGACGGGTTCCGCTACTGTTTCGTCCACCTGGGTAATGTACCGCTATCCAACGGGTCATTGAATAGCGTTTGATAGATTTTGGTCGACGGCCGGACCGGCGACGAAACCGTTGCCGTCTGAGTCGGTCCCTGACGTCGGGCCGGGAATCGTATGCGCCCAACCACATCCGCCCGCGGGCCCTCGAACGGCTCCGCGCGGACTCGGAGTACCGCACCGGACGCGGCACGGCGCCGCGGCCGACCCCGACCTTCAGGATTTGGCCAGGAACTCCAGGCGTTCGGAGTCGACGGCGGCGTGCATCATGCCCGCCAGGCCGGGGTGTCGCTGTAAACCGGGATCGGATTCCACCACCTTGCGAGCGAATTCCTGTGCGGCGGTGATGACCTCGAGGTCATCGAGCAGCGACAGCAGGCGCAGCGACCGGGCAGTGCCGGACTGCGCGGCACCCAGCACGTCGCCCTCGCGGCGGGTCCGCAGGTCGAGCACCGAGAGTTCGAAACCATCAGTCGTGGCGGCTACAGCATCCAACCGTGCCATCGCCGAACCGCCGGGCGCCGCGTCGGTGACCAGCAAGCACAGGCCCGGGTGCTCGCCCCGACCGATGCGGCCGCGCAGCTGGTGCAGCTGGCTGACGCCGAACCGGTCCGCGTCGACAATCACCATCACCGTCGCATTCGGCACATCGACGCCGACCTCGACCACCGTGGTGCAGACAAGCACATCCACCGATCCCTCGTTGAACGCGCGCATCACCTGATCTTTTTCGTCAGCGGGCAGCCTGCCGTGCAACAGACCGACCCGAACGCCGGAAAGCGGGCCGCTGCGCAGCATCTCGAACACGTCGAGCACCGCCTGGGTGGTCGGGCCTTCCTTCTCGATGTCGCTGGACTTCGATCGCCCGTTGCGGGACTTGCCGGAGCCCTCCTCGTCGTCGCCGATCCGCGAGCACACCACATAGGCCTGGCGACCGGCGCCGACCTCCTCCACGATCCGCTCCCAGGCGCGGTCCACCCAGTTCGGATGTTGCCTGCGCGGCACGACCTTCGAGGTGATCGGCGAACGTCCCCTCGGCAATTCGGTCAGGGTGGAGGTCTCCAGATCACCGAGTGTGGTCATCGCGATGGTGCGCGGGATCGGCGTCGCGGTCATCACGAGCAGATGCGGGCTGCTACCCGCCTTCGCTTTGGCGCGCAACGCGTCTCGCTGCTCCACGCCGAAGCGGTGCTGCTCGTCGACCACCACCATGCCGAGATCGAAGAATTCGACGTTGTCCTGGATCAGCGCGTGCGTGCCGATCACGATGCCCGCCTCGCCGGTCACCGCCTCCAACAGGGCGGCTTTCTTGGCCGCGGCCGACATCGACCCGGTGACCAGCACGATGCGGGTCGCGTGCTCGGCCGCGCCGAGTTCGCCCGCGGCGCCCAGCTCGCCGAGCATGCCGCGCAACGACCGGTAGTGCTGTGCGGCAAGCACTTCCGTCGGCGCGAGCAGTGCGCACTGCGACCCCGCGTCGACCACCTGCAGCATGGCGTGCAGGGCGACGATCGTCTTGCCGGAGCCGACCTCGCCTTGCAGCAGCCGGTGCATCGGCTGCGTGCGGGCCAGATCGGCCGAGATCTCGCCGACCACCTGCTGCTGTCCGGCGGTGAGCTCGAACGGCAGCTGCCGGTCGAATGCGGCGGCGATGCCGTCGGCGTGCGGCGTGCACGCCGGCGCCATCCGGCCGGACACCTCGTGCCGCCGCTCGGCCAGCACCAGTTGCAATGCCAGCGCCTCATCGAAACGCAGCCGCTCCCTGGCCTGATCGATGTCGGACTTGTGGTCGGGCAGATGGATCAAGCGCAGCGCGTCGGATACCTGCAGCAGCGCGCGTTCGGCTCTGACCGGCTCCGGCAGCGGGTCCTCGATCGGGTCGAGCTGGTCGAGCACTTGGCGGACGCAGGCGAGCACGTCCCAGCTCTGCACCTTCGCGGTCGCCGGGTAGACCGGGATGAACTCCCGTTCCATGAACGAAGTATCCACCCCGCCGGCACCTTTCGCGCTCTGGGCGAGCCCACGCAGGTCGCCGCCGCCGCGCACCTTCGTCAGCGCGCCGACCGATTCATCGTCGTCGGCCTCGGGCAGGATCAGGTAGCCGGGATGGCTGAGGTTCCACTGACCGGGCCGCCAATAGTTCACGGTGCCCGACATCATCGCCCGCAGACCCTCGCGGACAACGTATTTCACCTTGTCGCCGTTGAAGAACGTGACGTCGACGCCGCGCCCCGAACCGGTGTCGAGGACCACCTTCAGCAGTGAACCGCGGCGGTTGCGCATCGGACGCAGTTCAGCTTTCGTGATCCGCCCGATGACGGTGATGTGCGAACCGTCCTCGGGGGCTTCCTCGGTGAGTGGCTGCCCTTGCGTCGCGTAGCGCACCGGGTAGTGCCGCAGCAGGTCCTCGACGGTATGCATGTCGAAGGCATCCACCAGCGAGGCTGCCGCCTTCACGCCGAGGATGTGGTCGAGCCGATCGCTCAGTGTTGCCATGCCCTACTCCACTCCGATCTGCACCAGGTCGCCGCGCTGCCCACCCGGATACACGATGACCTCGACACCGGGAAAGCCCTGTGCGATGTGCGCGGCAAGTTCGTCGCCGAGCCCGTCCGGCACCGTCGCCCCCATCAGCAGGGTGACCAGCTCGCCGCCGAAGGCGAGCATCCGATCGAGCAACGTCCGGCCGGCCGTGCGCACATCGCGATCGATCACCACCACGTCGTGGCCGACCAGACCCAGCCCGTCGCCCAGTGCGCAGGTGCCGACCATGGTGAGCGCGCGCTGCGTGGCGGCGCGCAGCGATCCCCAGCGCGTGGTGGCGGCGGCCTCCGACATGGCGAAGGCGTCGTCGACCGCGATCCGGCCGCGGTCGTGCACGGCCAACGCGGCGAGCCCCTGGACCATGGACGCGCTCGGCAGCAGAAGCACGTCCCGGTGGGCGTCGCGCGCCGCGACGCCGACCGCGACCAGCTCGTGCGCGGGCAGCGCGCCGTTCGGCAGTACCAGGACCTCCCGGTTCGGCATCCGCCGGATCGCGGCGAGCAGCGCTCGCGCGGTGACCGGCTCGTCGCCGCCGAGCACCACAGCCCCCGCGTCTTCGAACAGCGTCGCGGCGCCTTCTCCCGATGCGACCGCGAGAACCCTCCGGTCGGCCGGCACCTCCGGGGTCGCCGTGGTCGCGACATCGTGCGCGGCCGGGTTGCACGCCACCACATCGGCGGAACCAGGTACGGCCCGTGGGGAATCGGATGCCGCGGCGATGGTGGACCTTGCGGCGTCGATCTGCGCGGCGTCGGCTGGGCAGGCACGGTCCTGCCGCGGAACCTCGCTGCGCTCCGGCCCGTGGTCGAGGTATTCGGAGAACGCGAAGCCCTCGATACGGATTCGGCTGAGCGTGCCCGCCGCGATCCCCGCCTCCACCGCGGCACCCGCGTCGGCGCAGTGCACATGGGCGGACCAGAAGCGGTCGCAGTCGCCGACGACCACCACCGAATCGCCGAGCTCACCCAGGCGCACCCGCAGCGTCGCGACCCTCGACTCGTCGGTGTCGGCGAGCAGATACATCACCTCATACCGCTGCTCGGCACCGGACTCGGCCGCGATCTCCGACGCCGGTGGAACCGCGACCGCCCGGCGCCGGGCATACTCCGGTCGCGCGGGCACCTCGCCGAGAGTTACCGAGACCAAGCTGTCCAGCAGCACGACCAGCCCGCGAGCGCCTGCATCGACCACCCCGGCGTCGCGCAGCACGTTGAGCTGGGAAGGAGTGTCCCCGAGCGCTTTCGCAGCGCCGTCGGCGGCCGCCAGCGCCACGCCCGCGATCGATACATCCGAACAGGCCGCGGCGCACGCGGATGCGTAGTCCAACACGGTGAGGATGGTGCCCTCGATCGGCACACTCAATCCCGCGCGCACCAGCGCCGAGGCTCGGGCGAGCGCGGCACGCAGGGTGTCCGCCGTCAGGGACCCGCCGCGTACGGCGTCGGCGATGCCGCGCAACACCTGGGAGAGGATGATGCCGGAGTTGCCGCGGGCACCGACCGTCGCACCGTGTGCCATGGCCGCTGCGACGGTATGGGCCGACGCCGCACCGGTTTCGGCGCTTTCGGCGAACAAGGCCACTTCGGCGGCCCCGACCGCGGCGCGCATGGTGGCCAGCAGGTTGGTCCCGGTGTCGGCATCCGGGATGGGGAAGACATTGAGTGCGTTGATCTCTTCGCGCCGATGCTCCAGACCCTCGAGGCAGGCTCGGCCCCAGCGCAGCAATGCCGTGCCGTCCATCACGTCCCGCACTCCGGGCACCGCCACCTCTCTCCCGTCCGCCACCTGGGCACCATCACCGTCCGCCAGGTTAGCGGGCGAGACCGACAGTGAGCGCGAGATACCGGGCCACTACACTGGCGGATGCTCAGCTGACATTCCGGCTTTCGTTTCCCGGGACCGGTTTGGTGGATCGAGACTCGCACAGCTACCCTTGCAGGGTTGCCTCGCGCGGCCGTCGCCGGTCCGCGCTGGCCGACACCGTCGGCAAGGCACATCACGACATTGTTTCCGGACATGCCGCAGTACGAATGCGGCGGTCCCCACCATGACATGAAGGAGTTCGCGACTATGGCTGCCGTCTGCGACGTCTGCGCCAAGGGCCCCGGCTTCGGGAAGTCGGTCTCGCACTCGCACCGGCGCACCAACCGTCGCTGGAACCCGAACATCCAGACCGTTCGCGCCCAGGTCGCGCCGGGCAACACCCGCCGCATGAACGTGTGCACCTCCTGCCTGAAGGCCGGCAAGGTCGTCCGCGGCTGATCCGCCCGGCTGACCAGTACTACCGACACACGCCCTGGCACCCTCATCGGGTGGTCCGGGGCGTAGTCATGACCGCGGTTGCGTAGCGCGCGCCATGACCAAGCCTCCGTGGCGCATCCTGCCCTTGACCGCCGAGCACACGCACAGTCTCGCCGAGTGCCACATCGCGTGCTGGCGCGAGGCCCATCGAGACCTGGTGCCCGCCCACGTGCTGGACGCGTTCGACGTCGAGCGCCGGGCCGAGCAGTGGGAGCGCAACCGGGTCCGGTATCCCGACCACACGCATGTCGCGGTCGTCGATGACGCCGTCATCGGATTCGCCAGCGCGGGTCCGCCCCGTGACGCGCAGGCCGTGACCCCGCTCGAACTCCACGCGCTCTACGTACGCTCCGGGTGGTACGGCACCGGCGTCGCGGACGATCTGATCCGCGTCGCGCTCGATCCGGCGACGCCGTGCTCGCTCTGGGTGTTCGAGCAGAACCCACGCGCGCAGGCCTTCTACCGCAGACATGGTTTCGCGCTCGACGGTGCGCGACAGGCGGAGCCGCTCACCTCCGCGATCGAGGTGCGCATGGTGCGCGATCCGGTGCCGCACGGCGACTCCGCGCCCACCGAGGCCCCACCGGACACGCGCTAGGGTGCAGATCATGACATCCACGCAGCAAGCCGACTACGTGACAATCGTCGACGGCGTTCTGCTGATCACCGTCGCCACCGCCGCCCACGGCACGTCCATGGACTTCGCGGGAATCAACGCGGGCACCGCCGCGCTGCGCTCGCTCGGTCCCGAGGTGGGCGCGGTGCTGCTGCGGGGCACCGGCGCGAACTTCTGCGCGGGTGGCGACGTGCGCGGCTTCGCCGCCGCGCAGGACCGTTCGGCGCATGTCCACGGTCTGGCCACCGACCTGCACGAGTTCGTGCGCACAGTGGACGCGACCACGGTTCCGGTGCTGGCCGCGGTCCAGGGCTGGGCGGCGGGTGCCGGGATGAGCCTGGTCTGTCTCGCCGACATCGCGGTGGGCGGCCCAAGCACCAAGCTGCGGCCCGCCTACCCCGGCATCGCCCTGAGCCCCGACGGCGGCATGTCCTGGACGCTGCCGCGCCTCGTCGGCGCGAGCCGGGCCCGCGACATCCTGCTCACCGACGCCGTTCTGGACGCCGACGAGGCACTGCGACTCGGCATCCTCGGCAAGCTCGTCGCCGACGAGAAAATCGCCGAGGAGACGCTGCGGCTCGCGCGTACCTTCGCCGCCGGCCCGCGTTCCACCCACGCGAGCATCAAGTCGCTACTGCGGCAGTCGGATTCGGCGACGCTCAGCGACCAGCTCGACCGCGAACGCGACGCGATCGCCGCGGCCGCGAACTCCCCTGCGGGACGTGAGGGCGTGAATGCGTTCGCCGAGAAGCGCAAGCCCGACTACACCGGACTCGTCTGACGCTGGGTCAGTCCCGCGTCTCCAGCACGAATTTCGCCACCGCATCGGTGAACGAGTCGTTGTCGTCACCGGCCGCGGTGTGTGCTGCGTCGCCGATCTCCACCAGTTGTGCGTGCGGCACCAGCCGCTGGAATGCTTCGGCTCCTTCGGCACTCACCACGTCCGAGCGCATACCGCGCACCAGCAGGACCGGAATGGACAGCACCTGCGCCGCGTGCTCCATCTGCTCGGTCATCGCTACCGCGTCCTCGGCCCGATCGCCGAGCATGCCCGGATCCCAGTGCCAGTACCAGCGACCGTCACGCTCGCGCAGATTCCGCAGCAGGCCGTCGGTGCTCTTCGGCCGCGGGCGATGCGGCATGTACTCGGCGACCGCGTCAGCCGCCTGGTCGAGGCTGTCGAAGCCGTCGCGGTGCTTGCCGAGGAAGTCGATCACCCTGGCGACCCCCTCCGGCTCCGGCCGGGTCACGATGTCGACCAGCACCAGCGCCGTGATCGCCTCCCCGCCGGGCACGGCGGCGGCGAGCAGACCGGTGACCCCGCCCATGCTGGCGCCGACCACGACAGCGGGAGCGCCGAGCTGCTCGAGCACGAGCAGCAGGTCCCGCACCATGGTGTCGTATCGATAGTCGCGGTCGGGCGCCCACTGACTGTCGCCGTGCCCGCGCGCGTCCAGCGTGACCACGCGCATTCCCGACGCACCGAGGCGCGCGCCGGTCTGCTTCCACGAGTGGCGCGTCTGACCGCCCCCGTGCAGAAAGACGACGAGCGGGCCGTCGACCGGACCGAACTGATCGGCGGCCAGCTCGATTCCCCCCGAACCGCGCAGCCGGAGCCGGGACGGTTCGAGAAGATTGTTCGCACTACTCACGATCTGAGGATCGCACACTGCCGGTGCCGGCGCGCGGCAACCTCTCGATCAGGACCTCAGCAGCCGAGGTTGCCCACCAAGAACAGGCACGCGACCTTCGCGTTCACCGACGCGGAGATGGTGGATGAGCCGCTGGAGGTGAACTCCTCGGCGACCGGCGCCGAGGTGTTTTCCGTGGCGGGCTCGAGCCGCAGCGGGGCCGCACCGGCGACAGCGGCGCCGGCGGTGAGCGCGGCGCACACGGCCAGGGTCGCGGTCGTGCCGCGCAGCGCGCCACGGACAGTGGTGTTGTGCATGGAAAAGCTCCTCACTCGATATCTCTCTGGTCGATCACATACAGGCGCCCTCATGGCAGGCGCCAGTCAACCGGTTCGGCCCCCAATTCGTCGAGCAATTCGTTCACTCGCGAGAAGGGGCGGGAACCGAAGAAACCGCGCGACGCGGACAACGGCGACGGATGCGCGGACTCGATGTAGGGGATCTCGGCCTCGGCCAACAGCGGCTTCAGCGTCGACGCGTCTTTGCCCCACAGGATCGCCACCAGCGGCTCGTCCCTGGCGACCAAGGCGCGAATCGCCTGTTCGGTGACCGCCTCCCAGCCCTTGCCACGATGCGAGGCCGGCTTACCCGGCGACACTGTGAGCACTCGGTTCAGCATCAGCACACCCTGGTCCGACCACGGGCTCAGGTCACCGCACGACGGCGTCGGGTGGCCGAGGTCCTTGCTGTACTCCGCGAAGATGTTGGCCAGGCTGCGCGGAATCGGTGAAACATCGGGCGCCACAGAGAAACTGAGGCCCATCGGGTGGCCGGGCGTCGGGTAGGGGTCCTGGCCGACGACGAGCACGCGCACCGCATCGAACGGGCGCTGGAAGGCGCGCAAGACATTGTCACCGGACGGTAGGTAGCCACGGCCCGCCGAGTTCTCGGCACGCAGGAAATCTCCCATCGCACCGATCCGATCCGTCACCGGCTCGAGTGCCTTCGCCCATCCCGGATCCATCACTTCCGACAGTGGTTTTGCGCCCATGACCGCACAACCTATCGTGGTTCGCCCTCGGATGCCGAGTCCGCCCCATGGAACGATTCCCACCCACCGTCACCGGCGTGCGCCACGCCGTCGACGGTGACCCCTCGACCGGCGACAACCCGCCCGATCGCGACCCATCCAGCGGGGGGCACACGCCCGGGCGTCCACGCGCCGACAAAGGCGTGATCCTCGCCGCCGGTCAGGATCCATTGCGCCGCATCCGCATCCAATCGCGCGGCGATCTGTTCGAGTGCCGGGTCACGCAGTGCCGCCGAATCCAGATCGATGGCGACGCCGGAGGCCGCCGCGACATGCCCCACATCGGCGAGCAACCCGTCGGATACATCAGTCAGCGCGTGTAACCCGGCCCCCGACGGACCGATCCGCTCCGGATCATCCGGGTTCGGCTCCGAATTGTCCACTGCCGCCTGGGCATCCGCAGCAGCATCGCCGTGTAGCACGTCCAGTACCGCCGCATACGGCGGCCGCGGAATGCGGTGGGCGGCAAGCGCTTCGGCGAAATCGGCGGTGGCCACTCCAGCGGTGAGCGCGGCGAGGCCCGCGGCCGACCAACCGAGGCGGCCCGCGACCGCGACCGTGTCGCCCACGCGCGCACCGGCTCTGGTGATCGGCGCCCCACCACGAAGGTCGCCGAAAGCGGTGACGGAGATGATCAGGTCGCGGCTGCGAACCAGATCGCCGCCCGCGATCGACCCGCCCACCCCGGCGGCCTCGGCCCACATGCCGTCCGCGAGGCCGTCGACCATATCGAGCGGGGTGTCGGCCGGGCAGCCGATCGCGACGACGAACGCGCTCGGCACCGCTCCCATGGCGACGACATCGGCGGCGTTCTGGGCGATGGCCTTGCGACCGATGTCCTCGGGACTCGACCAGTCCAACCGGAAATGCCGATCCTGCACGAGCATGTCGGTGGTGACCACGAATCGGCCGTCCGGCGCGGCCACCATCGCCGCGTCGTCGCCGGGACCGAGCAGCACGCCTCGCGCCTGCACCCGGCCGGCATTGATACGGTCGATCAGCGCGAACTCCCCCAGTTCACGCACCGTCCTCGGGCCCGCGCTCTCGCTGATGACCGATCCTTTCAGGCACGCCGCTTGCTGGAATCGGCCCGACGGTACCCTTTCCAGGGCAATCGGGTACCACCGGGCCGGTCCACCGCGCCGCCGCGCTCCCGCGGCGCCGACGACCGGCACCGTTCAGCGCGAGCAGGAAGGATCGGTGAGCATGGCGGCGGATTCGCCGGACCGGGACTCGGCCGAGGACAAGCAAACCGTAGCCACGGGACCCGTCGCCGACGCTCGGGATTCCGAGGCGACAAACACTTCGGCGGGGAGCACCACCGACGCCGCGGACTCGAACCACGACACCGAACCCGACGTCGAAGCGTCGGGTAGCAACAGTGCGGACTCACCCGCCCAGGCCGCCGGGGCGGACACCGAAGCCACCGCGGCAGACGCGGAGACCCCAGCGCCTGAGGAAGAAGTCCCAGCCCGGAGCGCGCAGACCGCCGACATTGACGCAGCGACCACCGAACCTGCCGACGACGCGACCGAACCCGACGGGGCGACCGAACCCGCTGCGGCCGAAGACACCTCGCCTGCGGCAGTCCCGACACACCCGTACTCCCCGGCCATGATCGCCACCGCCGTTGCCCTTCCGGTCGTCCTGGTCGTCGCTGTGCTCGTGGCCGCCGTGCTGGCGCGTCGGGCGCCGGTCGACCGTGAACCGTTGGTGCTCGGTCCCGTTCCCGCTCCTGCCGCCGCTGGTCCCGCCTGCACCGCGCTGCTGCCCGCCTTGCCCGCGGACCTGGGTGAATTCACGAAGTCGACCCTCGTCGAGCCCGCCCCGCCCGCCACTCGAGCGTGGCAGCGCGCCGATGGCGGCGACCCGATCGTCCTGCGCTGCGGCCTGGACCGCCCGTTGGAGTTCAACCGCGCCTCACCCCTGCAGATCGTGAATGGCGTCCAGTGGTTCGAGGCCCGCGACCAGGCCGCGAAGGCGAGCACCTGGTTCGCCGTCGACCGCGAGACCTATCTCGCCCTGACCGTCCCCGACGGTTCCGGCCCGACGCCGCTGCAGGAGGTCTCCGACACGATCACCGCCGCCCTTCCCGCTCAGCCGATCGACCCGGGCCCGCTCCCCAACTGACCGCACGGCCCCTGGTACGACGCCGCTATCCGGTGATCTCGGCCTAGCGCAGGCCGGTGCCGCGGGCGAGTGCGGTTTCGACGAGGGTGGAGACCAGCACGGCGTAGTCGATGCCGGTGGCCTCCCACATGCGCGGATACATGGAGATCGCAGTGAAGCCCGGCATGGTGTTGATCTCGTTGATCACCGGCCCCTGCTCGGTGACGAAGAAGTCGACACGTGCGAGGCCCTGGCAGTCGAGCGCCTGGAAGGCGCGCACGGCGAGTTCCCTGATCCGATCGGACACGTCGTCGTCCAGCTTGGCCGGAACATCGAATTCGCAGACGTCATCGAGGTATTTGGTATCGAAGTCGTAGAACTCGGGGCTGCCCGGGGTGCTGTCCTCTTCCGGCATCCGGATCTCCGCGACCACGCTCGCCGAGAGCCGCCTGTCCGGGAATTCCAACACACCACACTCCACTTCGCGTCCGACGATGCCCGCCTCCACGATCACCTTGGGGTCGTGCGCGCGCGCCACCGCGATCGCCGTGTCCAGCTCGCTCCAGTCGGTCACTTTGGTGATGCCGATCGATGATCCACCGCGCGCGGGCTTGACGAACACCGGGAGTCCCAGACGCGCCCGGTCCGCCTCGGCGACTGTCGCAGTGCCGGGCCGCAGCACCACCTGGGTGCCGATCGGGAGTCCCTCGGCCGCGAGCAGTTTCTTGGTGAATTCCTTGTCCATGCCCGCCGCGCTGGCCAGCACACCCGGACCGACGTACGGGATCCCGGCGAGCTCGAGCATCCCCTGCAAGGTCCCGTCCTCACCGAACGGTCCGTGCAGGATCGGGAACACCACGTCGACCGAGCCGAGCGCGGCGCTCGGATCGTCGAGCGCGATCAGCGCCCCCGAGCGGCTCGGGTCGGCGGCCAACGTCAGCGCCGTGCCGGTGGCGTCCACCGACGGCAGGGCACGGTCGTGGATGCCGAGCGCGGCGACGTCGGAACCGCCGAGTACCCACCGGCCCTCCGTGGTGATGCCGATCGGCACCACCTCGTACTTCTCCGGATCCAGGTTCCGCAGCACGCTGCCGGCCGACACGCAGGACACGGCGTGTTCGTTGCTGCGGCCGCCGAACACCACGGCCACCCTGATCCGGTTCGTCATGCCCCGAACCGTACCCGTTTCCACGACCGGCCTAACCGCTGACTGTCCCGGCCACGGCGATATCGACGGCGCGCGGGGCGGGTTCGGATCACTCCGGTTTGATCCGCCGTCCGAGCAAGTTGCCGACGGCTTCGCGCACGGCGAGACCTTCGTGACACACCTGGTGCACCCCGGTCGTCAGCGGCATCTCCACCTCGTGCAGCTCGGCGAGCGCTCGAATGGACGTGCAGGACTTCACACCCTCCGCGACCTGGCCATGAGTCGCCGACTGCGCGGCATCCATGGAGCCGCCCGCGCCGAGCACGCGGCCGAAGGACCGGTTGCGCGACAGCGGCGAGGTGCAGGTGGCTACCAGGTCGCCGACCCCGGCCAGACCCGCCAAGGTCACCGGCTCCGCGCCGAGCGCCACCCCGAGCCGGATGATCTCGGCCAGACCGCGGGTGATCAGGCTGGCGATCGAGTTGTCGCCCAATCCCATTCCCGAGGCGATGCCGCAGGCGAGTGCGATGACGTTCTTGCACGCGCCGCCGATTTCGCAGCCGATCACGTCGATGTTGGTGTACGGCCGAAAGTATCCGGTCGCGCTGGCATGCTGCAGCGCGACCGCGCGGTCGGTGTCGGTGCAGGCGATCACGGTCGCAGCCGGCTGACCGACGGCGATCTCCCGCGCCAGATTCGGCCCGGACAGCACCGCGATCCGGCTCTGGTCGGCGCCGGTGACCTCCTTGATCACCTCACTCATCCGCAGCAGCGTTCCGGTCTCGATTCCCTTCGCCAGGCTCAGCAGCGAGGCATCCGGCCCGATGAGCCCCTTCCACTCCGCGAGATTCACGCGCAAGGACTGCGACGGCACCGCGAGTACCACGATGTCCGCGCCGTCGAGCGCCACGGCGGGGTCGTGGGTGGCCGCGATCGGCGGCAGCGGAATATCCGACAGGTAATCCGGATTGCGATGTTCGGAGGCCAACGTCGCGGCCACCTCGGGTCGCCGGGCCCAGATCGTGACGTCGGTTCCCGCGTCCGCCAACACCTTCGCGAACGCCGTCCCCCACGATCCCGCGCCAAGTACCGCCGCCCTCGTCATCAGCCCAATATGCCATGGAAGGATTGGTCGCATGCGCCCGCACGCCGTGCATGCCGTGATCGCGGTCAAGAGCCTCGATCGGGCCAAGAGCCGACTGGCCGACCGGCTGCGCCCGGAGCACCGGGCGCGGCTGGTGCTGGCAATGCTCGCCGACACCGTGACCGCCACCGCGGCGGTGCCCGATGTCGTGTCGGTCACGGTGGTCACCCCGGATCCCGCCGTCGCCGATCTGGCCCGCACCCTGGGCGCCGACGTCCATCCTGAGCCGCTCGGCGCCGACTCCGACGGACTCAACACCGCCTTGGCCAGCACCGCCGCCGCGTTGCGCGGCGCGCACGGCCCGATCGATCTGCTCGCCCTCCAGGCGGACCTGCCCGCGCTGCGCCCGGAGGAGTTGTCCGACATGCTCGCCACCGCCCCGCCCGGCGTGCGGTCGATCGTGGTCGACCACGCGGGCAGCGGCACCGCTGCGCTCCTGGTCCGAGACCCGGTCGCCGCGCTCGATCCACGTTTCGGTCCTGGCTCGGCACTCCGCCATGTCGCCGCGGGTGCGGTCGATCTGACCGGCGACTGGCCGGGCCTGCGCTTGGACGTCGATACCGCCGACGACTTGGACCGTGCGGTGGCACTCGGGGCCGGGAACGCGACGCGCGCCGTGCTGCACGACATCGGCTGGCCAGGTCGCGTTCACGAGCACGTCCGGCACGTATGCTAGACGGTCGCCATAGACGGCAATCCCGACCGAGGACTGCACACGGCACCGTCGGTAGGGGATGATCGGTGACGTGAGCGATACGGAAATCGTCAAGCAGCAACCGTTGCTTCCCACGCCTCTCCCGGCGGCTACACCACGGTCGGCCGACTCGACGGCACAGCGGTTGCCCCGTGATCGCTACCTCAATCGCGAAGTGAGCTGGCTCGACTTCAACGCCCGGGTACTCGCCCTCGCCGAGGACGCATCGCTTCCCTTGCTGGAGCGGGCGAAGTTCCTCGCTATCTTCGCGTCGAATCTCGACGAGTTCTACATGGTGCGGGTGGCGGGCCTGAAACGGCGCGCCGAGACCGGTCTGCTCGTGCGGTCGGCCGACGGTCGCTCGCCTGGCGAGCAATTGGAGTTGATCGCGGCGCATGCCCAGGAAATTGCGGTGCGGCATGCCCGGGTCTTCCTCGACGACGTGCTGCCCGCGCTGACCGACGAGGGCATCGCGATCATCGACTGGACCGACCTGGACGACGATGAGCGCCAGCGCCTCTCGGGCTACTTCCAGGATCAGGTGTTCCCGGTCCTCACCCCGCTCGCGGTCGACCCGGCGCATCCGTTCCCCTACATCAGCGGGCTGAGCCTCAACCTCGCGGTGACGGTGAAGGATTACTCCAACGGCGGCGAGCACTTCGCCCGCGTCAAGGTACCCGACAACGTCGACCGCTTCGTCCGCGTGCGCCGCACCGAATCCGGCTCCCCCATCGCGGCTTTCCTGCCGATGGAAGCGCTCATCGCGGCGCATCTGGAACTGCTGTTCCCGGGCATGGAGGTGGCCGAGCACCACTCGTTCCGGATCACCCGTAATGCCGACTTCGAGGTCGACGAGGACCGCGACGAGGACTTGCTGCAGGCGCTGGAACGCGAACTGGCCCGGCGCAGGTTCGGTTCGCCGGTGCGGCTCGAGGTCTCCGACGACATGACCGAGCACATGCTCGATCTCCTACTGCGCGAGCTGGACGTCGACCCCGGCGACGTGATCCAGGTGCCCGGTCTGCTCGACCTGTCCTGCCTCTGGCAGGTGTACGGGGTCGACCGGCCGAATCTGAAGGACACCCCGTATGTCCCCGCGACGCCGCCCGCGTTCGGCGAGCGGGAGACGCCGCGCAACGTGTTCGCGGCGCTACGCGAGGGCGACGTGCTCGTGCACCATCCCTACGACTCGTTCTCCACCAGCGTGCAGCGGTTCATCGAACAGGCCGCCGCCGACCCGCAGGTGCTCGCGATCAAGCAGACGCTCTACCGCACCTCCGGCGACTCCCCGATCGTCAACGCGCTCATCGACGCCGCCGAAGCGGGCAAACAGGTGGTCGCGCTGGTCGAGATCAAGGCGCGCTTCGACGAGCAGGCCAACATCAAGTGGGCCCGCGCGCTGGAGCAGGCGGGCGTGCACGTGGTCTACGGCCTCATCGGACTCAAGACCCACTGCAAGACCTGCCTTGTGGTGCGCCGCGAGGGCGCGACCATCCGCCGCTACTGCCACATCGGAACCGGGAACTACAACCCGAAGACCGCGCGTCTGTACGAGGACGTCGGATTACTCACCGCCGCACCGGAAATCGGTGCCGATCTGACCGACCTGTTCAATTCGCTGACCGGTTACTCGCGAAAAGAGAACTACCGCAACCTACTTGTCGCACCGCACGGCGTACGCGCGGGCATCATCGAGCGAATCCAGCGCGAGACCGAGTTGGCGTCCGAGGGGCGCGACGCCCGAATCCGGTTGAAGGCCAACGCGATCGTCGACGAGGAGGTCATCGACGCGCTGTACCGGGCCTCGCAGGCGGGCGTACCGGTGCGCATCGTGGTGCGCGGCATCTGCGGGCTGCGCCCCGGCGTTCCTGGCATGAGCGAGAACATCGAGGTCCGCTCGATCCTGGGTCGGTTCCTGGAACACTCGCGCATCATGCACTTCCAGGCGCAGGACGAGTACTGGATCGGCAGTGCCGACATGATGCATCGCAACCTCGACCGCAGGGTCGAGGTCATGGCGCAGGTGAAGGATCCGCGGCTGACCGAGCAGCTCGGCGAGGTATTCGACTCGGCGCTGTCTGCGACGACGCGCTGCTGGGTACTCCAGGCGGACGGCACCTGGCGTGCCTGGCCGGAGCGGACCACCGACGGCGACAAGATCCGAGACCATCAGGAGTTCCTCATGCGGCTGCGGAGGCCCGAACAGCAGTGAGCGGCAGCACCGGATACGAGATGGACGGGGGTCCGTTCTGGGATCCCCGCGTCACCGCCAATATCCACGCCGCGGGCGCGGTGCCGTGGCGCAGGACAGCGAAGGGAGCGGTCGAGATCGCGATCGTCCACCGCCCCAAGTACCAGGACTGGTCGTTGCCGAAGGGCAAGCTGGACGCCGGTGAGACACCGGTGCTCGCCGCGATCCGCGAGGTCGCCGAGGAGACCGGGCTGGAATGCAGGCTCGGCCGCTACCTCGGGCACGTGACGTACCCGATCCCGGGCCATCGCAAACTGAAGCGGGTCGACTATTGGGCGGCCGAAGTGGTAAACGGCCAGTTCGCCGCCAATTCCGAGGTGGACGAACTCAGCTGGCACCCGTTGGATCGGGTGATGGACCAGCTGTCGTATCCGATGGACCGGCAGGTGCTGCGCGCCTTCGCCCGCCTGCCCGCCCGTACCAGCACGCTGCTGCTCGTGCGGCATGCGAAAGCGGGCCGCAGAGATCGGTTCAACGGGCCGGACGAGCAGCGCCCGCTGGATCGGCAGGGCGACGCTCAGGCGCGGGCTCTGGTGCCGAACCTGCTGGCGTTCGGGGCATCCGAGATCTTCTCCGCCGATCCGCTGCGCTGCGTGCAGACAGTGGCGCCGCTGGCCGAGAAGATCGGCGTCGAAATCACCGAGGAGCCATTGCTTTCCGAGGCCGGTTACGCCGCGGCGCCCGACGCGGCCCGCGCGCGAATCCGAGCTCTGGTGACCGACAAGGCCGTTCGCGTTGTCTGCAGCCAGGGCAAGGTGATTCCGGATCTGCTGCGGTGGTGGGCCGACCGCGACGGCGTCATGCTGCCGTCGGCGCGCAATCGTAAGGGCAGCGTGTGGGTGCTGTCGTTCGCGGAGGGGCGGTTGGTGGCCGCCGACCATCTGAATCGGTCGCTCTCGACCGGCGTCGTGAAGCCCTGACGGCTCAGCGCCGCGGCGACCTTGTCGCGTCGGAGCCACATCTCGGCACGGCCGCGGGCCCACGCACCGCAGAAAAACGGCCCCGGGGGGTGCATCCCGGGGCCGTTTCAATCGGTGAGGCGAATGGCCCAGCCTTCGGGCGGGCCGTCCGGCGCCGATACGACGGTGGGGGTGATATCAGCGGGCGCGGCGAGCCGGAGCCTTCTTGGCCGCGGCCTTCTTCGCAGGCGCCTTCTTGGCGACGGTCTTCTTGGCGGCGGTCTTCTTGGCCGCGGTAGCCTTCGTGGCTGTCTTCTTTGCCGGAGCCTTCTTGGCCGCCGTCGCCTTCTTCGCGGGCGCCTTCTTGGCGGCAGTCTTGGTCGCAGTCGTCTTGCGGGCGGTGGTCTTTGCCGGCGCCTTGGCGGCGGCCTTACGGGCTGTCGTCTTGGCAGGCGCCTTGGTCGCGGTCGCCTTCTTTGCGGCGGCCTTCTTGGCCGCCGTCTTCTTCGCGGCGGCCTTCTTTGCGGCCACCGGCGCATTCACGCCGCGCTTGACGGCGGGACCGCTCGCGGCCAGCTTCTGCTTACCCGCGATGACCGCCTTGAATTGCGCGCCGGGACGGAACGCGGGCACCGAAGTGGGCTTCACCTTCACGGTTTCGCCGGTGCGCGGGTTCCGTGCTACGCGAGCCGCACGCTTACGCTGTTCGAACACACCGAATCCGGTGATAGTGACGCTCTGACCCTTGTGCACCGCGCGCACGATGGTGTCGACCACATGCTCGACTGCCGCGGTGGCCGTGCGCCTGTCCGTACCCAACTTTTCGGTCAGAACGTCGATCAGTTCCGCCTTGTTCATTGAATCCTCCGCAGACTAATGGCCCGTCGTCGGACCGACTAGGTACCACGGTAAACCCACTTTGGGCAAGAGTCTATGTGCCACGCCAAAATTCATGTGGTTTAGCACACGTCCAGCTACCGTTACTCAGGCCGCGCAGCTAACGCGCGGGGGTGATTACGTATGCGAAATATGTGCCGGCAGGGTGGTGGGTTTCCATGCTGGCCTTGCCCTTTCGAACTCGGCGATGGTGTCACTCCGGCGCAGAGTCAGTCCGATGTCGTCCAATCCTTCGAGCAGACGCCACCGGGTGTAGTCATCAATATCGAACGGCAACACGACGGTTCCGGCCGCCACGGTGCGCGCCTGGAGGTCCACAACCAATTCCAGGCCCGGCTGTTCCTCTAGCAACTTCCAGAGCATTTCGACATCGTTCTGTGACATCTGAGCCGCCACCAGACCGCCTTTACCCGCATTGCCACGGAAGATGTCGGCGAACCGCGACGAGATGACCACCCGAAAGCCGTAGTCCGACAGCGCCCAAACGGCGTGCTCACGTGAGGATCCTGTACCGAAATCCGGACCCGCGACCAGCACACTACCCCTGTTGTAGGGCTCGATGTTCAGAATGAAGTCGGGATCCGTTCGCCATGCCGCGAACAACCCGTCCTCGAATCCGGTGCGGGTTACCCGCTTCAGGTAGACGGCGGGGATGATCTGATCGGTATCGACATTCGAGCGGCGCAGCGGCACCCCGATGCCCTTGTGCACGGTGAAGGCTTCCATAACGAATCTCCTGGGTTCGATTGGGTGTAGCGGGGCCGGTCAGTCCAGATCCGCAGGCGAGGACAGAGTTCCACGGAGCGCCGTCGCGGCCGCTACGAGGGGGGAAACCAGGTGGGTGCGGCCGCCTTTGCCCTGCCTGCCTTCGAAGTTTCGGTTCGAAGTCGAAGCGCAACGCTGGCCAGGCGCGAGCTGGTCCGGATTCATTCCCAGACACATTGAGCAGCCCGCCTGCCGCCATTCAGCGCCTGCCGCGGTGAAAATCTCGCCCAGTCCTTCTTTTTCCGCCTGTGCGCGAACCCGCATCGAGCCCGGTACAACCAGCATTCGCACTCCGTCGGCGACATGGCGTCCCTTCAAAATCCCGGCCACCGCACGCAAATCCTCAATGCGCCCGTTGGTGCACGAACCGACGAATACGGTGTCGACAGACACTTCCCGAAGCGGAGTTCCGGGCTCCAAATCCATGTACCGCAGTGCCTTCTCCGCCGATTCGCGGGCTACCTCGTCGGCAATCCCGGCGGGGTCGGGCACCGCCGCACCGAGCGGGGCGCCCTGCCCCGGGTTGGTGCCCCAGGTGACGAACGGGGTCAGCTCGGCGGCGTCGATGTGCACCTCGGCGTCGAAAACCGCGCCCTCGTCGGTCTTCAGCGCCTCCCAGGCGGTCACGGCCGCGTCCCAGTCGGTTCCCTGCGGGGCGTGCGGCCGCCCTTTCAAGAATTCATAGGTCGTGGCGTCCGGCGCGATCATGCCCGCCCGCGCGCCAGCCTCGATGGACATGTTGCAGATGGTCATTCGGGCCTCCATCGACATGGCGCGGATGGCCTCGCCCCGATACTCCAGGACGTACCCTTGGCCGCCGCCGGTGCCGATCTTCGCGATGACGGCCAGGATCAGGTCCTTGCTCGTCACGCCCGCCGGCAGCGTGCCGTCCACGGTGATCGCCATGGTCTTGAACGGACGTAGCGAGAGCGTCTGGGTGGCAAGCACATGCTCGACTTCGGAGGTGCCGATACCCATCGCCAGAGCGCCGAACGCGCCGTGGGTCGAGGTGTGGCTGTCGCCGCACACCACCGTCGTCCCCGGCTGGGTCAGGCCGAGCTGCGGCCCGACCACGTGGACGATCCCCTGGTCCAGGTCGCCCATCGGATGCAACCGGATACCGAATTCCGCGCAATTGCGCCGCAGCGTCTCCACCTGAGTGCGCGAAATCGGGTCGGCGATCGGCTTGTCGATATCGATCGTCGGGACGTTGTGGTCCTCGGTCGCGATGGTGAGATCCGGCCGCCGCACCGCCCGGCCCGCGGCGCGCAACCCGTCGAAGGCCTGCGGACTGGTCACCTCGTGGACGAGGTGCAGGTCGATATAGATCAGGTCGGGCTCGCGCGAGGCACCCTCACCTGCACCGCGAGCAACGACATGCTGGTCCCATACTTTCTCGGCCAGCGTGCGCGGTTCGGCCATTGTCGATCACCTTTCGGACGAGCAGCCGTTCCGCGATCCGGGCTGTGGCGCGGCGACGGTTGCACCTGTTGGGATAGCTGCGCCTGGTCGGACCATGGAGACCGGAATCCGCGAAGGTGCCTTTTCGCCGATGGATTTCTCAACATCCGAGACGCTAGTATCGTTCTATGAGACAGCATAGCGGTGTCGGCGTCCTCGACAAAGCAGTGGCGGTCCTGTACGCCGTAGCCGAGCATCCCTGCGGTCTCACCGAGCTGTGCGCACGCACCGGACTGCCCCGCGCAACCGCGCACCGCCTTGCCGTGGGCCTCGAGGTGCACCGCTTGCTCGCCCGCGACAACAACGGGATGTGGCGCCCGGGACCGGCCCTCGCCGAGCTCGCGATCGGCGCCAACGACCCGCTGCTCGAGGCCGCGTCGGCCATTCTGCCCCGGCTGCGCGAGATCACCGGGGAGAGCGTTCAGCTCTACTGCCGCGACGGCAATGCACGCGTCTGCGTCGCGGCGCTGGAACCCCCCGTCGGACTGCGCGATACCGTCCCGATCGGAGCGCGCCTTCCGCTCACCGCGGGCTCGGCGGCCAAGGTGCTGCTCGCCTGGTCCGATCCGGAGCTGCAGCGCACTATCCTGCCCGAGGCGGTGTTCGGCGAGCGCGCGCTGGCCGAGGTACGCAAGCGCGGCTGGGCACAGAGCGCTGCCGAGCGCGCGGCGGGTGTGGCCAGCGTCTCCGCGCCGGTGCGCGACGCAGCGGGCACCATCGTCGCCGCCGTATCGGTGTCGGGCCCGATCGACCGGATGGGCCGCAGGCCGGGCGCCCGCTGGGCCGCGGACCTGGTCGCGGCGGCGGAGGCTTTGCACAAGCGCCTGTAACACGTTTCGGTTCGGACTCTCTATGGTTGGCCCATGGGAGTCAACCAACGGGCACAGATCGTGATGTCCGAGACCGAGATCACCGAATTCCTGGAGCGCAGCCGGATCGCGACACTGGCGACCATCAGCCCGAAGGGCACGCCACACCTGACCGCGATGTGGTACGCCCTCATCGACGGCGAGATCTGGTTCGAGACCAAGGCCAAGTCGCAAAAGGCGGTGAACCTCCGCCGCGATCCACGGGTCACCTGCATGGTCGAGGCGGGCCAGACCTACGACCAGCTGCGCGGTGTGTCGATCGAGGGTCGTGCCGAAATCGTCGAGGACGCCGAGAAACTGTTCGCGGTCGGCGTGAGCGTCTGGGAACGCTACACCGGGCCCTACAGCGAACAGACGCGCCCGATGGTGGAGTCCATGCTGCACAAGCGGGTTGCCGTCCGCGTCGTTTCCGAGCGCGTACGCAGCTGGGATCACCGCAAACTCGGCCTTCCGCAGCTACCGCTCGGCGGCACCACCGCGCAGTGGCTGGCCTGAGTCGAGCACGAACCGGGCGAGCGACGCGCTCGAATTCCCACTGACACAACCGCCTCGAACCCGATAGCGTCGAGGCGTTCGACACGAATCGGCCGGGCACCACCGCCCGAGGGGATGCGGTGCACGGCCGCGACGACGAGGAGCAGGCGATGGCGGATTCGGATAGTTCCAATGGCAGCGCCGACGAGGTGAAGCGCAAGTTCCGTGAGGCACTCGAGCGCAAGAACCAGCAGCACGCCCGTGCGGCCGACCACCTCGACGGCCGGTCCAAGGCTTCGGCGGCGCACACCGCCGCCAGCCACAAGCGGGAATTCCGCCGCAAGAGCGGTTAGTCCGCGAGACGAGCAAGGCCCTCCAGCCGAATGGCAGGGGGGCCTTCCGTTATGCGCCACGTACGCGATGGCCGGTCAGCCAGAGCAAGTCAGGCGTGAGCGCCCAGCCGATCGACCCGACACGGCGGCCCGACCAGGCGAATCAGCCTGATTGACCTACCCAGAACTTTCCGGCCACTGACTCGACACCGAACAACTCGACCGACATAGACCACCGCACGACCAGTGCAGTCACACCGCGAGACCACAGCGGACGCACCCATCACATCCCCTCCCGCAAATTTTCGGCAAACCATCTCGACTCGGCCGACGCACCCCTGGCCAGCGCCCCGGCCAGACGACTCGGTCCCACCGCCGGCTCCACCGACGCCCAGCCAACGCAATCCGCCACCACCGGCTCCACCGACACCCAGCCAATGCAATCCGCCACCGCCGGACTCAACACCCAGCCGACGCAATCCGCCGCTGCCCCACTAGATGCAGCCAAGGCAGTCCCGCCACTGCCCCGATGGACGCCCGGCCCACATGCACACCATCCCCCGACTCGACCAAACGAAGCAGCCCCACAGGCACTCGGCCGACGACGACACAACTCGATGTCGACCTGACCAGCCCAAACGGTTCAGCCAAGAAGCCATGCCGCCACAACTCCCCGCCGAACAGCCTCTGCTACGAGAACAAGTCACCGCCGGGCACCATCGCCACCTCATGGGTTTCGGCATGCCACGCAGCGATGAGTTCGGGCCGCACCACGAATAGCTCCAGCCACACGCGGCTCCCTCGCTCCGGCAGCACATCCCAACACCCGACACAGCACATCCCCACGCACCCAGCACACCGGCACAGCCCGCGACACCCTGCACCACCTGGTAGCCCTCCGGCGACAAGGCGAGGCGAGGCGAGGCGAAGCCAACGCCAGGGGGTCCGGGGGCGCAGCCCGCCGGGCGGGGCGTGGGGGTTGCACCCCCACAAAACATTGCGAAACGAGAAAGGCCCATGCCCCATGGGCATGGGCCTTCCACTCGTGTAGCCCCGACGGGATTCGAACCCGCGCTACCGCCTTGAGAGGGCGGCGTCCTAGGCCGCTAGACGACGGGGCCAGGACTGCTTCCCGCTTCCGCGAGGAGCGCCGTGGTGATCTTTCGATCAGGAGGCTCGGCTAGCTTAACCGGCCGAAGCCCGGCGACCAAATCGCCGGATGCTGTACTCATTTCGGCCGCGAACCGAAGTCGAACAACACTCTCCGCTGGGGTACCAGGACTCGAACCTAGAATGGCTGAACCAGAATCAGCTGTGTTGCCAATTACACCATACCCCAATGACCAGGTCTTTCGGTCTCGCGTCTGGGTGACTAGAGACCGCGTTCCGAGCCGAGAAGAAGAGTACCAAACGGCTACCGGTATATTACAAATCGCCTGGTCAAAGCCACATTTTCCGCGTGTTGCGCGCGTTCAGGCCGGCGCGGTCCAGGCCAGCGCCGCGCGCAGCCGGTCCACGGTGACCGCGCGGCCGAGCAGTTCCAGCGACTCGTACAGCGGCGGGCTGATGTGCGAGCCGGTCACCGCGACCCGCACCGGCGCGAAGGCTTTGCGCGGTTTGAGCCCCAGATCATCGATCAGCGCCGTTTTCAGGGCGTCTTCGAGCGCCGATGCCGTCCATTCCGTCAGCGGCTCCACCGCGGCAATAGCAGCCTGCAATATCGCGGCAGCGTCTGCGCCGAGATTCTTGGCGCCCGCGACGGGGTCGATCGTGAACTGATCCGCTGGCGCGAACAAGAAACGCAACAGTTCCCAAGCGTCCGACAACACCACGATCCTGGTCTGCACGAGTTCGGCTGCCGCGGTGAACGCCTTCTCGTCGATTTCCGCGCCGATGTGGCCGTGTTGGGTGAGGTAATCCCGAAGTCGGTGTGCGAAATCACCGTGCTCCAGCAATCGGATGTGCTCGGCGTTGATCGCGTCCGCCTTCTTCTGGTCGAATCTGGCCGGATTCGAATTTACTTTCGATATGTCGAAAGCTTCGACCATCTCCGTCATAGTGAACACATCACGATCCTCCGCGAGGCCCCAACCGAGTAGTGCGAGGTAATTCAGCAAACCCTCTGGGACGAATCCTCGGTCGCGGTGAGCGAACAGATTCGACTCTGGATCACGCTTGGACAACTTCTTGTTGCCCTGCCCCATGACGAAGGGCAGATGTCCGAACTCAGGAGTGAAGTCGGTGACCCCGATCCGGCGCAATGCCGCGTAGAGCGCGAGCTGACGCGGGGTCGAGGAGAGCAGGTCCTCGCCGCGCAGGACGTGGGTGATCCGCATCAGCGCGTCGTCGACCGGGTTGACCAGCGTGTACAGCGGATCTCCGTTGCCGCGGGTGAGCGCGAAATCCGGCACCGTCCCCGCCTTGAAGATGGTCTCGCCGCGCACGAGATCGTGCCAGGACAGATCCGCGTCGGGCATCCGGAGCCGAATCACGGCGGGGCGCCCGGCCTCACGATGCTCCGCGATCCGCTGGGGAGTGAGGTCACGGTCGTAGTTGTCGTAGCCGAGCTTCGGATCGCGTCCAGCCGCGCGATGGCGGGCCTCGACTTCCTCAGGCGTGGAGAAGGATTCGTAGGCCTCCCCCGCCTCCAGCAAACGCCGAACCACGTCCAGATGCAGATCCCTTCGCTGCGACTGGCGGTACGGTGCGTAGGGCCCGCCGACCTCCGGCCCCTCATCCCAGGTGAGGCCGAGCCAGCGCAACGCGTCGATGATCGCCCGGTAGGACTCCTCGGAATCGCGTGCGGCATCGGTATCTTCGATGCGGAAGACGAAGGTTCCGCCGTGATGGCGGGCGTACGCCCAGTTGAACAGCGCCGTCCGGACCAGGCCGACGTGTGGTGTTCCCGTCGGAGACGGGCAGAATCGGACCCGTACTTCAGTCATGGCTCTCTTTCGATCAGCGTTTGGCGGCAACGGGATTGGTGAGGGTTCCGATGCCCTCCACAGTCACGGACACCTGCTGCCCGTCCTGTAGCGGGCCGACGCCCTCGGGGGTGCCGGTGAGGATGACGTCACCGGGAAGCAGCGTCATCACGGTGGTGATCCACTCGATGAGCTTCGGAATATCGTGCAGCAGAAGAGAAGTGCGGCTGCGCTGACGGACCGCACCGTCGAGTTCGGTGACGATCTCCAGATCCGAGGGATCCAAAGAGGTTTCGATCCACGGTCCGAGCGGGCAGAACGTGTCGTAGCCCTTACCTCTGGTCCACTGCCCGTCGTGGCGCTGCTGGTCGCGGGCGGTCACGTCGTTGGCGACGGTGTAACCGAGCACGACGTCCAGCGCGCGAGAGGCGGGCACGTCCTTGCACGGACGGCCGATGACGATGGCCAGCTCGCCCTCGTAATCGACCTGAGCGGAGCTGGGCGGCAGGATGATCGGGGCGTTCGGCCCGATGATCGAGGTGTTCGGCTTGAGGAAGATCACCGGGTCGGTGGGCGCGGTACCGCCCATCTCGGCCGCGTGCGCGGCATAGTTTTTGCCGATGCAGACCACCTTGCTCGCGAGGATCGGCGCGAGCAGTCGCACATCGGCCAGCGGCCAGCTCCGGCCGGTGAATGTCGGCGTGCCGAACGGGTGCTCCGCGATCTCCTTGGCAATCTCCGATCCCGCCCTACTCCCTCCCGCGATCTCGCTTCCATCGCCTTCGATGCTGACGAAGGCGACCCCATCGGGACTGGCAACTCGACCTAGACGCATGCCCGGCAGTCTATCGACCTGCCTCCACCTGCTCGAACGCGCCCGACCGAGTGGTATGGAGCCACGGAGCGGCCGGTCCGGTCCGCGCCTGCCGGATCAGCTGTGAGCAGTGCGACAGCCGCTGTTCGGCGAATCGGCTCGGTCAGCGGTGTACGGTAAGCAGACCTTTTCATAAGGTGGGAACGTTGTCCTAAATATTGAGATTCCGGGGTGAGGCCGATGACTACCGTGACGCAGATCCACGACGTTCGCCGGTGGTCCATGCTCGGACTCGGGGTTTTCGCACAGGGATCCAGCGCGGTCTTCATCCACGGTGTCCCCTTCCTGCTGCCCGCGCTGACCGACCGCGGCATGCCACTGGCCACGGCCGGTCTGCTGGTAGCCATGCCGACCGTCGCGCTGGTGTGCACATTGATCGCATGGGGATACGTGGTCGACCGGGTCGGCGAGCGCAAGGTTCTGGTCGGCGGTCCGCTGCTGATGCTGGCGGCGGGTTGCGCGGCGGCGGCCACGACCGATGACATCACCCTGGGCGCGCTGTTGTTTCTCGGCGGCATCGGGGCGGCGAGTACCAACGGCGCCAGCGGCCGGGTGATCGTCGGCTGGTTCCCGCCGCGGCGGCGTGGGCTGGCCATGGGCATTCGGCAGACCGCGCAGCCACTCGGCGTCGGAGTAGGCGCCTTGGCGATTCCGGCCGTGGCCGGGACGTACGGCGTGCCCGCGGCCATTCTGGTACCTGCGATCATGGCGGGCGTGGCCGCCGTCGGCTGTCGGATCGGCATCGTCGACCCGCCAAGGCCCGAGGGCTCCGCCGCTGATTCGGCCTTGCGCGCCAACCCTTATCGCGACGACGCCACACTGTGGCGGATCCATCTGGTCTCGGTGCTGCTGGTTGTCCCACAGGGCACCGTCTGGACGTTCGCGCTGCTGTGGCTGCACCGCGATGTCGGCTGGTCGCTGGCCGCAGCAGGCGTGCTGGTGACCGGCACCCAACTCCTGGGCGCGCTGGGTCGGATCGGCGCGGGGGCGTGGTCGGATCGCGTCGGCAGCCGGATGGGCCCACTGCGTACTGTCGCCGTCGCCGCCGTCATCTCGATGGCCGCCTTGGCCATGACCGCGTGGACGCACTGGTGGTTGGCCGCCATCCCGCTACTGGTCGCCGCGTCGGTAATTACCGTCTCCGACAACGGATTAGCGTTTACCGCGGTCGCCGAAATCGCAGGACCGCACTGGAGCGGACGCGGCCTCGGTATCCAGAACACCGGCCAGAACCTCGCGATGGCCGCCGTCCCCCCGGTATTCGGCGCCCTCATCACGGCAAGCGGCTTTCCCGCCGCGTTCCTGCTCGCGGCCGCCGCGGCAGTAGCGGCAATTTTCCTGGTACCCGGCGACCCCGATTAGCTGGAACTACCACAGGATCGACGTCCTCCAGTCCAGCCGCGCTCCGACCCGATTCGCTGCTCCAGTCGTCGGGATCGCCGCCGGGTCCCCCCTCACCGAGGCCCCGCTGCCGATGGTCGGTGTCGTCATCACGAGCCCCTTCGCCGAAACGTCGAAGAAGCCGCGCCGCGTCCACTCTTGGTTCCGCGCACGGACTATGACGAGCTAGGCCCGGTCTGCCGAGTAGTTTCGGGTCGTGCGCTGCTGAATTGGAACCGAGAGGTGCAACCGCGCTGGTCGGCCGAACCCCTTGGGCCGCACGTCAACTGAACGAAGGTCCCGCTCCCCGGATCGGGGACGGGACCTTCGCCGGGTGCGGTGGGTCAGACGGTGGCAGCGATGCGGTCGCCGATCTGCACGGTCGAGGCGGCGCCGGAGCGCGACTCGAGGTCCTTGGCGACGGCCGACTCGATGCGGGCTGCCGCCTCGGTGTCGCCGAGATGGTTGAGCAGCAAGGAGACCGAGAGGATCGCCGCCGTCGGGTCGGCCTTGGCCTGGCCCGCGATATCGGGGGCACTGCCGTGCACCGGCTCGAACATGCTCGGGTTCGTCCCGGAGGCATCGATGTTGCCGCTCGCGGCCAGGCCGATGCCGCCGCTCACCGCGGCGGCGAGGTCGGTGATGATGTCGCCGAACAGGTTGTCGGTGACGATCACGTCGAACCGGCCCGGGTCGTTCACCAGGTGGATCGTCGCGGCGTCGATGTGCTGGTAAGCCGTTGTGACATCAGGAAACTCGGCCGCGACCTCGTCCACGGTGCGCTGCCAGAGCGAACCGGCGAAGGTGAGCACGTTGTTCTTGTGCACGAGCGTGAGGTGCTTGCGCCGAGCCTGCGCCTTGGCGAAGGCGTAGCGCACCACGCGCTCGATGCCGAAGCGGGTGTTGGTGCTGACTTCGGTCGCCACCTCGTGCGGGGTGTCGACACGGATCGCGCCGCCCGTGCCCGTGTAGGGACCCTCGGTGCCCTCGCGCACCACGACGAAGTCGATCTCGGGGCTGCCGGCCAGCGGGCTGGTCACACCGGGGAACAGCTTGGACGGTCGCAGGTTCACATGATGATCCAGCGCGAACCGGGTGCGCAGCAGCAGGCCGCGCTCGAGCACGCCGCTGGGCACCGATGGATCACCGATCGCGCCGAGTAGGATCGCGTCGTGCTGTTTCAGCTCGGGCAGCACCGAGTCCGGCAGGATCTCGCCGGTCGCGTGGTAGCGCCGAGCACCGAGGTCGTATTCGGTCTTCTCGACACCGGGCACGACCATGTCGAGCACCTTGAGCGCCTCGGCGATGACCTCGGGCCCGATACCGTCGCCCGGGATGACAGCAAGCTTCATGACAACAATGCTCCGTTCGATTTTGCCGACCGCGGCCACCACAGCGCGCGGCACGGGTAAGGCCGTCGGGGTGAGGCACCGACTTTTCGGCCGGGTGACCGCAGCACCGTCACGGTACTTGGTGGGGCCGGGCAGTCGAGCGCCGGGCACTGCGGCGAACCCAGCACGCACGCCTCTCGCGAGCAGATCGGCACGGCACCGCGCCGATCGCGCTTCGGCAGACCGGTACCGGGACGCCAGACCCCGATCCGATCAGAACAGATCGACCAGGACGACCTTGGCCGCGCCGACCGACTCGGCGATCGCGGCCTGTACATCGGTGGGCACCTCGCGGGCGACCCGCAGCACCACGGTCGCGCCTTCCTTGTCCACGTCCTGGCTCAGCTGCGCGGCGAGGATGTCGATCTCGGCCTCGCCGAGCTTGGTGCCGATCTTGCCCAGCGCGCCCGGCCTGTCCTCGTAGTTCAGCACGGCCAGGTTCAGGCCCTCGGCGCGCATGTCGTAGTTGCGGCCGTTGATGTTGACGATCTTCTGCACCTGCTGCGGCTCGGTCAGCGTGCCCGCGACATTCAGGGTGCGACCGTCGCCGAACACGGCGCGCAGGTCGACGACGCTGCGATGGCTCGGGCTCTCCGACGCCGTGGTGACCTCGGCGGTGATGCCGCGGTCCTTGGCGAGGGCAGGTGCGTTGACGAAGGTGACCTGGTCCTCGACCAGCGCGGAGAAGACGCCACGCAGCGCGGACAGCTCCAGCACCGCGACGTCCTGCGCGGCCAGCTCGCCACGCACCTGGACCTCGACGCTGACCGGCAGCTCGTTGGACAGCGCACCGAGCAGCGCGCCTTGTTTGCGCACGATGTCCAGCCATGGCGCGACCTCTTCGCCGACGGTGCCGCCGGTGACGTTCACCGCGCCGGGTACGAACTCACCGGCCAGGGCCAGCAGCACCGACTTCGCGACGTCGGTGCCAGCGCGGTCCTGCGCCTCGGAGGTGGAGGCGCCCAGGTGCGGGGTCACGACGACCTGCGGCAGGTCGAACAGCGGGCTGTCGGTGCTCGGCTCGGTTTCGAACACGTCCAGGCCCGCGGCGCGCACGTGACCGGACTTGATCGCCTCCGCCAGCGCGGCCTCGTCGACCAGGCCACCGCGGGCGGCGTTGACGATGATCACACCCGGCTTGGTCTTGGCGATGGCCTCCTTGCCGATGATGCCCTTGGTCTCCGGAGTCTTCGGCAGATGGATCGAGATCAGATCGGCGCGCTCGAGCAGTTCGTCGAGGCTCAGCAACTCGATGCCGAGCTGCGCGGCGCGCGCAGGCGACACGTACGGATCGTAGGCGACGATCTTGGTCTCGAAGGCGGCGAGGCGCGCGGCGAACAGCTGGCCGATGCGGCCGAGGCCGACGACACCGACGGTCTTGTCGAAGATCTCGACGCCGTTGAACTTGCTGCGCTGCCAGGTGTGCTCGCGCAGGGTGGCGTCCGCGGCCGGGATCTGACGCGCGGCGGCCAGCAGCAGGGTGACCGCGTGCTCGGCGGCGGTGTGGATGTTCGAGGTAGGCGCGTTGACGACCATGACGCCACGCCCGGTGGCGGCGGACACGTCGACGTTGTCCAGGCCGACGCCCGCGCGGGCGACGATCTTCAGGTTCTTTCCGGCCTCCAAGACCTCGGCGTCGACCGTGGTCGCCGAGCGCACGAGCAGGGCGTCGGCTTCGGGCACAGCGGCGAGCAAGGCCGGGCGGTCGGGGCCGTCGACCCACCGAACCTCGACACCGTCACCGAGCGCGTCGACGGTCGACTTGGCGAGCTTGTCGGCGATCAGAACTACAGGACGGCCTGCTTGGCTCACTGTGGGGTACTCCTGAGGGAAAGGGGTCGGCATTTACCGCCGACCAGCTTAGTCCGCGCGATCCGGGTCCGTCCTACCCACCTGGTGGGCGGCCGTCGTCAGTCATGTGACTCGCGAAAATATGAAGACCGGTCTACAGTGTCCGTATGGGCGCCAAGGGAACCGAGACACGCGGCAAGCTGGTCGACGCGACGCGCACACTGGTGGAGCGGCACGGGTACTACGGCGCGGGACTCAACCAGATCCTGGCGACCAGCGGCGCACCGCGCGGCTCGCTGTACTTCCATTTCCCCGGCGGCAAAGACGAGCTCGTAGCAGAAGCGATCGCCCAGTCCGGTAAGGAGATCGCGACGCTGATCGACACGATCGAGCCCGGTGATACCGCCGCCGCCGCGACCAGACTGCTCGCGATGTTCGGCGACCGTCTGGAGGCGTCCGGCTGGCAGCAGGGTTGTCCGGTCGCCACAGTCGCCTTGGATATCGCGGCGGCGAACGACCCGATCCAGCTCGAGTGCGCAGCCGCCTATGCGGCCTGGGAGCAGGCGCTGCGGATTCGGCTCCGTGCCGACGGCCGCGCCGATGCCGACGATCTGGCGGCCGCGCTGCTCGCCATGGTCGAAGGCGCCCTGCTCTTGGCCCGCGCACAGCGCAGCCGCGAGCCGCTGGAACGGGTAGAGCGCACCATCCGCGCCCTGATCTGAAGCCCGGATGACGCGATTTCGCAACAGTACTTTTGTGTCGAAATAATATGTAGACCGGTCTAGTCAGGAGAATGTCATGTCCGACAGCATCGTGTTCGGCGCCGCCGGGTTCCTCGGCCGCGCCGCGGTCGCCCGCCTGCTGGAGCAAGGCCACTCCGTCACCGCCGCACTACGGCGGGGCAGCGAGGAGCGACTCATCGGATGGCTGCGGAGACGCGGCGTGGACCCCGACGAACTCGAGGTGGTGGCGTGCGATGTCACCGCAGCCGACCTCGGCCTGCCCGCCGGGTTCGATCCCTCCGGCATCCGCGACGTCTACAACTGCGCGGCCCGCTTCGCCTTCGGACTCGCACCCGAGGATGCGTACGCGGTCAACGTCACCGGGGCGCTGCACGTCCTCGACTGGGCCGCGGCACTGCCCGACCTGCGGCGCGTCGTGCACATCACCGGATACCGGATCACCGTCGAGGAATCCGACGAACAGCATTACGAGCGGGGGGCCTACGGCGCGTCCAAGTTCGAATCGGATCCGCTCCTGCGGAGGCGTGCCGCCGACTTGGGGGTCGCGCTGACCATCGCGAACCCGAGCAGCGTGATCGGTCCCGGCCAATACGTCGGGCTCGCGAGCGTGGTCGAGGAGCTGTGGCACGGCCGGCTCACGGCGATTCCCGGCGGTCGGGACACCTTCGTACCGATCGTCGATCTCGGCTACTTCACCGAGTTCCTGATCGGTCTACCCACCCTGCCGGACACCGCAGGCCGGTCGTACACCGTACTCGACCCCCGAACTCCAGTGTTGCCGAAGCTGATTCGCCTGATCGCCACGCATCTGGGGGTCCGTGCACCGCGCTTCTCGGTTCCGGTCGGCGTGGTCGCGAAACTCCCGCGCGCGCTGACCGGCGCCGATCCGGAATCGCTGACGTTCATCGCCGACGACCGCTACGACACGTCCGCCGCGGACGAGGTCGCGCGGCGGCTCGGGCTCACCATGCCGCCGACGGAGGCGACCGTGCTCGCATGGGCCGACCATCTCGTAGCCAGCCGATTCGGGGCGGTGCAGGCCGATCCGTCCGCTGGGCTCACCGACGGCGTCTGGGTTTCCGGTGAACGCGAAGATCCGGCCTACGTGCTGGTGCACGGCCTTCCGCTGGACGGCGAGTCCTGGAACGAGGTCCGCGCCGAACTGGATGCGCCGAGCCTGGTTCTCGACCTACCCGGGCTCGGGCGGTCGGCGCCCGGCGACATCGATGCGGTACTACCGGGATTGCTCTCGGTGCGCACTCGCCCTGTGCTGGTAGGTCATTCGCTCGGCTGCGGCCCGGTGCTGCGGTATGCGGCCGCGCATCCGGAGCGGATCTCCGGCGTGCTGCTGGTCTCGCCCGCTTTCCTGCAACCGCGGTCCGGCCCGCTGCTGCGCTCACCGCTGGCGGCAGCGGCGCTGCGCCGGATGTCGGACGCCGCCTTGGCGAAACAGCTCGGCGTGCCGCAGAGCGCTGCCCTCGTGAGCGCCGCGGGAAACCTGCGCAGGCCCGGTGTCGCCGCACGCACCATCGCTGCCCTGCGCCGCGCAAGCATGCCTGCCAGGAGCGACGAGTTGCGTGCGCTACTCGACAAGATCGAGGTACCAGTGCGGATCGTCGCCGGTTCCGCCGATCCGCTCACCGTCGCGACACCTTGGGACTCGATCTCGATCGAGGGCACCGGCCACTACCCGCAGCTGACCCATCCGGCGCGCGTGGCGGCCGAGCTGGCCCGGATGTCAGTCGACATCGTCGCGGCGGAACGCTGACTTCGCAAACGAGGAGGGCCACGCACCGGTGCGATTCTGTTCAACCTCGTGCACGACCCGGCTTCGTGGCGTGGAACCGGGTACAGGACAACGAGGGAGCGCGCACGGCCGGAATCGATGACGTGACGACCGCGCACAGCGGCGGGCCGCCGTACCTCGGTGCGGGGGCCCGCTCGGTCACACCTTCGGTCGGCGCGAAACCCGATCGATCCAGTAGATCGTCACGTCGGTCAGCGGCCGCCGAAGGAACCCGTCCACAAGGTGTCGACGAGAACCGTGCAGAGCAGCACCGAGCGTATTGAAAGACCGTTCACGGCAGCGCTACCGGTGTCGATGACAACGGGGATCATGGAAATACCTCTTATTCGAGAATTGATCGCCGATCACCTCGATCGTCGCGTTGATCGGCCACCCCGAACGTCCGTCGTCACGCATCCCGCGCCCCTCGTCGACAACTACTGATTGCCACACAGCCTGCCCGGCCTGCGCCGTGCGCAACCAGTTGCAAACTGCAATTATTAACAAAGCGAACGACGCCTGAACTGCGCGTACTCATTCCCGGTGACGGGCGGCACCACATTTCACTTCATGGTCGAGACCCCGCAGGAGGCGCTGCGTCGCGCGTTCCACGCCACGGACGGCAAGGACGTGCCCCTGGGCGGCGGCGCGTCCACCGCGCGCCGGTTCCTCCGGCCGGATTGGTCGACCAGCTGCACCTCGCCGTGCTGCCGATCCTGCTCGGCGCGGGCGAGCGCCGGTACGACGAGTTCGGCGCACTGCCGGACTACGAGGTCACCTCGATCGCACGCTGCCCTGCGACCTGTACCGGCACCGAGGCCTAAAAGTCCTCTGAACAGGGAAAAGGCCCCACACCAGTGGTGGGGGCCTTTAGAAAGCTAAGTCGCGATCAGAGAACGCGGACATCCTGGGCCTGTGGCCCCTTCTGCCCCTGACCGATCTCGAACTCCACACGCTGCCCCTCATCGAGGGACCGGAAACCCGCGCCGCTAACAGCCGAGTAGTGCACAAAGACGTCGGGTCCTCCGCCGTCCTGCGCGATGAAGCCGAAGCCCTTCTCGCTGTTGAACCACTTCACAATGCCTTGAGCCATTTCATACTTTCTGTAGACGAGCCAGGTGTTGAAATCGATATGCCCTGGTCTCGTAGATCAACGATGCCATGATCCGACGAATTACTCCACCTTCAGCCCAATAAACTGTGAGCTATCCAACGCTCACCAACGGGCTGCGTCTGTCACCTCCCACGCTCGGTCGGGTCCCGATCCGGACGAAACGCACCGGAAAAGTCACTCGGGCACCCGCACTTCTCGCCGGGTGTGCCCGCCGTCGTCCTCGACGAGCGCACCCCGATCGCATGGGCTACCGCGCCGGGCATCACGAACTCCTTCTTCGACGCGGTTCGTCACCGATAGGCTTCTGCTACCAGTTTCCTTGCACCCCAATGTGATACAGCTTACCGCACGCGAACTCCGACGCTTCAGCCCCCAGTGCCTGGGCGGCGCTGCGTACCGGTGCTGAGTTCTGTTCACGGCCGCAGATAGCGCACCTGGTTCGGCTTCGACTCGTCATAGGTGGCCCGGCCCGACAGATACTCCGGCACCCCGACCTCCCACCAGGCGCCCGCCTCGGTCCACACAGAGGGCTGAGTGCGCACCACGAGCACGGCAGGCCCGGATGTGCCGGTCGCCGCCGCCCGCGCCCGCGCGTAGGCGTCGCGAAATTCGTGCAGGTCGGATGCGGTGAAGACGGCGCATCCCAGCGCGGCGGCATGGGTGGCGAAGTCGACGCGGGGCGGCTGTTCGTGGTTGGTACGGCAGTCGGCGTAGAAGTTGTTGAACGCGGCGCCACCCTGGCCCTCCTGCAGACGTGCGATCACGGCGTAGCCGTCGTTGTCGCACACCACCGCGACGAATGGATGCCCGGCGAAGGCGGCCGAGAACAATTCCGAGTTCAACATCAGGTAGGAGCCGTCCCCGAGCAACGTTGTCACCACGCCGTCCCGGTGCGCCATGGCCGCACCCCACGCGCCGGCGAGCTCGTAGCCCATGCAGGAGAAGCCGTACTCGACGTCCATCGTGGGTCCGCCGCCCGACGCGCGCCAGCCACCGACGAGCTCACCGGGCAAACCACCGGACGCCGTCATGATGTAGTCGCTCGGCCCGCTCAGCTCATTCACCACCCCGACAACCTGGGCGTAGCTCGGCGTGCCCGGTGTCGGCGCGCGCAACTTGTCGATATGCGAGTCCCAAGAGCTGCGCAGAACCGCGGCGCGGGCGGTCCACGCCGGATCCGCACGCCACCGCCCCATCTGCCCGGCCAGCTCGCGCACCGTGGCCTCGGCGTCGCCGACCACGGCGAGGGCGCCGTGCTTGACGGCATCGAACCGTGCCGCGTTGACCGTCACCAGGCGCACGTCCGGCGCGAAGACGGTCCAGGACGCCGTGGTGAAATCCTGCAACCGGGTTCCGACCGCGAGGACCAGGTCGGCCTCGGCCGCCATCGCGTTCGCCGACGCCGAGCCCGTGATACCGAGCGGACCCGCGTACAGCGGATGGTCGTGCGGCACCAAGGTGCGGCCCGCGGTGGTCTCCGTGATCGGAACACCGCCATGCTCGGCGAATTCCACGGTGGTGCGACCCGCGCCCGAATACCGGACGCCACCGCCGAGAACCAGCAGCGGACGCCGCGCGGCGCACAGCGCGGCGGCGGCTTCGGCGAGTGCCCGCTGATCGGGGCGTGGCCGCGCGACGCGGTGCACGACGGGAGCGAACAGCGCGTCGGGGAAATCGTAGGTCTCGGCCTGGACGTCCTGCGGGAGCGCGAGGACCACCGGTCCGGCTTCCGCGGAATCGGTGAGCACCCGAACAGCCTGGGGCAGTGTGGAAATCAGCTGCTCCGGGCGGGTGATGCGGTCGAAATACCGGCTCACCGCACGGAACGCGTCGTTCACCGTGACGGTCGGGTCACCGAAGTGCTCGACCTGTTGCAGTACCGGGTCCGCTGCCCTCCCGGTGAAGGTGTCCCCCGGAAGCAGCAGCAGCGGAAGGCGATTCGCGTGCGCGACACCGGCCGCCGTCACCATGTTCAACGCGCCGGGACCGATCGAGGAGGTCGCGACGCCGACCTGGCGGCGGTGCGTGGCCTTGGCGTAGCCGACGGCCGCGAGTGCCATCCCCTCTTCGGTGTGCCCGCGCCAGACCGGGATCTCCGCACGCCGCTCGTACAGCGCGGTGCCGAGGCCGAGCACGTTGCCGTGCCCGAAGATCCCGAACACCGCCGGGAACAACGGCACTTCGCGGCCGTCGAGGGTCTCGGAGCGCTGCGCGACCAGCCAAGCCACCAGCGCCTGCGCCGTGGTCAGTTTCATCCGACCCGTCCTTCGTGAGTGGTCACCGGACAGCGCGGGTCGGTCGGCTCGGTGTTCCACCGCGCGCGCACCCAGTGGTGCACCGGGTCATCGCAGAACGCCATCGACCGATCCTGCGCCGGACCCGCCAGCACGTTGAGGTAGTACATCGAGTAGCCGGGCGCTGCGACGCACGGGCCGTGGTAGCCGCGCGGGACCAGGAAGACGTCACCGTCCCGCACTGCGACGGTCTCGTCCAGCGCTCCGTCGACGGTGTAGGTCCTGTGCAGGCCGAACCCCTCGCGTGCTGGTGTGATCCCGTCACGTCCGGCGATGCGGAAGTAGTAGATCTCCTCGTTGACGACCTCGCAGTCGCTCTCCTCGTCGTGCTTGTGCGGCGGGTAGGACGACCAGTTGCCGTCCGGGGTGATCAGCTCGCAGGCGTTGAGCTTGTCGGCGTGCTCCCAGACGCCGGGTACGCCGAAGTTGGCGACCTGCCGGGTTGCCACGCCCGCGCCGCGGATTTCTACCGGAATCTGTTCCGCCGGGCCATATTTCGGTGTCAATCGACGGGTGCAGCGCGCCATCGGCAGCGCCACCTCCAGATCGCCCTCCGCCACGATATCCACCACGGCGTCGCGCGGAACGTAGGCGAAATCCGTCACCCGGGAGAAGACCGATTCCCGTCCCGTCAGCGCGAAGGTCGTTCCGTCGACGCGCACTGTGCATCCGCCGGCCAGCGGGAGGACGAACGCCTCGAACTTCCCGGTCCGCACGGTCCGCGATGTTCCCGCGCCGATCCGCAGCACCCGCAGTCCGGTGTAGGTCCATCCGGCGTCCTCGGGGGTCAGCAGGATCGGGTCGTCGCCGCGGCGCAGCGTTCCCTCAGGCCGATGCAGCGTCATCGCACCTCCTCCGCACCCGGTCGGCGCCACTGGACGCTGCACGGTGGTGTCCCATCACGCCTCCATCGTGGTTCGGCCGCCCTGGACCGCGTCGACGGCCAGTCCGCCCCGAGGGCACGGCGGCGACTCATCGGGCTTCCTTCAGAAGGCGGGCGGCGCCCTCCACCGCCTTGGCGACGTCGCCGTCCGGTGGATACAGCAGGGTGCGTCCGACCACCAGGCCGCGGACCACGTCGTGGCCGAGCGCGCCGTGCCAGAACGCGAGATCCGCCGCCGGGTCACCGGAAGGCGCGCCGCCGAGCACGACAACCGGGAGGGTTGTCGCGTCCAGCACCGAAATATCCTGTGGTGCCGGAATTTTCAGCCAGGTGTAGGCGGAAGTGACGCCGAGGCCGGAGGCCACCGTGATCGCCCTGGACAGCGATGGCGCGTCCTTGCTCATCACCAGCGCACCGGAATCGTCCCGGTGGTAGGGCAACGGCTCGACCATCGCCATCAGCCCGTGCGCCGCCAATTCGGAGACCGCCTGCGCGCAGGCTTGCAGGGTCGGCACCGTTCCCGCGTCGGAATCGACCAAGCGCAGCAGCATCTTGCCGCCCTCGAGGCGAAAGCGGGCAAGGGATTCGGCGTCGTAACCGGTGAAGCGGTCGTCGATCTCCCATTCCGCACCGGCCAGTCCGCCGCGGTTCATCGAGCCGATCACAACCTTGTCGTCGAGCGCGTCCAACAGCAGCAACTCCTCCACCACGTCCGGTGAACCGAGCACGCCGTCGACGTCCGGGTTCTCCAACGCGATCAGCAGCCGTTCCAGCAGGGTGCGCCGGTCGGCCATGGCCGTGCGGTCCGCGCCGACACCGAGGGCGCCGCGGGCCGGGTGATCCGCGGCGACCAGGAACAGGGTCTGCTTGCCCGCCAGCAGATTGGGGCGACGCACCCGTTTCGCATACGCCCGTTCGATCCCCGCGGGGTCGGTCGCGCGGACGCGCAGCAGCTCACGCCAGCGATCGTCGGTCACGTGCACTGCTTCCTCCGTTCCGCGGTTCGGCTCCGGCTCAGCCGCACAGCAATTCCTCGATCTCCGCCCCGGTGGGCATCGCGTCGGCGCAGGCAAGGCGCGCTGCCACCAGCGCGCCCGCGGCGTTGGCGTAGGTGGCGATCCGCCGCGGGTCCCAGTTCGACAGCAGACCGTGGATCAGCGCACCGCCGAATCCGTCGCCGGCGCCGAGCCCACACACCACCTCCACGGGGCACGGCGGTACCGTCCATCGTTCGGAGTCGGTGGCCACGAGCACGCCGTCGGCGCCCCGCTTGATCACCGCGAGGCGCACGCCGCGCGCCAACAGCCGGTCCGCCGCCCCGTCGGGGTCCGCGGTGCCCACCACCACCTGAACCTCGGTGCGGTTGCCGACCACCACGTTCACGTGGTCGAGCATCCAGGCGATCTCGGCTCGCGCGGTGTCCACGTCTGGCCAGAACATCGGCCGGTAGTCCAGGTCGAGCACGGTGTGCCCGCGTCGCGCGCGCCGCCGCAGGATCTCGCACTGTGTACCGCGCCCCGGCTCGGCGCTCACGCCGGTGCCGGTGACCCAGAGCAGGGGCACCGAATCCACCACGTCCCACGGGACCTCGGCCTCGGTGATGGTGAGATCCGGCGCGATCGGCGCCCGATAGAACAGCAGCGGCGGGTCGGCGGGCGGCGCCAGCTCGCAGAAGACCACAGGCGTCAGCAGATTCGGTGCCGTGGTCACGTAGCGGGACGAGACGCCGAAATCGTCGAGCGCCGAGCGCACGAAATCGCCGAAACCGTCGGGCCCCACCTTGGTCAGCACCGCCGACCGCCTGCCGAGCCGGGCTGCGGCCACCGCGACATTGGTTGCCGTGCCGCCCAGGAACTTCGCGAAGCTCCGCACTTGCGCCAGCCCGACGCCGCTCTGCTCGGGATACAGGTCCACCCCGACCCGGCCGATGGTCAGCGCCTCCAGATCCGTCACGGGCTCGCCTCCTGTCTGCCCGGATTCACGGCGTCACCACGCGTCGCAGCTCGTGCTGCAGGGCCTCCAGCTCCGCACCGCCCGCCATCTGGCGGGTCAACTCCTGCACGTCGATCTCCGGTTTCTCGTACGAGCCGAGCACGGCGCCCCGCTTCAGCAACAGGAATCGGTCGCCGACCGGATAGGCGTGATGCGGGTTGTGCGTGATGAGCACGACGCCCAGGCCGCGATCGCGCGCCTGCACGACATACTTCAGCACCACCCCGGCCTGTTTCACGCCCAGCGCCGCGGTCGGCTCGTCGAGAATGAGCACCTTTGCGCCGTAGTGCACGGCGCGCGCAATAGCGACGCACTGTCGTTGGCCGCCCGACAGCGTGCCGACCGGCTGTTCGAGGTCGCGAATGTCGATCCCCATGTCCGCCAATGCCGTTCGTGCGATCTCCAGGCCCTTTGTGCGATCCAGCAACCGGATCGGGCCGAATCCGACGGTGGGTTCGGAGCCGAGCACGAAGTTGCGCCACACGCTCATCAGCGGCACCACCGCCAAGTCCTGATATACCGTGGCGATGCCGCGATCCAATGCCGCACGCGGCGAGGAAAACCGGACAGATTCGCCCTCCACCCGCAGCTCGCCGCGGTCGTGCTGGTGCACCCCGGCCAGGATCTTGATCAGCGTGGACTTGCCCGCGCCGTTGTCGCCGAGCACGCAGGTCACCTCGCCCGCGTTCACCACGGTGGACACCTCGCGCAACGCGACGACACCGCCATAGCTCTTGCCGAGGTCGACGGCTTCGATGAGGGAGGTCATCGGCGTACCCTTTCGGCTCGCTTCTGGAATCTGTTGTTGACCAACACCGCCGCCAGCAACAGCACGCCGAGGAACAGCATGAACCAGTCGCTGTCCCAGCGGGCGAACACGATCCCTTGGCGCGCCATGCCGAAGATCAGCGCGCCGATCGCGGCGCCGACCGCCGAGCCGAAGCCGCCGGTCAACAGGCACCCGCCTACCACGGCAGCGATGATGTAGTGCAGCTCGAGCCCGACGCCCTGGTTGGCCTGTACGCTCGCGAAGCGGAGGATATTGCAGGAGCCGACCACCCAGCCCGCGAACGCGGTGCCTATGAACAGCAGGATCTTCGTGCGATCTGCGGGCACGCCGACCGCACGGGCGCTGGGCAACTCACCGCCCACCGCGAAGATCCAGTTGCCGAACCTGGTGCGCACCAAGACGATCGCGGCGAGGGCGGTCAGCACGATCCACCACACCACCGAGGCCTGGATGCGGGCGTCGCCGATATTCAGCGTCGAGGCGAACACCCAGCCCGCCGACTGGTAGCCGTCCGCGCCACGCACACCCGACACCTGAACTGTGTCGGTAACCAGCCGCGTCACACCGAGATTCAAGCCCTGCAACGCGAGGAACGTACCGAGAGTGACGATGAAGCTCGGCAGGCCCGTGCGCATCACCACCCAGCCGTTGAACGCGCCGACGGCGAAGGCGAACACCAGCGAGGCCAACAGCGCGAACCACACGTTCCACCCGGCGTGTACCGCGAGCAATGCGGTGACGAGCGCGGTGGAGGCGGTCATCACACCCGCCGACAGGTCGAACTCGCCGCCGATCATCAGCAGAGCCACGGCCACTGCCATGATGCCCAGCGTGGACGAATCGTCCAGCCACGTCGCCACGCCGAGCGGGCTGAGGAACCTATCGGTGATGATCGAGAAGAACACGAACACGAGCAGCGCGCCGAGCGCGGCCCCGATTTCCGGCCGCAGGAACAGGCGCTGCAGCGGCGAGGGGCCCGCGGTCCGTTCCTGCGTCGCGTCGGAAGTCTTTGTCACAACGGTCATGTCGTCCACCTCACCGCGTGCCTTGCGCGACCAGCGCGGCCACGGCGTCGACGTTGCTCTTGTCGACGAAGCCAGGGCCGGTCTGCACCGGCGCGCCGCCTCCGACGGTGTTCAGATTCGACCGGTAGAGCTGAAGCAGCACGATCGGCAGGTAGCCCTGCTCGTACTGCTGCTGGTCGACCGCGAACAGCAACTTTCCTGCCCGGATCGCCTCCACCACATCGGAATTCAAGTCGAACGTCGCGACCGTGGCCGCCGACCTCGCCTCTTGTACCGCGTCCACCGCCCGCGCGGCGATCTGGGAAGTCAGCGTCAAGACCGCGTCGATGGAACGGTCGGCCTCCAGCGCGCCCTTGATCCGAGACTGCACATCGGTCGGGTTGTTGATGTCCACCTGGAGCGTGGTCGCGTTGCCGAAGGCCTTCGTCGCGCCACCGCAGCGTTCGCTGGCGCCGATATTGCCCGCCTCGTGGATCACGCAGAGCATCCTGCCGCGCCCGGTGTCCGCAAGCCGTTTGCCCGCGGCCTGGCCCGCGAGCGATTCGCTCTGGCCCACATGGGCGAACGCACCGAACTTCGTGCTCTCGGCCGCACCGGAATTGATCGTCACCACCGGGATGCCCGCGGCGACGGCCTTTTCGAGGGATGACCGCAACGCCTCGGGGTTGGCCATCGAGACGACGAGGCCGTCGACGCCCTGCGCCACCGCATTGTCGATCAGTTTCGCCTGCTGGCCGGGATCACCCGAGGCGTTGTACTCCACGCGGACGCCGAGATCCTTGCCCGCGGCCTCCGCCCCGTTCTTGACAACGTTCCAGAACGCGTCGCCCGGGCTGCCGTGCGTCACCACCGCTACCGACTCCAGTCGGCCCGCGGCGACCGGTGTCTGTGACGGCGCGGGCGCGTCGGTGCCGGGTCCGCTGCACGCGGCGAGGAGGGCGGCCGTGGCAACCCATGGCAGCAGGCGGCGTTGGCGCCGCCGCCACGCGGCCGCACCGCGCTGTGGTATCGAAAACATCGTTGTCATCACGTCCCAACTAGATTCGTGCCGCGGCAGGTGCGATGTCCGCGAGGTGGCGCAGACTCCGTTCGGTGTCGCGGCGCGGCAGCTCCGCCGAGCCGGTCGGCAGCAGCGCGGTGTCCTGCTCCATCACATACCAGCCCCGGTAGCCGGCGGCGCGGACACCGCGCACCAGCGCCTCGATGTCGACGTCGCCTTCGCCGAGTGGAACATACAGCCCGCGACGCACCGCCTCGCTGTACTCCAGCTTTCCGCCGCGCACCTGGTCGGCCAGTGCGCTGCGGACGTCCTTGAGGTGGATGTGCCCGATCCGTTCGGCATGTCGCCGCACGAGCCGCACGGGGTCGGTGCCGCCGATCACCAGATGCCCCGTGTCGAGGCAGAGGTCGAGGTCGGAGTCGGCGAGGAAACGCTCGACCTCGGCCGCACTCTCCACGTGCGTGCCGACGTGCGGATGCAGCACCGTGCGCAGGCCACGTTCGGCAGCGACGTCACGGATGGCGGCGGCTGTTTCCACCAACATGTGCCATTCGGCGTCGGCGAGCTGCGGGCGCGAATCGTATCCGCAGAGTCCCGTCGCGGCGGCGAGTACGAGGACCTCGGCGCCGGTGGCGGACAGCAGTGCGGCGGTGTCCTTTGCCTGTGTGATCGCCTCGCCCGGGTTCCGGTGCAGCACGAGGGCCAGGAACCCGCCGACCGAGGCGATCCCGAAGGTCCCGAGCAGCATCCGCAGCTGGGCCGGGTCGCGCGGGAAATAGCCGGGTGGGCCGAGTTCGGTAGCGGACAGGCCGAGCGCGGCCATTTCCGACAGGACGGTGCGCGCGTCGAGCATGTGACCCCAGCCGGGAACCTCGCAGACTCCCCAGGAGATCGGAGCGCCCGCGATACGCAGCGGGTAGAGCGATTCCGTCATCGGCACTTCTCCGACCTTCGGTGTCGAGTTGAAGCGTTTGGAGCGCTCCAACTATGTAACGTGGGTCATAGTGTGTCAAGAGTTCTTCCTGGCCCGATTCTAGCGCTACTACCAGGTAATATGCCGCAATACATGCAGAGCTTGCGAGAATACTCGGCGTGGCAACTCTTGTTAGAGCGCTCTATTGAACAGGACTGGCCGATCTTGTATCGTCCGACCCGGCACGGTTCACCGAACGCGGAACGGAGGCGACATGGCGCGACCAACCATGGAAGACGTCGCCGAGCGCGCCGGCGTCTCCCGTGCCCTCGTTTCACTCGTCATGCGCGACTCCCCCAAAGTCAGCGAGCACCGCCGACGGGCCGTGCTGGAAGCCGCGAAAGACCTCGGATACCAGCCGCACATCTTGGCGCGCTCGCTGGCCAGCCGAACCTCCAACATCGTGGGTGTCATGGTCTCCGACCTGCGCAACGCCTTCTTCGCCGACGTCGTCGAGGGCATGGACGCCGCGGCGCAGGAGTCCGGCCTCGAGCTGATCCTCAACACCGGCCGCCGCAGCGCCGCCCGCGAGCACACCGCTCTGCAGAGCCTGCTGTCCTTCCGCCCCGGCGGCGTCATCCTGCTCTCCCCCATCCTGCCCGCCGCCGCGATTCGCGCAGCGGCACAGCAGGCACCGCTGGTGCTGGTCTCCCGCAGCTCCACGGTCGCCGACATCGACACGGTCAACGACGACGGCGAGATCGGCGCGGGCCTCGCCGTGGATCACCTGGTGTCCCTGGGTCATCGGCGCATCGTGCACCTCGACGGCGGCGGCGCCTTCACCTCTGCGCCGCGCCGCAAGGGCTACCGTGCCGCCATGACGCGCCACGGCCTGGAGCCGATGGTCATTCCCAGCGAGCACACCGACTCCGCAGGCATGACCGCGGTGCGGAAGCTGTTGAACCTGTTCTCCCACGACAACTTTCCCACCGCGCTGGTCTGCGGCAACGACTTCAACGCCGTCGGAGCGATGTCCGCACTCGAGGAAGCGGGATTGCGTGTGCCAGAAGATGTTTCGATCGTAGGCTACGACAATACGTCGCTGGCCGCGCTGCGCCACGTCGCCTTGACCACCATCGACCAGCCACGCGTCCAAATGGGCCGCCTTGCCATCGAGGCACTCGCCGAACGCCTCCGCGACGGACGTACCGCCCCGGTCCGGCGTCGTCTACAGCCTTCTCTCGTCATCCGCTCGACCACGAGCGCCCCTGGCCACTGAACCGCCTCGCGAGCGGCCGATCGCCGACCGCACATCGAGATTTCACCTGAAGGAGTGCCGATGTCATCCCACAAAGCCATCACCTTGGGCCTGGCCGGAACCGGCCGAATCGGAACCTTACACACCGAAACCCTCACGAATATCGCGAACGTCACCAAGGTCGTCGTCGCCGACGCCGACACCGACCGGGCCCGCGCCACCGCCGCCGAACTCGGCGTCGAATTCGCCCCCGACCTCGACACTCTCTTCGCCGCCGACCTCGACGGCCTCGTCATCGCCACCGCCACCGACTCCCACCCCGCCCTCATCATCCGCGCTGTCGACGCCGGCATCCCCGTCTTCTGCGAGAAGCCGGTAGCCGCCGACATCGAAGGCACCCGCACCGTCATCGAACGCATTCAGCACTCCGCCGTCCCGGTCCAGATCGGGTTCCAACGCCGTTTCGACGCCGGCTACCGCGCGGCGCGTGCAGCCATCCGGTCCGGCAACCTCGGGTGGCTGCACACGCTGCGTGCCACCACTCTCGATCCGGCGCCACCACCTGCCGAATACGTTGCACGGTCGGGTGGGTTGTTCCGGGACTGCGGGGTGCATGATTTCGACATCATTCGGTGGGTGACGGGACGGGAAGTCACCGAGGTCTACGCGGTCGGCGCCAACCGCGGAGAGCCCTTCTTCGCCGACGCGGGCGACGTCGACACCGCCGCCGTCGTGCTGCGTCTCGACGACGGCGCCCTCGCCACCGTCTCCCTCACCCGGTACAACGCGGCGGGATACGACGTCCGACTGGAAGCGTTGGGATCCAAGGGAAACGCCATAGTCGGCCTGGACGACCGCTCACCGTTATCGTCGGTCGAACCCGGCTACACTCCCTCCCCCCACCCCGCCTACCCCGGCTTCATCGACCGCTTCCGACGCGCCTACACCGAAGAATTGGCCGCCTTCGCCTCCGTGGTGACCGGCGATCTAGACAATCCTTGTAGCCCCAGCGACGCCCTCGAGGCGTTCTATATCGCCGAGGCTTGCGAAATATCGCGCCGGGAAGCACGGCCGGTCAAGATAGCCGAAATCCGCTGATGACTCCGCTTCGCCGGTAGGCAGGCCCGCCTACCGGCGACAAGCTCGGATCAATCGCTGAGCCACCATCGCCAACAGCTCTGGGCTTGATCATGAATCCCCGGATTCGTTTGCCGCCATCACCGAGGGAAGCCAATCACGGTAGCTGGCCGGAACGGCACCGCTACGAACTTCGAGGTCGGCACGCGCGCATGCGTAGAAATCATCGCACCGCAGTGCCAGCTCCTTGTTGTGACGGTCGTAAGCGTCCTGATCGACCTCATCTCTTGTCGGTCTTGCCGATGTCGCCGATGATCCCGCAGCTGAGCGCGACCTACACCTCCATCGAGGTTCCACGTTCGCGGCATGCGTTCACCGATGCGCCGGTACCCGGAAATGACTGGGTTCGGCATCGGCCGGCACGGCACTCGCCGGGGTGAACGGCTCCACCAGCGCACGTAGTTCGACGAGATGCCGGGCGTGTGCGTCAAGCGCTTGGTCTTCCTCGGAGACCGGCGCCCATTGCCGCGCAGCCCGCGCTTTTCCGTCGTCGTCCACCGCGACAACCACGGCGAGACCATGCGCGGCCAGTGCGGGTTCGTCAGAATGGGTGTCGGTGGACGTCACGTGCACACTCATGTGCATGCTGCGCGGGCCGGTATGGATCAGGCGTGCGGTGACCTCGACGACGTGGCCGATGACGATCGGCCGGTAGAAGCGGATACCGCCGAAGTAGGACGTGATGACGTGCTGTCCGGCCCAGTCGGCGCCGCACACGTAGGCGGCCTCGTCGATCCACCGCATCGTCCGGCCACCATGAACCTTGCCACCCCAGTTGATGTCCGAGGGCGCTGCCAGAAACCGCAGCGTGGCACTCGGCGCGGTGCCGGCAGCCGTATACCGCTGCGCAGCCATCGCCTCCTCGATGTGTTTGCGCACCGAGATCCTCGCCCGCGCCTGCCGATGCCGCTGCAGCTCGAGGAGTGTTGTCGGATTCCATTGCGGCACTTCGACAGTGCGCCGGTCGTCGTCGACGGCGACGAAGATCGTCAGACATTGGGCCGACTGCACCGGCTTCACCCGCGTGGGATCGGTGGAATAGACGGTGACGAGGATATGCATGCTGGTGCGCCCGGTGTGGACGAGATTCGCATGCAATTCGACCAGCTCACCGACCGCGATCGGCCGGTCGAGATGGATATTGCCGACATAGGCCGTGACGCAATAGCGGCCGCTCCACTGGGCCGCCGCCGCGTAGGCGACCTTGTCGATCCATTCGAGGAGTTTGCCGCCGTCGACCGATCCCACGATGCCGGCGTCGTCGGGTTTGACGAGAAAACGGTGAATCGCCTCGGGGCGCCGACCAGCCGAGGCCGGACTCGGGACGGTCGCGGTGGGGTCGAGATTCGTCGAGTTGGGCAAGGTTCACAATCCGTTCGGGCAGAGAATCTTCTGATATCCGACCCCGTTGTCCCGGAGAATGTTAGGCGCCCGCGCCACTACGAGCGAGTAACGAGCAAATGCCCACCGCGGCCTACTGTGCGGCCACATTCGCGGCGGCCACTATCCAAGACGAGTCGATCGGCACACCCTGATCTCGAGTCGAGGTGCTGCCGTGACCGCGTGATCTTCACCGATGTCGAACGCGCCTACCCTCGCGAGCCAGTGGTTCGCCCGCCTCGCCACCGTAACGCCTTCGTCGTAATCACCGAGCACTTGCCGGCCGGTACGGCCGTGATATGCCGGTCCCCGCCGCTACCCTCCACCGGAAGATGCTGTAAGACACGACGATCGGGGTTGCGATAGAGCACATCTGTTCGAACAAATCGCAATTCACGCTATCAGCGTGGTCCGGAATCAAATCCCCTGCCTGATCTGCTGCTGCGCGGTGGTGATGAGGGCTCGGGCCTGGTCGCCGAAGACGGCGTGTTCGTAGAGTCCGGTCCAGGCTTTTTCATAGAGTGCGAGTTCGGAGGGGGTGGTGATGGTGAGTTCGGCGCTGATCGTTTCGACGAGAGCGGTGCGGCGGTCGAGCAGATCGAATGAGGTGGTGGTGTAGATGAATCCGGTGCCGGCCGGGACGACGCCGAGGATGAGGCGCGGGTTGCCGAATCCGGTGTCGAGCAGGTGCTGGAGTTGGTCGGTCATGACGGTGCTGTCGCCGACGTGTGTGTGTAGGGCCGACTGGTCTATGAGCTGCACGAGTCGGTGATCGCCTCGGTGCAGCACGCGCTGGCGGGCCAGGCGTGCGGCTACGGCGTCGTCGAGGTCGTCGTGGGTGCCCAGAAACCGGATGCACTGGGTGAGAACGGTTCTCGCGTAAGGCTCGGTTTGCAGCAGACCGGGGATGAGCACCGTGCTGTAGGTACGCAGCGAGCGGGCGCGCCCCTCGAGGTCGGCGCCGCGACGTTGACGGCGTGCGTGTCCGCCGGCGGTGACCCGCCGCCATTCCTGCCATTGGGCATCGACGTTCTGCAGGGCCGCGACAAGATCCGGGAGCGCGAGTTCCGCGTCGCACAGTCGGCACCACACCGCGAGATCGTCGACGCTGGGCCGCTGCTTGCCGAGTTCGACGCGGGACGTTTTCGACCAGTGCCATCCGGCGGCGGTGGAGAATTCGCGTCCGTCCAGGCCTTTGGAGCGGCGCAGTTCGCGCAGTCGCGCGCCGAGGGCTTGGCGGGCGTGATCAACCCTGGTCGCGGTCATGGGAACCTGCCGAGGTAGTCCTCGTATGGGATTGCTGCCGCCCACACGCGGTCACGAATGGCGATCGCGGCGCGCAGCTGGCGTGGCTCGCTAGTGGTGGCCGCGCCGATCCAGCGGCCGCGCTCATCGAACAGGCTGTAGGCGACAGTGTGGGTATCCAGCAGCCAGAAGTCTTCGGCGACAGCGTCTTCCGGGTGGGCCCCGGCGCGCGTGAGGTAGCGCAAGTCCTCACCAGCCTCGACGTTGTAGCGGCCGAGGGCAAGCAAGTAGCGGGTGTAGGTGGTGTGCGGGACGGTGACGATGCGGGCCCGCCGCACCGCGACGCCACGCCCGGTCATCGCCCGCACCTGCTGCGTCCAGGGAGCGAACCAGTCGCCGCCGGGGTCGCGGGCTTCGTTGTCTCGCCAGGCGGCGAATGACTCGGCCTCGGTCTCCGCGTCGTAGTCGTCGGCGGTTTCGAGATGGAACGCCAGCTGCTCGGCGCGGCCGAGCAGCTGGTCGAAGCGCTCACCCGGCTCGACGCGGATCATCGGGGGTCACCTCTGGCGCGATCGGCACTTCCACCGCCGCCTCATGCCCGGGGATCTTCATCATCGCGAGCGCTTCCGGGTCGATGACCGGCGCGCCGGTGAGCAAAAACGTGCCGTGCCCAGTGTCGACGAGCCCGGCCACGGCCGTGCCCGGCTCGGTGTGGACCAGCAGCCGGTGCGGGATCTCGACCTGATCGCTGCGGTCGGTCTTCCACCCTTGGACGGCGAAGGTGTCGCGGTCGGTGGCATATAGCCGCGGTGAGCCTTGCCCGCCGGACGGGCCGCCGAGGAATCGAACCTGCATGATGAGGGCTCCCTTGTAGCGCGTTGTGTGCATGGATACTCCTCTCATCGTGGCGGGAGCATAGGCCGATGTCACCGGTCCGCGCACTTTCACGCACTCGGCTGGCCTCGGGTCAGGTTGCCTCGTACAGTCCGAGCAGGCACCCCGGACCCGTTGCGTCTACGGGTACAGTGTCGCGTCCACAAGCGCGGATGCGACAAGTCCGGCGAAAGCACAGCCCCGGGTCGCCACCCGTCGACGGAGGGAGCGTGGCCGTGCTGGACCTGTTGCTCGTGTTCACCTTGGGCGTGCTGCTCGGAGGCGTCGTCGGCTGGTGTACCACCTGCGCCCGCATCGACTTGGCTGTGCATGGTCGGGGTGAGCGGTGACGCGTCGGATCGCGGTCGGATACATGCTGGCCCACGCCGCCCCCGCGCGGCAACACCACGCCGAACAACGCATCCGATCCGTGGCCCACAAGCACGGCTTCCAGTTGGTGCGCACCGTCGTGATCGGGCCTCGCATGGACCGGCCGATCGGGCGCCTGCTGGATGCCATCGACTGCCTGCACGCCGCCGCGGCGGCGAAAGGCCGGCCGAAGCCTAGCGTCCTGGTCATCACCCCCGACCTCGAGCACGTCGACAAACGACCTGCCACGATCTGCCAGGTCGCCGACCTGCTTACCGTGCACCCCGAACGGCTTTGGACCCGCGAGCACTCCAGTGGCCAGGCCATCCCGGTCGACCTTTAGCTCCTGTCGGCGCAGCAACCCCCATTGCGCCGGACCTGGGCGCCGGCTTTGGCGCAGGTGCTATTCGGCACTCGAGCTCGATCACGAAGGCCGGACCCCTGATCGCTCGGCGATGATGCCGCCGAGCAGCGCCTCGGCTTGTCCGAAAGCGATAGCGCCGGCAAGCGGATTGGAGTAACTGCGTGACCAGACGATCAACCCATCCCGCACACGGGCCACCTTGATGATCGGGAAGGCGAACTGTGTGCCGGTGGACAGCACGGTGCCGTTGATCCGGTATTCGGTGATGATGACTTCGGGGTCGGCGGTCTCGTGAATGCGAACGTCGTCGATGGAGTCGAATCGCTGAATCCGTGCGCCCTCGACCAAATGAGCTCGGAACGCCTCTCTGCCGACCTCTGGATGCTCAGCGCCAGGCGGCAGATACGGCAGTTCGAACACGGCGTCGACCGCATAGACATCGGCCATCTCCGGCACCGGGCCCCCAGCGGTCACGGCCAGCAGGCGTTCGATGGTTTCACGAGGGGTGACAGACATGGCATACTCCTGCTCAGAAACTAACCGGGGCGATCCCCCCGGTTAATATACGGGGCACGCGCCCCGGTTGTCGAGCGCCGGATCAGGGACGGTGAGAGATGGGTGGTGAGCGTCCACTGCGAGCCGATGCGCGACGCAACCGGGAGCAGATCCTGGCAGCTGCGCGCGCGGGGTTCAGCAGTGCGGGCAGCGGGATCTCGCTGGATGAGATCGCGCGGCGGGCAGGGGTTGGCGCGGGGACGGTACACCGGCATTTTCCGACCAAGGAGTCGCTGTTCGAAGCTGTGCTCGTCGACCACCTGCGGCAGTTGATCGACGACGCGACACGCGCTCTACAGTCCGACGACGTCGAGCCGGCCTTCTTCGAGTTCCTACTGGGAATGGTGGGGCAGGCCAAGACGAAGCAGGATCTCGCCGAGGCGCTCGCCCGAGCCGAGATCGCCATGAGCGCACAGACCCGACAAGTCGCCGCCGAGTTACGGACCGTTTTCGCCGATCTGCTGCATCGCGCTCAGCAAGCGGGGGCGGTGCGAACCGATGTCGACGTCGACGAGGTGCAGGCGGTGGCTATCGCCGCGGTCGCCGTCCACCGCACAGGCATTCCCGACCCCCAGCGCGTCGCCGCGCTGATCTGCGACTGCCTCCGAGCGCCCCTGCCCCAGTGACGATGCGCCAGAACGGCGCAGGCACCCGACTGCGCCTTCGAGATGAAATCGACGGTTCATCGACAATTCACATTTTCAGCCGACCCGTTCAACCACCCTATTAATTCACCCCCGAAGAACGCGAGCAGCCTGCGCCTACTCATGCCCCCGCCCACTCAGGAGATTGCCGGAACCACGCCCACCCGGACCACGAGTCCAGCGGAACTCACACCGGCCGTAGGCAAACGATCACATATCCGTTGGCGACCGCCCGCCGCAGATCGATGGGATTCACCCCGCCGTCCGGTGCCAACTCGATACCCGCGAATCGCCCGTGGATCGGATTCGCGGAGACGACCACCGGAACCAGAGCCGCCAGCCGGTCTTCGTCGGCAATCACTTCGGCTCGAGCACGAATATCTCTGCCGCGCAGACGAACACGGACGGATTCTCCGTCACGCAGATTCCGCCGCCACCCCGCGCTCGTGCCGACCAACACTTGTCCGTCGTGCTCGGCATACCCGACGGGATTGGTGTATTCGCGACCGGACTTGCGCCCGATCACGGTCACCAACAGCAACTTTCCGCTGACCACCCGGTGCAGCGGAGATCGGAGCAGCAAACGGACGAGCGCATCGCCCGTGCGTTGCGTGCGGGATTGGGACGGCCTTGTCGAAGTTGGATGGGACACGGGGTACACCTCCGTTATTTACTGAGTCTATACTCAGAAAATACGACGGCATCGGGCATACTGCAAGGGTTCAGCGACGAGACATCAGGAGGAGATGGTGCAGACATCCGGTCGCACGGCAGGACGCACCCGCGGGCGCCCGCCGACCGGGGTACGGGAAGCGGTGATCGCCGCCGCGCAACAGATCCTCACGGAGGCGGGTGTCGCCAGGTTGTCCACCAAGGAAGTCGCGAAGCGCGCGGGTGTCGCCGAGTCGAGCATCTTCTATCACTTCGGTGACCGCATCGGGTTGTTGCAAGCAGTGGTTCAGCAGCACCTGCGTCCGTTCAAGGACGTGCTCGGCGAGGTCGATGGGCACGGTGAGCTCCGCGCGTATCTCGTCGCGCTGATGGAAGCACTGGAGAATTTCTTTGTCGCGACGATTCCGGTCGCCGCCGCGATCCAGTCCGACGCCGAACTCCGCGCGAAATACCTCGACCGTGTCCAAGAGGCGGACATCGGTCCGCACCGCGCGGTCGACGCCTTGGAAGCGAGACTCCGCGCGGCACGCCCGAACGCGTCCGACACCGTAAACCTTCGCGCGGCAGCGCTTCTGCTGGTGGGTGCGGCGCACCAGCGCGCGTTGCAACGCCACCTCAGTCCGGCTGGCGTGCTCGCCTCACTACCCGTCCCGGCGACGGTCGTCGACACCGTGCTGCCGATTTTCGACTGATCCCCTAAGGGGGTGCCCCTAGTTCTGCGGTTTGATTTTCTCCCCAGGGGAGCCAACCCCCGTGATCTTTCGCGAGATGTGCGCAAGAGTGAAGGCGTGCAGTCGCTGCCCCGCCGGTAGACCTGCCCTGGAAGCAGCGGCGACACACTCTATCCCGACCTGTCTGCGGTACACAGCGGACAGACCGGCAACGGGGGATGGTGAGCAGATAGCTCACCGCAGAGTGAAAGGATCCACGTTGTTCTCGACAACCAGCGCTGCGCGCCGGACCCTGGCCAGGGTAGCCGTCGCCGGTGCAATCGCCGTAGTTCCGTTGACCGCCTTGGCCATCCCCGCCTCCGCCGACCCCGGGGCACCGGGCGTTTCCGAGGTCAGGCACAACCGCCATTGGCACGATCGCGACTGCGACTTCGGACCATTCCAGGACTGGAACTGCAACAACGGACCGTTCCCCGGTTGGGGCGGCGGCCTGTTCGACCAGTTCCGCCAGAACCGGCCACCCGGCCTGTTCGGCAGTAGCTAGAAGCACGGCTACAGCCCGGTACCTAGGTACCGGGCTGTAGCCGTCTGACACCCCCGGAACACTCCGATTCCGGAGCGGGCCACCGTGCGGCCAGGTTCTCAGCTGCACGCACGATCTCCGGCTCAATTCCTGAACTGGCGAACAAGAGATCGACCAAGACCGGTATGCCATCCATGTTCCGTTTGAGTCGGATGGTGGCCAGCCTGCCGTTGTCATGCTCTACCGATGCATCGAAGCCATAGCCCTCGGAGATAAGCCGGCGAACCAAATCCTCGGCAGCGCGGTCATCTTCGACGGCCACCGCCAGATCGATATCGTGGGTGAACCGCGGTGCGGATCGCACCGAAACCGGAATCCCCCTACGAGCGCGCAACCATAGCCGAGGCGGCCGAGATCCGCCGTCGCGCGTCGGAGCGCGGCTTCGAGTTCGTTCATGCGAACCGTGGCGAGGGCTGCCCCACCGCGTCGCCAAGCGGTGCACCTGGGCGCGAGAGAAGCCAGTCATGAACGGCTTCCTCGATTTTGGCCTCGGTCGCGTCAGCATGCTCTCTGCGGATTCGCATACGCTGCATGCGCACGCCGAACTCATACATCTCGAATGCGAGGCGCAACCGCTGACCTGGCGTTTCTTCCGACACGACACCAGCCTACCGCCTTAAACCGTGGCCGCGGCAATGCCAGAAGGCCCGTTCCTTCCCGAGGAACGGGCCTTCCAGATTCGTGTGCGCGGCAAGCGCAACGGTGAAACCTCAGGCGGTTTCGGTGATCGGGCGATCCACCCAGCTCATCAGGCTGCGCAGCTTGGCGCCGGTAACCTCGATCGGGTGCTCGGCGTTCTGCTTGCGCAGCGCCTCGAGCTCCTTGTTACCGCCCTCGACATTGGCGACGAGGCGCTTGACGAAGCTGCCGTCCTGGATGTCCTTGAGGATGTCCTGCATGCGCTTCTTGGTGTCGGCGTCGATGACCCGCGGCCCCGACAGGTAACCGCCGAACTCGGCGGTGTCGGACACCGAGTAGTTCATGCGCGCGATGCCGCCCTCGTACATCAGGTCGACGATCAGCTTGAGCTCGTGCAGCACCTCGAAGTAGGCCATCTCCGGCGCGTACCCGGCCTCGACCATGACCTCGAAACCGGTCTTGACCAGTTCCTCGGTACCACCGCAGAGCACGGCCTGCTCACCGAACAGGTCGGTCTCGGTCTCTTCCTTGAAGGTGGTCTTGATGACGCCCGCGCGGGTGCCGCCGATGCCCTTGGCGTAGGACAGCGCCAGCGCCTGGCCCTCACCCTTCGGGTCCTGGTCGATGGCGATCAGGGCGGGAACACCCTTGCCGTCGACGAACTGGCGGCGCACCAGGTGGCCGGGGCCCTTCGGCGCGACCATGCCGATGGTGACGTTGGCCGGCGGCTTGATCAGGCCGAAGTGGATGTTGAGGCCGTGGCCGAAGAACAGCGCGTCGCCGTCCTTCAGGTTCGGTTCGATGTCGCCTGCGAAGATCGACGCCTGCGCGGTGTCTGGCGCGAGCACCATGATGACGTCGGCCCACTCGGAGACCTCGGCCGGAGTGCCGACGGTCAGGCCCGCCTCCTCGGCCTTCGGACGCGACTTGGAACCCTCCGCGAGGCCGACCCGAACCTCGACGCCGGAGTCACGCAGGCTCAGCGAGTGCGCGTGGCCTTGGCTGCCGTAGCCGATGACAGCGACCTTGCGGCCCTGGATGATCGACAGGTCGGCGTCGTCGTCATAGAACATCTCGACTGCCACTGTGGTTGGTTTCCCTTCTGGAGGATCGTCCCCGCCGAAGCGGGGCACACCGTGCTTGACGCAGGTGATGGGTTTGTACTGTTTCGGATCAATCGGATCCCCCGCGTCTGCGCGGGGAGCGCCGTACGCCGACCGTAGATCGAAGCCAGACTAGCGCGTCGCCGTGATCGACTTCGGACCGCGGCCGACGGCCACCACGCCGGACTGCACGATCTCCCGCACGCCATACGGTTCGAGCATGCGCAGCAGCGCGTCGAGCTTGGACCGGGTTCCGGTCGCCTCGACGGTGAGCGCGTCCGGGGACACGTCGATCACCTTGGCGCGGAACAGCCCGACAGCCTCGATGACCTGCGTCCGCACGCTGGCGTCGGCGCGCACCTTCACCAGGATCAGTTCGCGGGCCACGGAGCTGTCGGCGTCCTGCTCCACGATCTTGATGACGTTCACCAGCTTGTTGAGCTGCTTGGTGACCTGTTCGAGCGGCAAGTCCTCGACGGTGACGACGATGGTCATGCGCGAGACCTCGGGCAGCTCGGTGCCGCCGACCGCCAGCGACTCGATATTGAAGCCGCGGCGGGAGAACAGGGCCGCGACCCGCGCCAGCACGCCCGGTTTGTCCTCGACGAGAACGCTGAGGGTGTGGGTGGTACTCATCCTTACGTTCACCTGTTCTTCTCGTGCGACATCGCCTCATCGATGATGGCGGGCTCGACGGCCTGCTCGTCCTCGTCGAACAGCGGGCGGATGCCGCGAGCGGCCATGATTTCATCGTTGCTGGTGCCCGCGGGGACCATCGGCCACACCTGGGCGTCCTTGCCGACGATGAAGTCGATCACCACCGGTCGGTCGGTGATCGACTGGGCCTCCCGGATGGCGGGCTCCACGTCCTCTTCCCGCTCGACGCGGATGCCGTGGCAGCCGAGGGCTTCCGCGAGCTTCACGAAGTCGGGGATGCGCAGGGAGTGCGTGCGCAGGTCGGTGTTGGAGTAGCGCTCCTGGTAGAACAGCGTCTGCCATTGTCGGACCATGCCGAGGTTGCCGTTGTTGATCAGGGCGACCTTGATCGGAACGCCTTCGACCGCGCAGGTGGCCAACTCCTGGTTGGTCATCTGGAAACAGCCGTCACCGTCGACCGCCCACACCTCGGTGTCCGGCTTGCCCATCTTGGCGCCCATGGCGGCCGGGACGGCGTAGCCCATGGTGCCGAGACCGCCGGAGTTCAGCCAGGTGCGCGGCTTCTCGTACTTGATGAACTGGGCTGCCCACATCTGATGCTGGCCGACGCCCGCGCAGTAGATCGCGTCGGGACCGGCCAGGCGACCCAGCGCCTCGATGACGAACTCCGGCGACAGCGACCCGTCCGCCGGTGGGGTCCAGCCCAGCGGGTACGCGTCGCGGATGCCGTCGAGGTAGGTCCACCACTCGTCCAGCGACAGCAGCGGCGCGTCGCCCGCCGCCGGATCGGCTTTCAGCGTCTCGATCAGCTCAACGATCACCTCGCGGCAGTCGCCGACGATCGGGACGTCGGCGTGCCGGTTCTTGCCGATCTCGGCCGGGTCGATATCGGCGTGGATGACCTTGGCGCCGGGCGCGAAGGAGTCCAGCTGGCCGGTGACGCGGTCGTCGAAGCGGGCGCCGAGGGTGATCAGCAGGTCCGACTTCTGCAGTGCCCCAACCGCGCCCACAGTGCCGTGCATTCCGGGCATGCCCATGTTCAGCCGGTGGCTGTCCGGGAAGGCACCGCGCGCCATCAGCGTGGTGACCACCGGGATGCCGGTCAGCTCGGCCAGCTGCAGCAGCTCCGGCGATGCGTCGGCCTTGATCACGCCGCCGCCGACGTAGAGCACCGGTGCCTTGGACTCCATGATCATCCGCGCGGCTTCGCGCACCTGCTTGCCGTGCGGCTTGGTGACCGGCCGGTAGCCGGGTAGCCGCATCTCCGGGGGCCAGCTGAAGGTGGTCTGCGCCTGCAGCACGTCTTTGGGGATGTCGACGAGCACGGCGCCGGGGCGGCCGGACGCGGCCAGATAGAACGCCTCGGCGATGATCCTCGGGATGTCGATACCCTCGGTGATCAGGAAGTTGTGCTTGGTGATCGGCATGGTGATGCCGGAGATGTCGGCTTCCTGGAACGCGTCGGTGCCGATCAGGCTGCGGCCGACCTGGCCGGTGATGGCCACGATCGGGACCGAGTCCATCTGCGCGTCGGCGATCGGGGTAACCAGGTTGGTCGCGCCGGGGCCTGATGTGGCCATGCACACACCGACCTTGCCGGTGGCCTGCGCGTAGCCGGTAGCCGCGTGGCCGGCGCCCTGCTCGTGCCGGACGAGGACATGCCGCACTTTGGAGTCGAACAACGGGTCGTATAGAGGAAGGATCGCGCCGCCTGGAATGCCGAATACAGTGTCGACGCCGAGCTCCTCGAGCGACCGTACGACCGACTGCGCACCGGTGACCCGCTCGGGCGGGGCCTGGCGGCGGTTGGCCGCGGATGTCGTGTTGGCAGCGGGCGATGCCTGCTGATTCGCCGAAGGCGCTGGCCTGCGGGCCGAAGGCCCGGGCCGTGCGGTAGGTGCGCTCACCGTCTTCGTTCCTTACTGGTAGTCGTTCTGACCCCGGATTTTGTGCCTCGCGGCGCTGGGACGGACGACATCCGGCCCTCGCAAAGAGCACCTGGACAGCCGCCCGGCCACCGCAAACGCGGTGTCTTGCGCCTCGCCATGTCGAACAATTCTCCGAACATAAAAAAGCCCCCGTCAGCACAGGGCTGAACGAGGGTGGCGCGTCGCAACGCGAGCTGACGTATTCGACTCAGAGTGTCAGGCTCAACGCTGGACGCGCCGGCCGATTACGAGCAACTCGTTTCGATTCACGCGCACGACGTTAAGCGGGCGTGAACCGAAGAGTCAAACAGATGACCTATGGCGTCCCATTATGTGGGACAGTGTGGTTGCTTGTGTCCGTTCACCAGGATGCGAGGATGGTGGTGTGTCATCACCGCATCAGTCCGTGCCACCTTCTGAATCGTCCCATACGCCCGCCACGGGAGCGGAGACGGGTAGCGCCTCGACCACCCGTGTGATCCGCATCCCACGACTGGCCTTCCTCGGCGTATTCATCCTGCTGATGTGCGCATTCTTCCCGTTCGTCGGCTGGCCGGCCGGGCTCTGGTGGCTGTTGCTGATCCCCGTCGTCGTGCTCGTATGGGTGTTGCGGACGCAGACCTCCGTATCGGACGCGGGACTGGACCTGCGGACGCTGTTGGGATCCCGCCATCTGGATTGGGCACAGGTGAAAGGCGTGCGGATCCCGAAACGTGGATACGTGCTCGCCGATCTGACCGATGGCACCGAGGTGAAGTTGCCCGCGGTGGGTTACGACCGGTTGCGCGATCTGGCGGCGGCGTCCAACGGGCGGATCCCGAACCCGTTCGCGGGGCCGGAGGAAGTCATCGGGGCCGGTTCCACCGCCGAGCCCACAGCCGATGAAGCGGCCGAGCCCAGCGCGAGCACGGCCGTGCCCGCAGAGAACGAACCGAGAACCAATGGGGTCGCGAAGACTTTCGAAACCGAGAACGCCGATACCACGGGCGACGGTAACCACTCATAGGCCCGCACGGACCACAGGGGCCGCGAAACACCGCGACCGTCAGCAGCGGAACATCTTCCGACGGTAGAGTGTTGCGGTCAGGTGATGGGATGATCTCGTTGGAAGCATCGATCCTCGTTCTCACCCATCGCCCCTCGACGGTCCGGCACCTCCGGTAAAACCGTCGACGCCGACCACACCCCCGGCGGCGACTCAATAATCACGGGCTGACACCGAGAGACCTACCCACGGCTGCCGCACGGGTGAAGCGACCGGCATGTAGACGTACCCACCCGCGGGAGTAGCGTGGGAGCGCCGCCGAGCAAACTCTGCGCAGTCGCAAAGAGCGCTTGGACGGACGAACGTTTTCCGGCCACCGCAAAGAGCGCTTGGACGGACGAACGTCCGGCCACCGCACAAGAGCCCCCCGCGACCCGAGGACCATCGAAATGCCACCGCTTCGTTCCCGAACCACGACCATCGGCCGCAATGCCGCGGGCGCCCGCGCGCTTTGGCGGGCCACCGGTATGACCGACTCCGACTTCGGCAAGCCGATCGTCGCGATCGCGAACTCCTACACCCAGTTCGTGCCCGGCCACGTGCACCTGAAGAACGTCGGCGAGATCGTGGCCGACTCGGTGCGCGCCGCCGGTGGGGTACCGCGCGAGTTCCACACCATCGCCGTCGACGACGGCATCGCCATGGGCCACGGCGGCATGCTCTACTCGCTACCCTCGCGCGAGATCATCGCCGACTCGGTGGAATACATGGTGAACGCGCACACCGCCGACGCGCTGGTGTGCATCTCGAACTGCGACAAGATCACGCCGGGCATGTTGAATGCCGCGATGCGTCTGAACATTCCGACGGTGTTCGTCTCCGGCGGGCCGATGGAGGCAGGCAAAGCCGTGGTCGTGGGCGGTGTCGCGCAGGCGCCGACCGACCTGATCACCGCGATCTCCGCGAGCGCGAATCAGGCGGTGTCCGAAGAGGGTTTGAGCGAGGTCGAGCGTTCCGCGTGCCCGACCTGTGGCTCGTGTTCGGGCATGTTCACCGCGAACTCCATGAACTGCCTCACCGAAGCATTGGGTCTCGCGCTGCCCGGCAACGGCTCCACGCTGGCGACGCACGCCGCACGCCGGGCGCTGTTCGAGAAGGCGGGCACCGTGGTGGTGGACATCGCCAATCGCTGGTACCGCGCGGACGATGCCTCGGTGCTGCCGCGAAACGTGGCCGATGCCAAGGCTTTCCGAAACGCGATGGCGTTGGACGTCGCGATGGGCGGCTCGACCAACACCGTGCTGCACACGCTGGCCGCCGCGCAGGAAGGTGAGATCGACTTCGATCTGCACACCATCGAGGAGACCAGCCGCCGGGTGCCCACCCTGTCGAAGGTGTCGCCCAACTCCGACTACCACATGGAGGACGTGCACCGGGCCGGCGGCATCCCCGCCATCCTGGGCGAGCTGCGGCGCGCCGGTCTGCTGGAAACCGACGTCACCACGGTGCACACCACGAGCTTCGACGAGTGGCTCGACACCTGGGACATCCGCTCCGGCAAGGCCTCCGAGGAAGCCCTCGAGCTGTTCCACGCCGCGCCGGGCGGTGTGCGCACCACCGAGCCTTTCTCCACCGAGAACCGCTGGTCGTCACTGGACACCGATGCCGAAGGCGGCTGCATCCGCGACTTGGAGCACGCCTACACGAAGGAGGGCGGCCTTGTCGTGTTGCGCGGCAATATCGCTCCCGACGGTGCGGTGCTCAAGACCGCGGGCATCGATGAGGAGCTGTTCTCCTTCCAGGGCCCCGCGGTTGTCGTGGAGTCGCAGGAAGAGGCCGTATCGGTCATCCTCGGCAAGAAGATCGAGCCGGGCGACGTGATCGTCGTCCGCTACGAGGGCCCCTCGGGTGGCCCCGGCATGCAGGAGATGTTGCACCCCACCGCTTTCCTGAAGGGCGCGGGGCTCGGCAAGCAGTGCGCGCTGATCACCGACGGCCGTTTCTCCGGCGGCACCTCCGGCCTGTCGATCGGCCACATCTCCCCCGAGGCGGCGAGCGGCGGCGCCATCGGCCTGGTCGAGAACGGCGACCAGATCCGCATCGACGTCACCACGCGCACGCTCGAGGTCCTTGTCGACGACGCCGTCCTCGCCGAGCGCCGCGCAAAAATGGATGCCTCGGAACGTCCCTGGCAGCCGGTCAACCGCGACCGTCCGGTTACCACCGCCCTCCGCGCCTACGCCGCATTGGCGACCTCGGCCGACAAGGGCGCCGTCCGCCAAGTGCTCCCCCGCCTCTCCGGGTCTTCAGACCGTACTGGTCAGTGACATCGGATTTGCGTTCAGGTCCTGCGTTGGGTGCCAAGCAAGTTCTGGGCGTGCCCGACGAGTTACCCATGTTCTTGCGAAATCAGTAGTTGCGTGGCGTGCCGTACCAGTCGAGTAGCCCGGAATCCGGGTTCGGATCCGAAGTGGCACTGAAGTGCGGGACCTGAACGCGAAGCCTCCGCAACCTGAGTGGTAGGGCCTGAAGACATGGAGAGGCGGGAGCGTCCTTCGGTTCTCCGACGCTTAGTCGAAGGGTTCTATGCCGATTAGGGGGTTGCCGCCGTGGAGGTACCAGTAGGTGCCTGCTGCGGCGGCGATGGCGAGCAGGAGGACGACGAAGGAGCCCGCGGAGGGACGGGTGGCCCAGCCGCGGTTGCGGTCGAAGGACAAGCGGCCGGGGCCGGTCAGAATGATGACGGCGGAGATGCCCGCGAGGATGCTCTCCAGTTCGACCGAGCCGGGGCCCTCCTTGTACTGGAATCCGGGAGCCATGCCCTGCTTCCAGGCCCATGCGTCCAGAATCACCGCGAGAACCGCGCCCGCGGCCAGCGGCGTCACCAGGCCGAGGACGAGCAGGGCACCGCCGCCGACTTCACCGGCCGTGAGCAGGATCGTCGACACCGTCGGATGGTCCCACCCGCCCCGCTCCATCATGTCGCGGGTGCCGTCCAGGCCGGGGCCGTGGAACCAGCCGGCGAGCTTCTGCAGCCCGTGATAGAGGAAGGTGCCACCGACGACCAACCGCAGCAGAAACAAGCCCAGATCGAGTGTGCCACGGCGGTTCTCGCTGGTGCGCCGACGCAGCCTGCCGGTGTCGTTCGGTGGCTTCGCGGCGGGCGGGATGCTCGCGTACCCGTAGGACGCGGGCGCTTTGGCGCTTTCGCCCGGTGCCGGGACCTCCGGGTCGAGCCCGAGTTCGTCGTCGGTGCGCGGGACATCCTTGGTGAGCAAAGGACCCTTGGACGGATCCACCCGAGGGAACTGCCCGGTCGGCGAATCGAACGGGCTGCCCACTCCGCCACCGGTGGACGACACCGCCGACTGCTCGGACGTGGACGGTGTGGCGCCCTCGGCCCGCGAAGGTTCGGGTGTGTCTTTCGGCTTGTCGGTCACGGCCAATACCCTATGTCGCGGCGCGCTACCGTGGGGCGTGTGTACGGCACGGCGTGTCAGTGCGCGGGCAACAGCCACCCGGCGGGGGCGCGCGTGACGGTATTTCCGTAACGTCTGAGCTATGAGTTTCGTTGTCGTGGGCCGCGTCGCGGCGAGCTTGGCGCTCGCCTCCGCCCTGCTGACCGGTTGCGCCCGGTTCGACGATTCGGCGTCCAGCCCGTTCACCCCGGAACCGACACTGCACGGGGCCGAAATCAACCCCAAGAAGCCGAGCCAGCCACCTACCTCGACCACCCGGCCGAGTGGGCCGTGCATCGATCCGGACCCGGCGGTGGTGGCGACCTGCCTGGACACCACGGGTGGTCTGGTCATTCTCGGCGACGGTGCCCTGGTCGCCGAGCGACGGACCGGACGCATCCTCAAGGTGGCCCCGGACCAGCAACCGGTGGAGATCGCCGAGCTGGACGTGGACGGTTCGACCGACGGCGGGCTCAGCGACATCGCGCTCTCCCCCACCTATCGCGAAGACGGGTTGATGTATGCCTACATCACCACTGCCAGCGACAACCGGGTGGTCCGCATCGCGGAGGGCGGCCCGCCCAAGGACATTCTGACCGGAATCCCGAAGGGCTCCAGCGGAAATCGTGGCGCGATCGAGTTCGCCTCGCCCGACCAGATGCTCGTGCTGACCGGGAACGCGGGCGACCCAGGCGCCGCGGCCTCCACATCCTCGCTCGCGGGCAAACTGCTGCGCGTGAACTCTCCGGCGGCGGGCCGTACACCGGCTCCCGAGATCGCCGTCTCGGGCATCGGGATCGTCGGGGACGTCTGCCACGCCGGCGCGGACAGCATCTGGATCACCGACCGCACCCCCACCGAGGACCGGCTGCAGCGGGTAGACGGCGCAGGCGCGGTCACCACCGCGTGGACCTGGCCCGACCGGCCCGGTGTCGCCGGCTGCGCGGCGGCCGTCGACGGTGTCGCGATCTCGCTGACCCACGCGAAGGCCCTCGCCATCGCGGCCGCCGACCCGAATACCCACGCGGTCACCGCAGCGCCGACCTTGCTGGCGCAGGACAAGTACGGGCAGCTCGGCGGCGCGGCGGCCGGCGCCGATGGCACCGTCTGGGTGACCACGGTCAACAAGACCGACGGACAGCCGGGCCCCTTCGACGACCGCGTCGTCCGCATCCCACCGCCGCAGGCCGGTGGCGGCGGACCGGACTGAGTCTTCGGCCGCGCGGGCGCGGCGTGTTCGCGGCCCCCTTATGGCTCGCGTCCGAGCGACCGCCGCTGGCGACTTCGTCGCGGACGCGGCGGCCACTCGGAAGCGAGCCGGGCCGCGAACGGGGATTGCTCGGTCTCGCTCTCTCACGAAAAGCCAGCCCGATTTCGTCGACGACCTCGCATGAGGCAGCGTGCCGCGGGACGCTTCAGGAGTCGCCCGAATCCTGCGCTGCGATGCCGAGAACGGTGAGGAAAGCGGTTGCTGCGGGCGGGCGGCTGCGGCTCCAGATGACGTATTCGACACGAGCCGGTGCGTCGATGACCTCTATGGTGACTACGCCCTCGAGCTGAGGCGCGTAGGCGGAGGGAAGCATGGCTACGGCGAGGCCGGGGCGGACGAGTCGAGCGATGTAGTCCGCGCTGGTCACTTCGAAGGCCACGTCGCGGTCGAGACCGGCGGCCGCGAACGCTTGGTCGGATTGGAGACGTCCGGCGGTCCCGGCCGGAAGGTCCACGAAGACCTCGGAGGAAAGCCTGCGAAGGTGGACCGTCGCCGCACCGGCGAGGGAATGGTCCGGTGCGACCACGGCGACGAGCCGGTCACGAGCGAGTTCGTGGGCGACCACACCTCGTGGTCGAGCCGTGGTCGGCAATCCGAGGAAAGCCACGTCGATGGCTCCTTGCTCGACTCGCTCGACGAGGTCTTCGCTCGCGCCCACCCGCAGGCTGATGCGCACGTGCGGGTACCGCCGGCGGAAGTCACGCAGTGCATCCGGGATGTCGACCGCGGCGACGGTGGGGATCAGTCCCACGGCGAGCCGCCCACGTACCTCTCCGACCGCCGCGGCGACCTCTGCCGCCGCGCGCTCGGCGGCGTCCAGGCACTGGCGGGCGGCCGGGAGGAAAGCCGCACCGGCAGGTGTCAGGCGGACCCGGCGGCTGGTGCGCTCGAAGAGTCTCGCGCCCAGTTCCCGTTCCAAGCGCGCGATCTGGTGACTCAGCGCGGACTGGACCACCAGGCATCGCTCGGCGGCCCGAGTGAAGCTGTTCGTCTCGGCGACGGCGACGACGTAGCGCATCTGCTGAAGCTCCATGGATCAATCGTGTATCACGATCGATGAAGTGACAAACATGTGTTGGACTCATTGATCGCCGACGGGCGAGACTTCGAATGTGAAAAGTCCAGCAATACAGATGGTTTCCGGCGGAGCCGGCAGCGACGCACCCCTCGGAAATCTGCCTCGCACCGTCCTGACGGCGCTCGCTCCCGCGTCATGGGGCACGACATACGTCGTCACCACCGAGCTTCTTCCAGCGGGACACCCGCTCTTCGCAGGACTCCTGCGCGCGTTGCCCGCAGGGTTGATCGCCATGGCGCTCACGCGAACGCTGCCGCGGGGACTCTGGTGGGGCAAAGCCGCGGTGCTGGGCGTACTCAACATCGGGCTGCTCTTCCCGCTGTTGTTCCTCGCCGCCGAACGCCTACCGGGCGGTGTGGCCGCGACCTTGGCGGCGGCACAACCGCTCGTCGTAGCCGCCCTGGCCGTGGCCGTCCTGGACGAGAGCCCCTCCGCGTGGCGCCTCGTCTGGGGCGCGATCGGGCTCGTCGGCGTCGCCTTGGTGGTGATCGTGCCGGACGCGACATTCGACCTCGCCGGGATCGTGGCGGGTATTGCCGCCGCGGCCTCGATGGCGCTCGGTCTGACGCTCACGAAAAAGTGGGGACGGCCCGCCGAGGCCGGCCCCACCGTATTCGCCGGCTGGCAACTCACCGCGGGAGGCCTGTTCATGCTGCCCCTCACGTTTCTGGTCGAGGGCCCGCCTCCCGCGATCGATCCGCCTGCTGCCCTCGGCTACCTCTGGCTAGGACTGGTCGGCGGTCTGATCGCCTATGTCCTCTGGTTCTGCGGCATCGGTACGTTGCCTGTCACCTCGGTCACGGTTCTCGTCCTGCTCTCGCCGCTGGTCGCGGCGGTTCTCGGTGCCATCCTGCTCGGTCAGACGCTCGGCCCGACCCAACTCGTCGGTTTCGGGCTCGCGCTCGCCGCGATCGTCGCGGGACAGCTTCCCGTGCCCAGTCGCTCAGCCAACGTTGTTTCGACACCCGAAGGAATACTGAAATGAAGATCGCCGTCGTCGGAGCCAACGGCATGGTCGGCTCACGCGTCGTCGACGAAGCCGTAAACCGCGGCCATGAGATCGTCTCCATCTTCCGGAAAAAGCCGTCGACCGCCCTGCCTCCCGGGGTGACCGCAGTCGAAGGCGACGCGAACGATTCCGTCCGAATGAGTGGACTGTTCCATGGCGCGGACGCGATCGTGGCCGCCACCCGGCCGGCTCTCGGGCAGGAACACACCGTCACGGCGACTACGATTGCGCTGCTGGACGCGGCCACGACTACCCGGACGCGCATACTCGTCGTCGGCGGCGCCGCCCCTCTCCGGATTCCGGGGCACCCCGATCGGCTCGTTCTCGACAGTCCGGAATACGTACCGCAAGCAATCCGCACCATCGCCGCCGCCAGCGTCACGCAATGGGAAACCTGTCGGGCGCATCCGGCCGACTGGGTCTATCTCAGCCCACCCGCCCTTCTCGAACCCGGACAGCGCACCGGAATGTATCGACGCGGCACCACCACACTCGTCACGGGCGCCGACGGCGCGTCGCGGATCTCGGCGGAAGATCTCGCCGTTGCCGTCCTGGACGAGCTCGAGAATCCACAGGAAAGCAGGCATTTCACTGTCGGCTACTGAGCGCGAACCCGCTCCGGACTGCCGCACGTCATCCGGAATCGGATGATCCGCCGACCACCAGGACCATAGAGGGAACGATGAGATGAAGCGAGTCCTCGCGATTTCGGCCGCGCTCGCCTGCCTCGGCGCTACCGCGCTGGTATCCACCGACCGGACGGCGGCACATCGTCCGGTTGTTACCACGATCGACCTGCCCGCCGGGTTCCAGCCGGAGGGTATCGCGATCGGGTCGCAGCCGGTGGCCTACTTCGGCTCGCGAGCCGACGGCTCCATCTACCGCGCCGACCTGGTAACCGGGCGCGGCGACATGCTGAGCCCCGGGCCGGGTACGCCGGCGCTCGGGCTCCGCATCGACCACCGCGGCCGGCTGTTCGTCGCCGGGGGCACCGAAGGAGACGCCCGCGTCGTGGACACTGGCACGGGCGCGGTGCTGGCTACCTACCGGCTCGGAACTCCGCCGGACACGTTCGTCAACGACGTGGTGCTCACGCCTACGGGCGCGTGGTTCACCGACTCCCGGGCGCCGATGCTCTACCACCTGCCCTTCGGTGACGACGAGGCTCTGCCGCCGCCCACGGCGGTGGTGCGACGCCGGCTGACCGGCGACATCGGATACGAGCCCGGAGCGATCAACGCCAACGGGATCGTGCACACGCCGGACGGCACCGGACTGATCATCATGCAGTCGGTGACCGGCCGACTGTTCCGCGTCGACCCGGCTACCGGCGTGACGCGGCAGATCGACCTCGGCGCCGAGGCGCTGCCCGGCGGCGACGGACTGCTCTTGCGCGGCAGCACATTGTTCGTCGTCCAGAACCGGTCCAACGCGATCGCCGTCGTCGCGCTCGATCCCGCGGGCACGGCAGGCACGGTGGAACGGCGCGTCACCGACCCGCGCTTCGACGTACCGACGACCGTCGCCGCCTTCGGCGAACACCTGTACCTGCCGAACGCCCGCTACACCACGCCGCCCATGTCGACCACGCCCTACACCTCCGTCGCGGTCGATCGACCACGATGAAGGGGCCCCTAGTTGCAGGCAGCGAGGACGAGCTCGCGGACTCGGGCCGCGTCGGCTCGGCCCCGGGTCGCCTTCATGACGTCGCCGACGATCTTGCCCGCGGCCTGCACCTTGCCGGAGCGGATCTTGTCTGCGATGTCAGGGTTGGCGGCGAGGGCCTTTTCGACCTCGGCCTGCAGGGCGCTGTCGTCGCTGACCATGCCGAGACCTTTGGCCTCGACGATCTGCGCCGGGTCGCCCTCTCCGGCCAGCACGTGGTCGACGACCTGCTTGGCGACCTTGTTGTTGACCGTCTTCGCCTCGACCAGCTTGATCACCTCGGCGACCTGAGCCGGGGTGATCGGCAGGTCCTCCAGCGCGACGTCGCGTTCCTTGGCCTTCTCGGTGAGGTAGGCGACCCACCAGGAGCGCGCCTCGTTGGCCGGAGCGCCCGCGTCGACGGTCGCGATGATGAGGTCGAGGGCGCCCGCGTTGACCAGGTCGCGCATCACCTCGTCGGACAGGCCCCACTCGGACTGGATGCGGGCGCGGCGCAGCCACGGGTACTCCGGGATGGTGCCGCGCAGCTGTTCCACCAAGTCCGCCGCGGGCGCGACCGGCTCCAAATCGGGCTCCGGGAAGTAGCGGTAGTCCTCGGCGGTCTCCTTGCGACGGCCGGGCGAGGTGGTGCCGTCGGCCTCGTGGAAGTGCCGGGTCTCCTGAACGATTGTGCCGCCGCCTGCGAGAATCGCCGCCTGTCTGCGCATTTCGAAACGCACCGCCACCTCGACGCTCCTGAGCGAGTTGACGTTCTTGGTCTCGGTACGGGTGCCGAATTCCGTTGCGCCGACCGGCATCAGCGAAACGTTCGCATCGCAGCGCAGCGAGCCCTGCTCCATCTTGACGTCGGACACACCGAGCGCCTTCAGCAGATCACGCAAGGCGGTCACGTACGCCCGCGCCACCTCGGGAGCGCGCTCCCCCGCACCTGTGATCGGCTTGGTGACGATCTCGATCAACGGAACGCCTGCCCGGTTGTAGTCCAGCAGTGAGTGGCTGGCGCCGTGGATGCGGCCGGTCGCGCCACCGACGTGCACCGACTTGCCGGTGTCTTCCTCCATGTGCGCGCGCTCGATCTCCACGCGGAACGTGCTTCCGTCGTCGAGTACCACGTCCAGGTGCCCGTTCGTGGCTATCGGTTCGTCGTACTGGCTGATCTGGTAGTTCTTCGGCTGATCCGGGTAGAAGTAGTTCTTGCGCGCGAAACGGCCCCACGGGGTGATCGAGCAGTTCAGCGCGAGGCCGATCCGGATCGCCGACTCGACGGCCTTCTCGTTCACCACCGGCAGCGAGCCCGGCAGGCCGAGGCACACGGGGCACACCTGGGTGTTCGGCTGGGCGCCGAACTCGGTCGGGCAACCGCAGAACATCTTCGTCGCGGTGGACAGCTCGACGTGGACCTCCATGCCGAGCACCGGCTCGAACCGGGCGAGAACATCCGAGTAATCCATCAGGTCGACCGTGGGTGCGCTCATGGCCATCAGTCTAGGTAAGCGCTCCCGCTGTTTCGCAGCGGCTCTCGGCGTCCGGGAGCGGGGCACTACTTCGTCGGAACCCGCTGGTGGAGCCAACCGGTGACGTAGGTCGACACTTCAGGGGAGATGGTGGTTTCGATCGAGCTGTACTCGCTGGGTCGGCCGGTTTCGGCGGGCTGCATCAGGTGGTTGAGCCCTGGGAAGACATGGACGGTCGCGTCCGGGTCGGCGGCGAGGTGGTCGCGCATCGGCTGCTCGCTTTGAGCGGCGGGCACCTGCAGGTCTTTGCCGCCGAAGAATGCGAGCACGGGGACGCGCAGGGCGGCGAGGGCGGGAGCGGGATCGTAGGCGATGAGGGCCGCCAGATACGGCGTGATCTGTGCGCCTGCCTGCTCGTCCGGCACGCGCTGGTCGGCGGGTAGGGACTCGTTTTGCTTGCGAGCCAGCTCTTTGGCGCCGGCGAGGTCGCCCTCCTTCAGCAGCGCGGCCAGCTCGCCGGTCTGGCGCACCTGGGTGTCGACCTGGTCGGCGGGCTTGCCGTTCGCCACGGCGAGCAGGCGGGTCTGTTCGACGAGCACATCCGAGCCGGGCACGCCAGGACCGGCCATGAGGACGACGAACGCGACGCCGCTGTCCGGACGCGAGGCGACAAGTGGCGCGAGGTAGCCGCCCTCGCTGTGGCCGAGGAGTCCGACGCGGGCCGGGTCGATGTCCGGGCGGGAGCGCAGGTAGCTCACGCCCGCGGCGGCATCGTCGGACAGGTCGGTGTAGTTCGCGTCCTCCAGCTTGCCGCCGGTGCCGCCGACGCCGCGGTCGTCGGTGCGCAGCACGGCGTAGCCCGCGCGAGTGAACGTGTCGGCCAGCAGCAGGAACGGCTTGTGGCCCAGGATTTCCTCGTTGCGGTCCTGCGGACCGCTTCCGGTGATCATCAGGATGGCGGGAAACGGGCCGTTGCCCTGGGGCTCGGTCAGCGTGCCCGCGATGGAGATGTCATCACTTCGATAGGTGACGTCCTCCGACTTGTACGGGAACGGGGGCTTCGGCTCCTGCGGACGTGCGGGTGCGGCAACCTTGCCGCGTTGCAACACGAGGTCGAAACTCTTGCCGAACTGGGTGAAGTCACCGCTGATCTTGTCGGATGCCGAGTCGTACTTCCCGCGGAACACCGGGTCGCCCGGGAAGTCGGCGATGGCGAATGTCACCGAGTTCCGATCGGAGGTGACGTCTTTGAGCCGCGCGGCCGTCACCCCCTGCACCGGGATGTCGATGCTCGCGGTGCCCTTGTCGGTGAAGGTCACCCCGATTTCGAGCGGTTGACCGGGGGTCTCGATGGCGCCGTGCCAGTCGCCGGTGGTCGGCTCGGGTGGATTCGGCTCCGAACCCGAGCACCCGGCCACCAGGGCCGCAATCACGAACAGAGCCAACGCGATCAGTCGCCCAGTGCGCATGCTGCCACCGTACCGATCATCCGACGACCGCCCGCCGAACTGGCGCCAAGCGAGTGGCACCTCGCGTAAAACGGGGACCGTCATGATGTGACACTCGGCGAAGCGGTCACACCGGGACGACGGTCAGCACCTGCTCGAGCCCAAGGAAGTCTTTAGAATTGCGGGTATACAGCGGCAGGCCGTTTATCGAAGCAATCGCGCCGATCATCAGATCGAGTTTGCGTGGCTTCGGGCTTCGGCCGCCGACCGTGATCAAACTGGCCATCACTGTGAACCGTCGGGCGGCCTCCGCAGTGAAGGGCAATGCCTCAAAGGAGCTTTCGAACTCCTGGAGACGTTCGGTGCGTAACAACCGAACGGTAGCGTCGGGCGCCGCAGCCACCCCCAGCCCGAGTTCGGCGAGTGTCACGGTGCTGACCTTCGGTACAACCGGAAGATGATCGTCCGGTATCTCCTCGAAATCGATCAGCACGCACGTGTCGAGGAGGCCTGAATCCATTCGCTCACTGATCATCGAGCCGGTCTTCCCCGAAGACTGCGTCCACCTGTGCGCGTTCGTCGGCGCTGGAGCCTGCACGGGCAAAGCGAGCGAGCCGTCGCTTCAGCTCGGCGGTGGTAATCCCACGCGTCGGCACCAGCGGCCGCAGCTCGCCCACAGGACGACCATTGCGCGTGATGATGAAGTCTTCGCCCGCCTCGAGCGCATCCATAACGCCGGCACTTCCATTGCGCAGTTCGGCTTGGCTGATGGTCCTGGTCACGAGACGATGATAGCAAGCGGTGCTATTAGGAGCTATGCATGCTCGGGGGCTCGCTTCCTCCGCACAGCCCCGGACGTCGTCAACCGAAGAACGCCTCTGCCTCGCCATAGCGTTCCGTGGGTACCCGCTTGAGCTGTTTGGTGGCTTCCGACAGCGGGACGAGATCGATGGTGGTGCCGTGCAGCGCGACCATCTGGCCGAAGTGGCCTGCGTGCACCGCCTCGGCGGCGTGCAGACCGAAACGGGTGGCCAGGACCCGGTCATAGGGGGTCGGGCTGCCGCCGCGCTGCACATGACCGAGCACGGTGGTGCGAACTTCCTTGCCGATGCGCCGTTCGATCTCGACGCCGAGCTGCTGGGCGACGCCGGTGAAACGCTCGTGACCGAATTCGTCGATACCACCCTCGCGCAACGTGAATCCGGAATCCGGCGCCGGGTGCGAGCCCTCGGCGACGACGCAGATGAAGTGCTTGTCGCCGCGCTGGAACCGCCGCTTGATCATGCCGCACACCTCGTCCACGTCGAACGGGACCTCGGGCACCAGGGTCAGGTGCGCACCCGCCGCCATGCCCGCGTTGATCGCGATCCACCCCGCGTGGCGGCCCATCACCTCGACGAGCATCACACGCTGGTGCGATTCCGCCGTGGTGTGCAGCCGGTCGATCGCCTCGCTGGCGATGCTCAGCGCGGTGTCGTGGCCGAAAGTGACGTCGGTGCAGTCGATGTCGTTGTCGATGGTCTTCGGGACACCCACCACCGGGACTCCCTCGTCGGACAACCAGCTCGCGGCGGTGAGGGTGCCCTCGCCGCCGATCGGGATCAGTGCTTCGATGCCGTTGTCGTCCAGGGTCTGTTTGATCCGGCCGAGGCCCGCCAACAGCACGTCGGGGTTGGTGCGGGCGGTGCCGAGGATGGTGCCGCCCTTGGTCAGCAGACGGTCGGTGCGGTCATCGTTGTGGATCTGGATCTTTCGGTCTTCCAGTAGGCCGCGCCAGCCGTCCTCGAAGCCTACGATGGCGTCTCCGTAGCGGCCGTTCGCGGTGCGAACGACGGCGCGGATGACCGCGTTCAGTCCTGGGCAGTCTCCGCCTCCGGTCAAGACTCCGATGCGCATGGCCGCTATCTTGCCCCCTATGTCCGATCCAAGCAGCCTCGCCCCCATGAACGCCGAGTAACACTGGCCTGGTCCGATGCCCAGCAGATTGCCGCCTTCGCGTTTCCGGGCGCGACAGCCCGGGCTCAGGCCGTGCAGTCGCCGCCGGACAGCTCGTCGAGGTGCTGGGAGACGACCGTGGCCAGCTTGTCCAGAGCGTTCATGCCGTCGCTGAACGCTCCCGAATCCGGCTGCACCGCCAACGCGATCGCGATGTGCCCCGACGGGGCGGTGATGATCCCGAACTGCCGCACCAGGTAGGCGCCCGAGGTGTCCGGCCCCCAGCCGCCCTTGAACTCGGCGCCGCTCAACTCACCGAGACCCCAGCGCTGGCTGGTGACGATCTGCCCCATCAGGCTGGTCACTCGCGCGGACTGCGGCAGACAGGGCAGCCGCGAGGCGAACCGCACCTGGTCGGCCAGCGACCACTCGGCCTGGCCGAAGGCCGAATTCTCGGGACGGGCACGGGTGGCGGGCACGGTGGTCTTGGTGTCACCGCCTTCCCGCAGCACGGCCTGCACCGCCTCGGCCGCCTCCTGTCCGGTGCCGAGCGACTGCCACAGCACGTCGGCGGCGGCGTTGTCGGAGGCGGTGATCGCCGCCGACGCGGCGTAGGTCGAGGCACCCGGATTGCGCCGCAGCGCGGCGATGGTCAATGGCACCTTCATCGTCGACCACGCGGGACCGCTGGCCCAGTCGCCGAAGGAAATCAGCCGATCGCCGCCGACCGGCATGACCGCCATCCCGATATGTCCACGCACACCGGCCGCGAGCTCGGCGAAATCCGCGGCAAGCGAGCCGGGCACGGTGACGGACAGCCCCTTTTGATCGGTGCGCGCGGCGGCTTCTGTGATGGTCGGCGCGCTCGACACCGGATCATCGGCGCGGTCGGTTCCGCACCCCGACACGAGAAATGCGACAAGCGCCGCGCAGCTCAATACTTTTCGAGCCTTGCGGAATCGATCAGTGAATATATATTGGCCCATTTTCGCAGCGACCTCGTTGCACTCTCTATCTCATATGGCGTTTCGACACCGTACTTGGCCTTCTTGCCTCCTGCCCACTTTGTGGGGGAGAGAGAACCCGGCGGCCCGGTCCGCAAGGGCAGCGTGGCGGACCCGCTACTCGTGCCGGGTCGGTTGCGGGGAGTAGCGTCGAGCGGCATGGGAGCGCCGCGATCCCCTTTCTCCACAGCGGGCACACGGAAGCTGGCCGAAATGTGCCGCGCGAATGTCGCGGTGCTCACCAAGCGGCTGATGGCGGCGATCTTCACCGACAATCCGGAATGGACGGACTACACGTCGGTCCCCCGCGCGGATTTGCGCGACGGTTGCCGGCGTTATCTCACCCGGATTCTCGATTTGCTGAGCGGTGCGGCGACAGATCCGGAGTCCGACGACGTCGCGGCGTCGATCGGCAGGCACCGGGCCGAACAGGGAGTGCCGCTCGAGGCCATGCTGCGCACGTTCCGGCTGGGCGGTCGAATCGTGTGGGAAGCGTTGCTGGACAACGCCGAAACCGTCGATATCGAACCGCACGAGATCCGCGAGGCCGGTACCGCGATGTGGATGGTGATCGACGGATTGTCCTCGGCGCTGTCCACGTCCTACCGCAACACCGAACTCGAACAGGTACGCCGCGACGAGCGACGCAGGCACGCACTGATCGAGGACCTTCTCGCCGGGCGAGCCCACGACGCGACGTTCGGCGCGCGGGCGGCGCGTGAGTTGAACCTACCGGCCCACGGCGCTTACCTGGTGGTGGTCGCGGACACTCTCCCCGATGGGAGATCGGCACTCGCCGGGCCGGAAACCGTGCTGGCAGCGCTGCAGATCCGGTCGGTCTGGCACACCCGCGTGGACACCATGATCGGACTGGTGTCGCTGGAGCAGCGCGACACCTCCGCGGTGCTGCGTCATCTGCGCCCACTGACTCGCGGCAGGGCGGCGTGCTCCTCCGCTGTTCCGGGGCTCGCCGAGGTGGGCGCGGGTCATTCGCTCGCCTTGATCGCGCTGGACACGCTGCCTACCGGCTCGACCGGTCTGGTGTCACTGGACGAGCGCTACCCCGAGGCCCTGCTGGTTCGGTCCCCCGACCTGACCCGGCTACTGCTGGCCCGCAGCCTCGGCCCGGTCCTGGAGTTACCTCCCAAGGACCGCGACGTCCTGATTCAGACTCTCACGGCCTGGTTGGCGGAGAACTGCTCGGCGGCCAACGCCGCGCTGCACCTGCACTGCCATCGCAACACTGTGCTCAACCGGCTGCAGCGTATCTCCGGCCTGGTCGGTCGTCCGCTGGACGGGCAGCGGGCCTACCTCGAACTCTCGCTCGCGCTGTCGGCCCTGAAACTCCCCGACCGCACGGTCTGATTGGGCGCAGCGCCCATTCTCGCGCCGCTATTCCTGGGCTTTCGGGACATTGTTTGTGCATTCCGCGCCGACGAGACTCGTTCGCAATGCCCACGCCACAACCTCGGCGTGGCCGGATTCGTTCGAGACTGAGGAGCACCACGAGTGCCGGAATTCGATCTCTTGGTCGTCGGGGGCGGCCCGGGCGGGTACGTCGCGGCCATCCGAGCGGCGCAACGTGGCCTGTCGGTGGCCCTGGTGGAGAAGGAGCGGCCTGGCGGAGTCTGCCTGAACTGGGGCTGTATCCCGACGAAGGCGATGCTGCGCTCCGCGGAAGTGTTCCACACCGTCAGCGCCGCAGCCGATTACGGCGTATACGCAGACAATATCCGGTTCGATTTCTCCGCCGTGCGCCAGCGCAAAGACGGCATCGTCAAGGAACTCACCGATGGCGTCGCCGGTCTGCTCGCGGCCAATGGCGTCACCGTGATCGAGGGTCATGCCCGCTTCACCGGCCCCACGACCGTCGACGTTCACGAAGTGGGTCCGTCTCCGGTCGGGCCCGACGGCCCGCGCTATGCCGCCGCACCCACAACACCCATCCGGCAAGTCACCGCGCGCGACGTCGTCATCGCGACCGGATCCGTACCTGCCCGCCTGCCCGTCCCGGGAGCCGACCTGCCCGGCGTGATCACCTCCGACGGCGCATTCGGGCTGACCACGGTCCCGGACCGGCTGGTGATCGTCGGAGGCAGCGCGGTCGGCGCCGAATGGGCGAGCCTGTTCGGCACTTTCGGCAGCGAGGTCACCATCGTCGAAATGCAGGATCGCCTGGTACCTGCCGAGGACAGCGACATCGGCGCGGCCCTCGGCCGGTCCTTCGCCAAACGCGGCATCACCGTGCTGACCGGATCGACCGTCGCCTCGATCGCCCACGACGAGGCGCTGCGGGTCACCGTCGAGGGCCCGCACGCTCGCGTGCTCGAGGCCGATGTGGTGCTCGTCGGTGTCGGCCGTCGTCCCAACACCGCCGACCTCGGACTGGATCTCGCCGGAGTCGCCACGGACGAGCGCGGCTTCATCCCGGTCGACGAGCAGTTGCGCACCGGCGTCGACCACGTCTACGCGATCGGCGATGTCACCGGCCGAGCGCTGCTCGCACACGTCGCTTCGCATCAGGGTCTGACGGCCGCGGATGTCATTGCCGGACAGGACAACCGGATCGACTACACCGCGATTCCCGCGGCCACCTTCACCCATCCGGAGATCGCGAGCGTCGGCCTGACCGAGGCTGCTGCCCGCTCGGCCGGCCACCAGGTGATCACCGCTCGGTTCCCGTTCGCGGCGCTGGGCCGGGCCAAGACCTTCGGTGACACCGAGGGGTTCGTCAAAATAGTTGCCGGACAGCGCCACGGCGAGGTACTCGGTGTGCACATCATCGGCCCATCCGCCAGCGACCTGATCACCGAAGGCACCTTGGCGATCACACTCGAGGCCACCCTCGACGAACTCGCCGAAACCATCCACGCCCACCCCACCCTCGGCGAGATCGGCATGGAGGCCGCGCTTTCCGCGCTCGGCCTGCCTGTGCACGTCGCGCCCCGCAAGCGCTGAGGAGGAGCATCGTGACCGAAACAATCGAGCACACTCCCATCACTCCGACCGCAGAAGACCCCGCCACCCTGCGCGGCTACTTCCGCGACATGATGTTCGTCCGGCGGTTCGAGGAGCGCGCCGCCCAGGGCTACACCCAGGCCAAGATCGGCGGCTACTGCCACCTCAACCTCGGCGAGGAGGCCACCGTGGTCGGACTCGCCGCGGCGATGCGGCCCACCGACTACCTGTTCACCAACTACCGCGAACACGGCTACGCCATCGCCAAAGGCATCGAGCCCGGCCGTGTCATGGCCGAACTGTACGGACGCTCCACCGGCACCTCGAAGGGCTGGGGCGGTTCGATGCATATGTTCGACACCGCCTCCCGGCTGCTCGGCGGTTACGGCATCGTGGGTGGCCAGCTTCCGCTCGCCGTCGGCGCCGCCCTGGCCATCGACTACCGCGGCGACGACGACGTGGTGGTGTGTCAGATGGGCGACGGCACGACGAATATCGGCGCCTTTCACGAGTCGCTCAACCTCGCGGCGCTGTGGAACCTGCCGGTCGTGTTCGTCGTGATCAACAACCAGCTCGGCATGGGCACCAGAGTCGAGAATTCCTCCGCCGAACCGGACCTGTACAAGCGTGCCGCCGGATACCGGATGCGCGGCGAACAGGTCGACGGCGCCGATGTGCTCGCCGTGCGCGATATCGCCCGCGAACTGGTGGAAACAGCGCGACGCGAGGGCAAACCGGCGCTGCTGGAAACCATCAGCTATCGGCTCAAGGGCCATTCCGTCGTCGACCCGGCGAAGTACCGCAGCGCCGAAGATGTCGCCACCGCACGGGAATCCGATCCGGTCGCACGGTGGCGCGCGGACCTCATCGAGTCCGGTGTCCTGGACGAAACCGACGCCGCGGAGATCGAACGGTCCGTCGAGGAAGAGGTCGACGCTGCGGTGGCCTTCGCGGACGCCAGCCCGCATCCGGACCCGTCGAGCCTGTTCGACTACACCTACGCCACCCCGGTCGCGGGCGAATCCCGCAGGCTGCCCGCCGATCCGCTCTTCTGACCGCTGTAGTTTCAGACTGCTAAGGACAACCGTGCCTGTCATCACCTATCGCGAAGCGCTTCGCGAAACCTTGCGCGAGGAAATGCGGCGTGACGAGGATGTCTTCCTGATCGGGGAAGAGATCGGCGTCTTCGAAGGCTCCTACAAGATCACCGCGGGGCTGCTCGCCGAATTCGGCGAGCAGCGCGTGCGCGACACCCCGATCGCCGAAGAGGGTTTCGTCGGCGCCGCCGTCGGCGCCGCGATGCTCGGGCTGCGCCCGGTCGTCGAACTCATGACGATCAACTTCTCGCTGCTCGCGCTGGACCAGATCGTCAACCACGCCGCCAAGATCTACGGCATGTTCGGCGGCCAGACCAGCGTGCCGCTGGTCATCCGCACCCCCGGCGGCGGCGGCCAGCAACTCGGCGCGACCCACTCGCAGAACATCGAGCTCTACTACGCCTTCGTGCCCGGCCTCAAGGTGGTCGCGCCGAGCACCCCCGCCGACGCCCGAGCTCTGCTGCGCGCCGCGATCGAGGACGACGACCCCGTGCTGTTTCTGGAAAATCTCGCCCTCTACAACACCAAAGGCGAAGTGCCCGACGTTCTTCCGCCTGCCGAGATCGGCAAGGCCGCCGTCACCAGGGAAGGCACCGATATCACGCTCATCGGCTACTCTCGGATGGCGACCATCGCCACCCAGGTCGCCGAGAGACTGCACGCCGAATCCGGCATCTCGGCCGAGGTCATCGATCTGCGCAGCCTGCGGCCCTTGGATCGGGACACCATCGTGGCCTCGGTACGTAAGACCGGCTGCGCGGTGGTGGCAGAAGACGATTGGCTGACCTACGGGATCGGCGCCGAGGTCGCCGCCACCATATCCGACGGAGCGTTCGACTACCTGGACGCGCCGGTACGGCGGGTCGCCGCGGCGGAAGTTCCGCTGCCTTACGCCAAAACACTCGAACAGATCGCCCTTCCGTCCGCCGACTCCCTGCACACCGCCGCGTTGGAAACGCTGGCGGCCGTGGGCCGGCGCCGCTGAGAACCCGAGGACAATGCCATGCCAGAGATCATCATGCCCCGGCTCTCCGACACGATGGAAGACGGCGTCGTCGTCGCCTGGCTCAAACAGGTCGGTGACAAGGTCACTCGGGGCGAGATTCTCGCCGAAATCGAGACCGACAAGGCGCTGATGGAGTTGGAAGCCTACGACGACGGCGTGCTCGACCAGATCCTCGCCGAACCCGGAACGCGAGTGCCGATCGGCAGCCCGATCGCGATGCTCGGCGACGGCAGCGGCATAGCGATGAAACCCGCCCCAGCCGTCACTGTCCCGGCCACCTCTACCGAATCGACGTCGATCCCGCCGTCGCCCCGGACCACGACGGCCGCCGCAGGAGCGGCACCGGACGACCGCCGGAAGTCCTCTCCCCTGGCCCGTAAGATCGCACGTGAGCTGGGCATCGACCTCAACAGCGTGACGGGCACCGGGCCCGGCGGGCGGATCACCCGCCACGACGTGGAATCCGCCCAGCCCGCGACCGAACCCCCGGTCGCCACACCCTCGGCCGCCCCGGTGGCCGCTGCCTCCGGCGACTACGAGGAGGTGCCGCTGACCACCGTCCAGCAGGTAGCGGCCAAACGCCTGACCGAGAGCAAGCAGCAGGCCCCGCACATCTACCTGACGAGCGCGATCGACGTCACCGACCTGCTGGCCTTCCGTACCGACGTCAACAAGACACTGCAGTCGGCAGGCACCGGAAAGGTGAGCATCAACGACCTCATCGTCAAGGCCGTCGCCGTCACCCTGCGCGCCGACCCGGCGGTGAACGTCTCCTTCGACGGGGACAAGCTGTTGCGGCACCGCGGTATTCATCTCGGCGTCGCCGTCGCGATCCCAGCCGGTCTCGTCGTGCCGGTCATCCGCGACGCCGACCGAAAGAGCATCTCCGAGATCGCCGCCGAGAGCCGTGAGAAGGCCGAGCGTGCCCGCGCCCGCAAACTGCGCGCGGACGAAATGACCGGCGGCACCTTCACCATCTCCAATCTCGGGATGTTCGGCATCGAGCAATTCGCCGCCGTCATCAACCCACCCGAAGCCGCCATCCTCGCCATCGGTGCCGCCACCGACCAGCTGCACCTCGTCGACGGTGCGGTCGTCACCCGCAAGATCCTCCGCGTCACCCTTTCCGCCGATCACCGCGCCATCGACGGAGCCACCGCAGCTACCTTCCTCCGGCAGCTGAAGGACCTTCTGGAACACCCACTGCGCATCGTGACCTGAGGTCCCGCGGTATCCGTCACGAGTTGGCCGACACAGCCGTCGGTGTCGCCGCCGCGGGCTGCACCGAATCGTCAGTCGCTACAACCAATTGTTGCGGCGCAGATTGATGTACAAGGCCGTGCAGATCGTCACGATCACGACGAGAACCAGCGGATAACCCCATACCTGGTGTAATTCCGGCATGTGCTCGAAATTCATACCGTAGATCCCGGCGACCATCGTCGGCACGGCACCGATCGAGATATACGCCGTAATTTTGCGCATGTCGGTATTCTGCTGCACCGCGGTCTTGGCCAACGCGGCTCCGATCAGTGCGCTGAGCGACTCGTCGAAATCGTTGATCCGATCAGCCACGGTCGTGTGATGGTCGGCGACATCTCGCATATATCGCCGGACCTCCTTCGGCAACGGCAACTCGATGCCGCGTCCGAGCGTCTCGAGCGGAACCGCGAGCGGGTTCACCGATCGCCGTAACTCGACGACCTCACGCTTGAGCTGGTAGATCGACTCGATGGCTACCTTGCTGCGCGGTGTGAAGATCTCCTCCTCCATCGCATCGACATCGAGCTCGACCGACTGAGTGACCTCGATATACGAATCCACCACGTAATCCGCGATCGCATGCAACACCGCGCCGGGCCCGAGGCGCAGCCGATCCGAGTCGGCCTCCAACTGCTTACGCACGGTGGACAGCCCCGAATGTTCGCCGTGTCGTACCGCGACTACGAAGTCGGGCGCGGAGAAGATCAGTATTTCGCCGGTCTCGACGATCTCGCTGACACTGTGTAATTCGTGCTCTACGTAGGCGACCGTGCGCATCACCAGCACCAGCGTGTCGTCGTAGCGTTCGAGTTTCGGCCGCTGATTCGCCTTGACCGCATCCTCGACGGCCAATGCGTGGAGCCCGAACGTCTGCGCGATATCGGCCATCTGCTCCTCGTCGGGATCATGCAACCCGACCCACACGAAACCCGCACCACGCTCACGCACCTTCGCCAACGCGGCCGCATGCGTGAAACGGCCCGGCAATCGACACCCGTCGACGTACACCGCGCAATCGACAATCGCACGAGCAGTTGGAACACGGATATGCGGCGAAGACCTCCCCACCCGCCCAGAATGACGAAACGAGGGCAACGGTGGAAGAGATGGCATCGCACGATGCTACGTCGCAACCCAGTCGAGGGCTCCCCAGAACAGACCACCGGGTCGGAAGCAGCGGCTGTGACCGCACGAGGTATCCGGTCGCAGCAGCCGACTACTACACCTCGACTCGCGAACCCATGATCACAGTCCGCTCGCCCGGCAGGCCGAAGAACTCGGCAGCGTCGGCGGTGATGTAGGACGTGGCGATGAACAGGCGCTTGCGCCAGGGTGCCATCGTCCGTGCCGCGCCCTTCTTCAACTCGATCTTCGACAAGAAGTACGAGGCGTCATCGATCGCTATCTGGCCTTCGGTGTGCGCGGGGTCGAGCAGCCGCAGCGCGTCGGGGATGTTCGGCGTTTCCATGTATCCGAAATGCGCGGTCACGTGGATGATTCCGTCTTCGGCGTAGCCGAGCGCGTCGATCTCCGTGCGTTCCGCGTCCGGTATGCGCGGCACAGGCAGCGTGTCGATCGACATGATCACCACGTGTTCGTGCAGCACGCGATTGTGCTCGACGTTGGCCCGCATCGCCAGCGGCGCGGTCTGTTTACCGCGGTTGAGAAACACCGCGGTGCCCGGAATCCGCAGGAGCTGCGGCCGGTAATCCTGCAGTTGATCGACAAACACACGCAGCGACCCCTCCGCCTGCTCACGCGCACGGGTGACGATTTCGCGACCACGCTGCCAGGTTGTCATCACAGTGAACGCAGTGAGCCCGATCAGCAGCGGCAACCATGCCCCGTGCACCAACTTGGTCATGTTCGCCGACAGGAACAACAGGTCGACCACCAGCAGGGGGATGGCGCCGAGCAGGATCAGCCACAGCGGAGTGCCCCACTTGGCACGGGCGACGTAGAAGAACAGCAGCGTCGTGATGGTGATCGTCGCGGTCACCGCCATGCCGAACGCGTACGCCAGCGCCGCCGAGCTGCGGAAAGCGAACACCAGCGTGAGCACGGCCACCATCAGCACCCAGTTGATCCACGGAACGTAAATCTGTCCGATCGTCGACTCCGAGGTGTGCGCGACCCGCAACCTCGGCAGGTAACCCAACTGGGCGGCCTGCGACGCCACCGAATAGGCGCCGGTGATCACCGCCTGCGAGGCGATCACCGTCGCAGCGGTTGCCAGCAGCACCAGCGGCAGGCGCGCCCAGCCAGGGGCGAGCAGAAAGAACGGGCTGCTCGCTGCGCCCTGGTCACCGAGAAGTAGCGCACCCTGGCCGAAATAGCTCAGCACGCACGCGGGCAGCACGAGCCCCAGCCAGCCGCGGGTGATCGCCCGCCGACCGAAGTGGCCCATGTCGGCATACAGCGCCTCGGCACCGGTGACCGCGAGCACGACCGCGGCCAGCGCGAAAAAGGCGATGCCGAAGTGCCCGAACATAAAGGTCAGCGCATAGATCGGCGATAACGCCTTCAGTATTTCCGGGTGCCGGCTGATACCGGCGACACCGAAGGCGCCGATCGACGTGAACCAGATGATCATCACCGGCCCGAACAGCCGACCGACCGCCGCCGTGCCGTGGCGCTGAACCGAGAACAGCCCGACGATGATCACCGCCGTGATCGGTACGATCACGCCTTCGAACCCCGGCTCGACGACCTTCAGGCCCTCCACCGCGGACAGCACCGAAATAGCGGGAGTGATCATGCTGTCGCCGAAGAACAGCGCGGCGCCGAAGAGGCCGAGTCCGGCCAGCACCGCGGCGACCCGACCACCTCGTCCCCCACCGAGCCGCCGCAGCAGCGTGATCAGCGCCATGATCCCGCCTTCGCCATCATTGTCGGCGCGCATCACCAGGGAGACGTAAGTCAGCGTGACGATGATCATCACCGACCAGAAGATCAGCGACACCACGCCGTAGACGTTGTCCGTGGTGATCGGCACCGGGTGCGGATCAGCCGGGTTGAAAACCGTTTGAATGGTGTAAATCGGGCTGGTCCCGATGTCTCCGAACACCACGCCGAGCGCGCCGACCACGACAGCGGCCCGAACCGTTTCCCCACCACCCACCACACCGATCGGCGAACCGATCCCGGACTCTGTGCCCATGGCCTACTCCTCGTCGACGGCTCCGCACTCTATCGTGCCGTGGGCCGCCGCCGAGTCGCGGCTTCGCGGAGTCCGAGCAAGGAGTTCTCCGCGTCGACGCTGACAGACAGCGCCGACGCGGAGAAGGAGTATGGCCACGACGAGCCCGCGCGCTACGACGCAGCGGCCCCATCGAATCGCGGCGTACTCATTGGGTTGCCGCTGTGTCCGAAGGTCGCGGCGTAATGGCGGTGAGGCGGTAGCGTCGGCCGTCGATCTTGTCGGGCCGGTAGCGGATGGCGGGGTCGGTCACGACGGCCCAGTCCTGCGGGCTTGCGAGGATTGCGATGGGGCTGGATACGAGCATCGCATTTCTCCTGTTCGGTTATTCCCCGAGATGGACGATCGCGCCGAACTGGTGTTCATAGTTGCTCATGCTGTCGTTCAAGATCTGCATCAGGCGGAAGATCATCGCCGGGGGGAACTTCACCCTCGACACCACCTGAGTCGGTTGGCGCAGCACAGGCCGACCGGCGTCGTCGACACCCTGATCGGTCGGCAGGTATACGAGGAAGTCGAGCGTGAAGTCGGTGCGGTTGTACCAGCAGGTGAACCCGTTGGCGTAGGCGCCGACGCTCATTGCCTCCGGCACGATCACCTCGACGTTGGTCGGGGTTGGAGTCGGTTCGCTCATCCGCGACCGCCTTTCATGGTCGACGAAAGGAGCGCACCCAGTCGGGCGGCGGCCCCTTTCGCCGACACATCATTCAGTGACGGCAGATTGGTTAGCGCGACTGCATCTGACGTGCCTGCTGGCGAAGGTTGTGCAGCTGCATTTCCCACTGCATGGCCCGGTCCTGGGAACGGGTGGCCTGATCCTCGGCCTGCTGGGCCAACTGGCTGGCCTGGTCGGCCTGATCCTGCGCCGACTGAGCCCGCTGGTTGGACTGGTTGGCCTCGCCCTGTGCCTGCTGGGCCTGGTTCTGCGCCCGGTCGGCCTCGCCCTGGGCCTGTTGGGCCTGGTTCCCCGCCTGGATGGCTTGTTGGCGGGCCTGCTGGGCCTGCTGGTTGGCCTGGTTGGCCTCGTGCTGCGCGATCTGCGCCTGGTGCTGAACCTGACGTGTCTGGTTCTGCGCCTGCCGGGCCAGGTGCTGCGCCTGCTGGGCGTACTGACGAGCGCTCTGCGCTTCCTGCCGCGCCTCGTCGACACCGAGCCGCAGCATATCGATGTCCCGGGGGATGTCCTGGACGTCGCCGCGCTTCGCATCGCTCATCGTGTCTTGTGCCATTGAGCTTCCCTCCAAAGTTGGTTGAGTGGACAGCGTCGTTTGACCGAACCCATTGTTACCGACCAACCAGCGAATGTCAGCAACTTTTGCGCAACTTTCGGAAACGACCGCGAAACATACCGAATCCCCGATCCGGCACCGACACTCACCGCGCCCGCAGCCGCATGGGCCGCCACCGCCATCCAAGCCTGCGCAGGCTCGTCGACAGGATGCGCGATCGAGACCCGAAAGACCAACGAAGTCCGTGACCACCGCAGATAATCCGTATACACAGGAGAGAGGACTACCGACACGTGGTTCTCGCCGCGCCAACCGCCCCCCTGAGCCGAGCCAGGAAGCCGCAACCCGACGACCCTGAACCGCCCCAGGCAACCGAGTAGCACACGACGCGGAAACAGTGCCGAGACGTTCCCGCCCAAGTATTTGGCAATTTCATAGCTATCATCCGATGTTGCCATGTTCGATGTCATCGCCGAGATCGCGAATGGAAGCCGAGCTTGTCGCGACAGTTGTCGTTCGTTATCTGCGATCGTTCGCTTGTAACGTTGTGCCGCAGTATATTTCGGCGTGGCAGACGAGTTCGAACGAGGTGTGCGGGGATCCCAGGGTGTTCAGGCGATCGAAGCCGAGGCGACAGGCGCGGGCGTAACACAATTGCGACCGGGCTCTGCCCGGGCGGCAGGCTCCGCATGGAACGCCTGCTCCGGATATTGAATATCCAGCGACTCGACCCCTCGCATATGACGACGCACGAATTCTATTTCGACGACATGGAGCAGGCATTCCGACATCGTCGCAGGAAGGGCTGCGGCTCTCCTACGACAGTCCGCCAGCACACGAGAACCCGAGTGACCGTCCTCAGTTGAGTTGATCGGCCTCTAGTCCACCTCTAGTCCCAGGACGCGTCGATTTCGAGCGCCCCGGACGGGCACGCATCCAAGGCCTCCCGCACCGCTGAGTGACTGCGCAGCGGTCTTGGGTCGAGCAACCGCACCCGGCCGTCGTCCTCGTCCTGATCGAAGATCTCCGGCGCGATAAGGGCGCACATGCCCGAGCCGATACAGCGCTCCCGATCCGCAGAGATTCGCACCTCGTTATCTCCTTTCGTGACCAACGGGTAGATCGAATATGTTTTACCGGGCCGTTTCCGTCCAGGTGACCGGCAGTTCGTGGACGCCGTAGATATTCATGTCGGTCCTGAGTTTCACCTCGCCGGCGGGGATGGCGAGCTCGAGGGTCGGGAAGCGACGCAGCAGTCCCTCGAAACCGGCGCGCATCTCGATGCGGGCGAGTTGCTGGCCGAGACATGTGTGGATGCCGTGGCCGAAGGCCAGGCGACCGCGGGCCTCGCGGCGGATGTCGAGGGTGTCGGGGTTGTCGAAGCGCTGAGGGTCGTGGTTGGCGGCCAGCAGTGAGACAACGACGGTGGATCCCTTGCCGATTGTTTCGCCGCCGAGTTCGATGTCATCGGTGGCGTAGCGATAGAAGATATCGGCAACGGACAGGTAGCGCAGGAGTTCCTCGACGGCATCGGGCAGCAGATCCGGGTCGGCGCGCAGTTCGGCCAGCTGCTCAGGGTGCTCCAAGAGTGCGAAAGTGCCCAGTGCCAGCATGTTGGCGGTGGTCTCGTGGCCCGCGAGCAGCAACAGGAAGGCGATGCCGGTCAGCTCCTCGATGGTGAGGTCGTCATTGCGGGCCAGGTCGGACAGTATGTCGTCGCCGGGCTCGGCGCGTTTGCACGTGACCAGTTCGGCGAGGTATGTGGTCATTGCGCCGTACGCGGCCATCTTCTCGTCGAGCGCCTGGTCCTTGACCAAGAATTTGGCGGAGTTGACTTGGAAGGTTTCCCGGTCGGCGTAGGGGACACCGAGCAGTTCGCAGATCACCAGCGAGGGCACCGGCAGCGCGAACTCCTTGACCAGGTCGACCGGCGGGGTCAGGCCCACCATCTCGTCCAGTTGCCGCTCGGCGATGTCGATGATGTGCTCTTCGAGCTGCTTCATCCGTTTGACGGTGAAGGCGCCGGTGAGCATGCGCCGCAGCCGGGTGTGGTCCGGTGGGTCCATGGCGATGAACAAGCCCGGAATCTGCGGGGACGGTTCGGTCGCGACGGGCATGCCGGGGATCTCGTACGGCACATGGAGAATGCCGATGTCCTGGCGGGAGCTGAACCGGTTGTCGGCCATGAGCTGGCGGACCGCGTCGTAGCCGGTGACGAGCCAGCCCTCGTGACCGTCGGGGAAGACCATGGGACTGACCGGGCGGGCCTCGCGCAGCCGGGTGATCTCGCGGGGCGGGTCGAAGGGGCCCGCATTGCGCTCCATGGGCAGGCCGTGCGGGATGGGAGCCGTTCGACGCATCGGATTTCCTTTCGTGGCGGTTGTTGCGACCACACTCGCCGACGTACCTGACATAGGACTGACACGGCTCTGACATCGACCATGCCGGAGACATGGTCGGCTGGCCCCGCGCGACGACGAACCGACCGCTATCGGACAACCGCCGCCGAAACCGTCCAGGGACAATGCGAAGTTCGACGGCGCCCGGCAGACAAGCCGAACAATCGGCCAGCTTCCCGGACGATTGACGACGACCTGCTGGTACCAGCCCAGGAACCGATACCTCGGCAACTATCTGCGCCGTATCAGCGGTCGGAGGCCTGCCAATCACCCATGGCAAGATCAGCCAGGTGCAGATCGGGATACTTGGACCATTCGAGATTCGCACGGACGACGGCGTTTTCGCCGACGTGTCGGGCGCCCGGCTGCGCGGGCTGTTGATCGCCCTCGCACTCGAACCAGGTCACGCGGTCCCGAAGGCGACGCTCATCGACTGGATCTGGGGTGAGCGCCCACCCTCCGACGCGGCGAATGCCTTGCACCGCTTGGTTTCCCGGCTGCGCAAGGCGCTGCCGGAAGGGTTGGTCGAGGGGCAGGGGGACGGCTACCGGTTGAGGGTGGAACCCGACGCCGTCGACGCGGTGCGCTTCGAACGCCTCGTCGCCCAGGGCCGCAATGCCGAGGATCCACGGCGGCTAGGGTGGCTGCGCGAGGCCCTCGCGTTGTGGCGTGGTGCGGCCATGCAGGACATCGGTTTGCAGGAGAGTGCGGCGTTCGACGCGGCGGTCACCCGGCTCGAGGGGTTACGCCTGACAGCCATTGAGGATCGGTTCGATGCGGAGATCAGCCTCGGCCACGGTGTGGAGCTGGTCACCGAACTGACCGACTTGGTGGCCGCGCATCCGGTGCGAGAACGGCTTGTCGCCGCGTTGATGCGTGCCCTCGCTGCGACCGGTCGCGACACCGAAGCGCTGCGGGTGTACGAGCGCACGAGAGAAACCCTGGCCGCCGAGCTGGGCGTCGACCCCGCACCGGAGTTGTCCGCATTGCACGTCGCGCTGCTGCGGGGTGAGTTGGGACGGCGGGAGGAAAACCGGAAGACCAACCTGCGTGCCGAGCTGACCAGCTTCGTCGGCAAGAACGCTGATGTCGCCGCGGTCCGCGAACTCATCGCCGAACATCGGCTCACCACCCTGATCGGGCCGGGCGGCTCGGGAAAGACCAGACTGGCCACGGAAACCGCGCGCACGCTGCTCGACGACCTGCCGGACGGGGCCTGGCTGGTCGAACTCGCGGCCATCGGCGCCGATGGTGACGTGGCGCAAGCGACGCTCGCCGCGCTCCGCCTGCGGGATGCTCTGCTCGGTGAGGCACCGGACGCGGAGCCGACGGACCGGGTCGTCGCCGCGGTCCGGGAGCGGGAGGCGCTGCTGATTCTGGACAACTGCGAGCACGTGATCGAGTCCGCGGCGACATTCGCCCATCGAGTGCTCGGAGAGTGCCGGCGGCTGCGGATCCTCGCGACGAGCAGGGAATCCCTCGGCATCACCGGCGAGGCGCTATGGCCGGTCGTGCCGCTGGCCTTGCCGAAGGGGGACGCCGACCCCGGCGAGATCGAGTCCGCTCCGGCCGTCCAGTTGCTGCGGGACCGAGCCGGCGCGGTGCGCAAGGACCTCGCGACCGACACCCACACATTGTCGACGCTGGCGCGGGTCTGCCGGGCGCTGGACGGGATGCCGCTGGCGATCGAACTGGCCGCGGCCAGGTTGCGCACCATGTCCCTCGATCAGCTCGCCCACGGGCTCGACGACCGGTTCCGCCTACTGACCGGCGGCAGCCGTACGGCGTTGCCGCGGCACCGGACGCTGCGTGCGGTGGTCGACTGGAGCTGGGAGCTGCTCACCGACGCCGAACGGATGGTCCTGTGCAGACTCTCGGTGTTCTCGAGCGGGGCGAGCCTGGAAGCGGCCGAGCGGGTCTGCGCGGGCACGGAGGGCGGGTCCGAAGGGCAGGGGGGCGGGAAGAACGTGGCGGTCGAGACGGGTCAGGTGCTCGAGTTGCTGACCGCGCTGACCGAGAAATCGCTGGTGCTCGCCGAGGGCGACCGGGCTCCGCGCTACCGGATGCTCGGCACGATCAAGGAGTACGCCGAGCAGCGTCTCGCGGAGGCGGGGGAATCGGATCTGACGCGTCGTGCGCATCTCGCGTATTTCACCGAACTCGCCGAAATCGCGGAGCCCCATCTTCGCCGCGCCGAGCAATTGGAATGGCTCGCCACGCTCGAGGCCGAGCACGACAACATCGCTGCCGCGATGCGCGGTGCGCTCGCGGCCGGCGAGGCAGACGGGGCGATGCGGCTCGCCGCTGCCGCCGGCTGGTACTGGTGGCTCGGCGGGCACAAGGCCGAGGGCATTGAGCTGATCATGGCGGCCACTGCCATGCCCGGCGAGGTGGCCGACGAGATCCGGGCCGTGGTGTACGCATTCGTCGTACAGTTCGTGGCCTCCGGGCGACAGGGTGACCAGTACCAGGCGCAGGAGTGGATCCACAAGGCTTACGAAATCAGCCGGCGTATTGAGGGCCGTCACCCGGCGCTGGCGTTCGTCGCCCCACTGGAGCGCATGCTGCGGGCGCCGGACGCGTTCTTGCCCGCGTGGGAATCATTGCTGGACGACAAGGACCCCTGGGTACGCGCACTGGCCCGGCTGCACCTCGGCAAGATGCGGATCCAACTCGGCCAGGGCGGCCGGGATGCGGACGCCTATCTCGAGCTCGCGCTCACCGAATTCCGCGCAATCGGCGACCGGTGGGGGATTTCGTTCGCCCTGACCGAGCTGGCGAATCGAATCGCCATGCGTGGCGAGTTCGCCGGTGCGTGCGAACACTACGAACAGGCGATCGCGGTCGTCATCGAGGTCGGTGCCATTGAGGATGTCGTGCCGATGCGGTCGCGGCAGGCCCAGTTGTACTGGCTGTTGGGCGATGAGGAGTCGAGCGCGGCTGCCATGGCCGAGGCACAACGGTCCGCGGAACGAATCGCCCGGCCGAATATGCTTGCCGAGCTGGCGCTGTCGAAGGCGGAGCTCGCGCGCTGGAGCGGCGACGCCGAGCAGGCACACCGGCAACTCGACGTCGCGACAGCGATGCTGGGCGATGACGCCGAGCTGGCAATCGTCCGCGCGGTGATACAAGATCTGCTCGGCTACCTTGCCGAGGATCTCGACGAGGCCCGGGAACACCGCATCGCCGCCTTCCAGGCGGCGTCCGAGGCGGGGCATGCACCCCTGATCGCGCAGGCGCTCGTCGGGGTCGCGGACCTGGCGCTGCGTGATCAACAGTACGAGCAGGCCGCGCGGCTGCTGGCGGCGAGCGTCGGCGTGCGCGGCCTGTCGGACCGTTCCCAACCGGATGCGGCCCGGATCGAGCAGTCCGCGCGGAGCCGCCTCGGCGACGCGGGGTTCGCCGAGGCGGCTCGGGAAGGCACGGAGACGAGCTGGAGTCAGCTGGTCGCGGTCACGCTCGGTTCTTGAACATGGAACGCGCCCACAGGTACCCGACGAGAGCGATCCCGACGCACGAGGCGATGGCGGCGATCGCGTCGCTGGAGGACGGCGCGCCGTTGAGCAACCCGCGCATGGTTTCCGCTCGCTCGAACACATGCGTCGACAACTGATGGTGACCGCACCGCAGTAGCATCATTGGCGCTGTGAACGACACTCCAATGGTGCAGGTTTCACCGTTTTCGGTGCTCGCGCAAGGTATCACTACCGACCCGGTGGCCGTGGTGCGGCGGTCCCGGTGTGTGGACGTGGTCGTTCTCGTTCACGAGGACCGCTTGCTACATCTGGTCTTGGACGGCACCACGATCGTCGATACCGCGCGCTTGGAGTTGCCCGCTGCGCCAGTGGGTCGGCCCGCGCTGGTCACCTGGGGTGCCGACCGACTAGATCTGTTCATTCGGGACGGCGAAACGCGGCTGTGGCACTGTGAATACACCAGCCGTTGGGGACCGTGGCGGCTCGCGCGAGCCGAAGGCGCGGTGTCGGACATGTGCGCCGTCAGTTGGAGTCGCGGTCGGTTCGATCTGATCGCCACCGGCGCCGTCGAGGTGATCGAACACTACTGGTATCAACATCCGATCGGCCTCATGGGGCCCGAGAGCCTGGCCGGGCGGGTCGTCGGACAGCCCGCAGCGGTGGTCACGAGTCTATACGGGGTGGAGGTCGTCGCACGCGGGAAGGACGGCGTGCTGCGCCGTCAGTACCACGTTCCGAATGAACGTACCCACGCGACACCTATGTTGCCCGGCCGCGCCACCTTCGATGTCGGTCCTGGCATGGCGGGGTCGACGGGAGAATCGTTGCACTGCACCGGAGATCCGATACTGGTGTGGTGCCGGGGCGTCGGATCCGTCCGGAATCGACTTGTCGCCTTCGCGCGGCATCATGATGGACTGGTCCAGTTCGAGCCCGGAGCAGAACAGCTGTGGCGGACCGGGCGCGGCGACAAGGTGCTGACCGCGGCCACGACGGTCTCCGATCCGCTGGCGGTATCGGCGATTCCGTCCCGCATCGACGTATTCTTCGGAGTATCGGAGGGAACGGTCGGCTGGGCGACGACCCGCATCATGGACGCAGGTGCGTCGTCAACGCGCATGCAGGTCATCACCGATGGAACCGGTTCGGTCGGCAGACCTGCCGTATGCTCGCCGTACGCCGGTCGGCTGGATCTGTTCATCCGCACGGTGGACGGAGATCTGCGGCACGGACGGTGTGACTTGAACGAGGAGCGCTGGAATGTGCGCAGCTGACTGGCGGCGGGCGCTGGTCGCGGTGCGCACCATCGACGGGGTCACAGTCGGCGCGGGATTCCTTGTCGCCCAACGCTTCGTGCTCACCTGTGCGCATGTCGTCGGCGACGCCACCGGAGCGGATGCCGCCGCGGCGGCGGCGCCGGTAGCGGAGGTGTCGGTCGAATTCACTCAGGCCCCCGGTATCGCATCGATGTCAGCAACGGTCGTGGGCTGGTCACCCGTGGGTGATCCGGATGGCGGCGATATCGCGGTACTGCAGCTGCCCGTACCGCCGCCGATCGAGCCGATCCGGCTACTCGACTCCGAGACCGTTCGCGACCACCCGTTTCGGGTGTACGGGTTTCCTGATGGTCACGACGCAGGTTTGTGGGCCGGTGGGGTGATTCGGGACCGGGTGGGCGGCGGCTGGTATCAGCTCGAAGACGTCAAGGTGCCTGGTTCCGCCATCGAGACCGGGTTCAGCGGTGGCGCCGTATACGACGAGGCAGTCGATCGGGTTGTCGGCATGGTGGTCGCGCGTGATCGTGCCGTCACCCGCAAGATCGGGTTCATGCTCCCGACCTCGCTTCTTGCCCGCACGCTGGGCGGGGTGGGTGTCGAGGTCGGCCAGTCGGTCAGCGCGGTCGGCGCGCTGTCGAATGTTCCAGTACTGCCATCCCAGTTCGTCACCCGAGCCGAGGTCGACGCGGTGAGTTCGACTTTACGGGTGGCTGGGCTCGAGGGTGCCAGGGTCGCGCTTGTCGGGACGGGTGGGGCAGGGAAATCTGTTCTCGCGGCGGAGGTGTGCCGCGATGACCGAGTACGAGCGGCGTTCCCGGATGGCGTCGTCTGGGTCGAACTCGGCCCGAACCCGTCCTGCCGACCAGGCAGGCACAGGTGGCCGCCGCATTCGGCCGAACCGGCATGGTCTTCGTCGACGCCCAGCAGGGCAAAGCGCTGCTGACCCAACTGCTGGCAGGGCGCCGATATCTGCTCGTCATCGACAATGTCTGGTCCGCATCGGATCTCGGTGATCTCGACATCGTCGAGGAACCCGGTCGACTGCTGTTCACCACGCGCGACGCCGCCATCGCCAGAGGCGTCGGGGCCTCGTGCCACGAGGTGCGAGAGTTGCCTCTGCGCCAGTCGCTGACTCTGCTGGCCAAATGGGCACGCACCGCAGTGGAGGCGCTGCCCCGAGAAGCGCTGGAGGTCGCCGTCGAATGCGGACATCTCGCGCTGGCCATGGCGATGGCCGGTGCCATGGTAGCGGGCAGGCCGAAGCGCTGGCGCGGGGTGCTACGACGACTGCGAGAGGCCGATCTCGGCAAGATCGCCCAGCAGTTCGGCAACTACCCTTATCCGAATCTGCTCCGCGCGATCAGCGTCGGCGTGGACGCCCTGGAACCGGACGACCGCGAGCGCTACCTCGAACTGGCCGTGTTCGCGGATCGCGAGCCTACTGTCGGTGCGGCACAGGCACTGTGGGCGCACGCCGGGCTGGACGATCTGGATGTGGCGGAGCTACTCGACCGACTCGCGGACCGGTCGCTGATCCATCTCGGGATCGATGGCAGATTCGGCCTCCACGATCTGCAGATGGACTATCTGCATCGGCAGTCCATCGACCTTCCCGGGTTGCACCAACTGCTAGTGGCGGCGTATCGCGCACAGGCTCCGGCCGGGTGGCAATACGGTCCGGATGATGGATATTTTTATCGGGCACTTCCACACCATCTCGTCGCCGCGGGAGAGGTTGCGCAGTTGCGGGATCTGCTGTCGCAGCTGGACTGGCTGCAGACTGTGCTGTGGGCGGCCGATGCGACGGAACTGCTCGCCGCGTATCGGCTACTGCCGCGGGCCGATCCGGTCACCGCTGTCGGCGATGCCCTGCGCCTGAGTAGTCATGCCCTCACGCGCAGCCGGGCGCAGCTGCCGGCCCAGCTCATCGGTCGTCTCGGCGATTCGGCGTGGCCGCAGATCAAGGATCTCATCGCTGCCGCGCGGAATCGGGAGGGCGAGCGATGGCTGCGTCCGCGGTCGGCCAGCCTGACGGCTCCGGGCGGCCCGCTGCTGTTCACGCTGGTCGGGCACACTAGTTCTGTTCGCGACGTGGTACTCACGCCGGACGATCGATACGCGGTGTCCGGAGGCTGAGATGGCAGTATCCGGGTCTGGGATCTGACCGACGATGGCCGGGAACGGTACCACCTGCGGGGCCACGAGGGGGGAATCTGGAGTCTCGCGGTATCGCCTGACGGGCGCTGGGTCTTGTCGGGATCCGCCGACGGCACGATCCGGTATGGGATCTGGCGGATGGCAGTGTCCGCGGCATCCTGCGGGGGCACAACGGCGCGGCCTGGTCGATCACGCTGATACCGGACAGCACGCTGCTCGCCTCGGCATCAATGGACGGCACTGTGCGCGTGTGGGATTGGCCGACAGAGGCGGAGAGAGGGGTGCTCGAGGGCCATCGCGGAAGTGTGTACACGGTGCGCGCCGCGCACGACGGACGCACGCTGGCGTCGAAATCCGAAGACGGCACGCTGAGAGTCTGGGATATTCACGACCTCGCCCCGAAGTGGTGCTTCGACACCGGCCAATACGGCGTGCAGTCACGCGCCATGGCACTGACCGATCGTCACGTCCTGTTCGCCGCGGACAACGGCGTCGTCCATTGCTGGGATCACACCGACGGAACCTTCCTCGGCGCCGACCGCGACCCCGCCCAGGGCCAGGTGTGGTCACTCGAGGTGACGCCGGACGGGTCCACCGCTGTCCTCGGCAGCGCCTCGGGCGCGGTGGAGCTTCTGAATATCGAATCCGGACTGACCACCGTGGAACTCGGACGGCATACCGGATGGGTCGAGATGGTGGCGTTGTCGCCCGACGGACGTCAGGTGCTGTCCGGTGCCGACGACGGCATCTTGCGATTGCGCGAGCGGTTCGCGGGCGAATCACCGACACGGGCCTACCGCGGCCACACCGGATGGATCGCCTCTGCCGCATTCAGTGCCGACGGAACTCGCGTCGTGTCCGCGGCGCAAGAGTCGACTCTGCGAGTCTGGGACGTGACAGCGGCAGCACAGCAGAGTGATTCGATGCATGCGGCCTGGATCGCATCGATCACGGTTGTCGACCCTCGAACAATCGTAGTGACCGCGGACGACGGATCGATGTCCACGTGGAATCTGCGAACCGGCCGACGGACGGCCCGCTGGATCACCACACAACCGGCCGTAGCTGTGGTCGAAGTACCCGGACTGGGTTGGCGGGTGTTCGGTCGAGGCGGTGACGCTACGTCCATTCCCTTGCCGGACAACGAAACCAACGAGACCGAGTCATGGCACGACACCGGCACGGAAGTCGCACGGGGAGAGTTGTGTGGGGTCGTTGCCCGTGCCGGCCGTTTGGCCATGGCCACAACCACCGGACTGCGGTTCACGGGCGCAATCGCCGCGAGGTCGAGCCTGACCGGGCCGGCGATCGAGATCGAACTCTCGGAGCCCCCACGCATGCTGGTGCCCGGCTTCGAGGACCACCACGTCGTCGTCGGTGGCGTACAGGGTGAGATCGGTGTCTGGGATGTGACGGCCGGGCTGCAGATTCAGTGCTATCGCGGTACCGGCGGCCCGATCATCAGCCTCGCCGTCGCCGAGCACCGGATCTTGTCCGGCTGTGTGTCGGGAGTGCTGTCGGCGTGGTGTCTCGGCTCGCCCGAACCCGTCTGGGAGCACCGAGCGCACGACTCGCTGCTGACCGGCATTCTCGTTGTCGGGGAGCGGGTAGTGACCTGCGGTGGCGATGGCACCGTCCGGTCATGGCGGGTATCCGACGGTGAGTCGCTCGGTGTTATCGCAGAACTGGGTGAACCGGTGCGCACGATAACCGCACTGCGCGGTGACCAACGCGTCGCGATCGGGGTCGGTGACCGCCTGACCGTTCACGATGTGGAATCGGCGACCGAAGTGGCCTGTTTCAGCGGCGACGGCCGGATCACCACCGTCACGGCGCTGCCGGACGGTGGTGTCGCGTGTGGTGAGGCGGCCGGTGCCGTGCACATCCTGACGCTGTGCGAACGATGAGGCGCGCACGGCCGACAACTCACCGGAGATCGTTTTCCCGGATTCCACGACAGCTTGACCGTCAAGTGTCCTTCCAGCGAGGTTTTGGCAATCACCGCCCCGGCCTCGGCGTTCAGCTTGATACCGAACTCCAACTCGACGCCGTCCGGTTTCAGATCGCCGTCACGGAACACCGCCAATGCCGCCGCGGCGGCATGCTGGATATCGGTCAGAGCGTCTTCGAAGCGCCGCTTCACATCGACTACCCCACCGCGGCCGACCCGTTGCACGCCGGCGTCGGACGGGTCCGCCTCGACCACGATCACGCCGTCCTCGCCGGCGCGAAAGCGCAGGAGTTCGCTCATGACCGCGCCTTTCCTCCGCTGGGCTCGGCCATCTGCGAAGCGCACCAAGACACGGTTCGCTCATTTCGTTCGCTCATGAGGCCAACCGCACCGCTGTGGCGTTGCAGCGCATTATCTTTGAACCGATGATCGGAGTAATGCTAGGACTCGGCGGCTATCGGGAGACCGCGCGATTGAGCGCGGCACGCGCCGAACGCATGACTGGTCTGGAATTCCACGTCATCGAGCACGCTCCGGCGGGGTTTCCCCGCGACGCGTTCCCCGGTTTCGTCAAACTCTGACTGTTCGAACTCGCGGCAGCGGACACCATCCTCTATCTGGATTCCGATGCTGTCGTACTGCGCCCCTGGTCGGCTGCCGCGCTGGCCGATCACGATGAATTCATCTGCGTGCGTGATCAGTTCATCGGACTCTATCCCGAGTACGACGCCGACCTACCCCGAGCCACGTACTTCAACGCCGGCATGTTCATCGTGAACCGCCGCGCGCACGAGCCGGTATTCACCTTCGCCGCGAAGCAGTGGCGCGACCGCGAACGCCCCCTCCCGATCGAGGACCAATCCGCGCTGAACTACGCGGTCCACACGCTGGGCACACCAACCCTGTTTCTGCCCGAAACCTACAATTACCTGCGCGCCCACGTCGACAACCGCGAGAACGACGACGGTGTGGTGATCGCACACTACACACCATCGGGAATAGCGAAAGCCCACCAGAAGCTTCTCGAACTCGCCGCCGACGTTGGGCAGAGTGGGACAGAGTCGGTGGGCCGTGCCGCCCAGGACGGTGTCGATGTGTTCGACGAGGGTGTGTCCGACTAGTCATCGCGAGTTCGCCGCGGTTGCTGCGTCAGTAGACGCATTTCGGCACATCCGCGTAGCGAACTGTACCCCGTTGCGACCTGACTCGGGACACCTTCGCCGCGAAGTCGGACATATGCTCGTTTGACCTGGAGTTTTGTTGCTCCGGGAGGGGTGTTTGGGGTACTAACCGGGTAAAGTCCGGCGTGTGGCGTACCACCGCGTCTGGAGCGGTGGCGGTGCAGGTCGCGAGTAAAGACCGCGGCCGGGTGCGGATCGTTGAGCATGTCGGGTCCGCTCACACCGATGCTGAGCTGGGAATTCTGTTGGAGCGGGCGCGGCGGATCGTCGGCGGGGATCAGGGTGTGCTCGACCTCGATGTCCCGGATCCGGTCGAGCGGATCTCCGATGTAGCCGACTTCCGTGCCCCGTGTTGCTGCCACCCGAATCACGGCCGGCGATGTTCGATTCTGCGGCCCGGACTTTGGGCACCAGCTCGCGGCTGCTCTACGACGTCCTGGCTGGTGTCTACGACCAGCTCGGGTTCGGCGTCGTTGCCGATCCGGTGTTCCGGGATCTGGTGATCGCCCCGATAGTGGAGCCGACGTCGAAGGCCGACGCGGTCCGCGCCCTAACCGACCTTGGCGCGGATCGGGTGTCGTACAAGACGATTCAACGCCACCTTGCCCAGATCGGTCCCGGTAAGTTTCGGGACCTGATCGCGGGCAGGTGCTTCGCCCACGCCGCCGCCACCGGGGGCTTGAGCCTGGTGCTCTACGACGTGACAACACAGTATTTCGAGGCCGAGTAAGAAGACGGCCTGCGCAAGGTCGGGTCCTCGAAGGAACGGCGGGTGGACCCGCAGATCCTGGTCGGGATGTTGGTCGACCGCACCGGGTTCCCTTTGGAGATCGGCTGTTTCGAAGGCAACACCGCCGAGACCACCACGATCGTGCCGATCATCGCCCAGTTCCAGAAACGGCATGGCCTCGAGGCCACCCGCATGGTCGTCGCCGCGGCCACCGGGATGCTCTCGGCGTCGAACCTGACCGAGCTCGACGCGGCAGGGCTGTCGTTCATCGTCGGTTCCCGCACGGTGAAAGCACCAGCCGATCTGGCGTCGCACTTCCACTGGCACGGCGAGGTGTTCACCGACGGGCAGATCATCGACACGGTCACCCCACGGCATGCTAAATCCCAGGTCAACGACCGACGCAATCGCGCTGAGCCGGTGTGGGATCCGCAGACGCAGCCAAAAGCGTGGCGGGCGGTGTGGCAGTACTCGACGTCGCGGGCTCGCCGCGATCATGACATCGTAGAGAACCAACGCGAGCCCGCCGATACTCGCGGCGTGGGCGAAACATGCTGTTGCTATCTGGTCGCGGTAATCGCTTGTGGCGCAACGGGTTAGCGCGTTGGCGTAGGTGTTGCGGTGTGCCGGTGTCATCCCGAGCTCGCCGACGACGCGGACGGTATCACTCATCGAGGTCGGCTGCACCAGCCGCGCCAGTACCAGCTGGAAGAACGCCTCATCGGCGATCACACCGAAACCGAGATTCCGCCAGCCGGTGGTGATGGTCTCGATCAGCCACCGGGCACGTTTGCCGGTGATCCGCGCCGGCCCGGGCGCGGCGCCATCCAGACCGAGATCCAGCATCTGCTGCCCGGCCAGCAGTCTGCTGCGGGCGGTCTCCAGTAATGCGGCCAGCTCGGAATCGGCATGGGCGGACCCCACGTGCTCGATGATCTTGTTGCGGCGCCCGTCCTTCTCCGCGATCTGCACCGCCGTCGCCCCGGACGCGGTCTTCACCTTGCGAATGAACGCCACAACCGGCAATCCTACCGACCGATTAGTGACCCACATCGACCACCAGTAACTCCGCGACCAGCAGCAATTACAAGCAGGTCATCCAATGTCCGATCAATTGTGCAACTCAGGTTGAACCGCAGGTTGCCATGTGGCCGCAATTTCCAAATTCTTTCACCGTTGAGAGCTGAATAACTTCCTCTCCTATTGCGGTCGAGGCAACACCGCTTGAAGCCGTTCTTTGGCCTCGACAGCCAGCTGTCGGACTTTTTCTGGTGTTATCCGTAGAAGCGTGCTCACTTCATCCACCGGAATACCATTGACGAAATGAAACAGAACCACTTTTTCCGCCAATTCCCGATCGGGAATATCCAATAGAGCCTCATAAATCTTCTTTTGCATCGCTTTCGGCAACTTCGTGCGAATGGGAGCCGGAGAGGGCTTGTCCGCAACCTCGTCTTCATCTATACTCACAATCTCGCCACTGATGATTTGTTGCGCAAAGACGACTTCGGATGGCGACAGACCGAGGGCCTCGGCAATTTCATCTGCGTCGGGCATCCCGGTTACGTTTTCGATGTAGGTATAAACCCTGGTCACTACACGCAGCGTCGAATCGTCCAAATCGTTCAAGAATTTCGATTCGAAGTACGATTTCCGCATTGTGCCTCGACACGCCCGCCAAGCATGGGCGGTGAATGGAGCCCACGGGAGATGGTTCATTATCGCCACCCTAATCGCTTCGCGGAAGCGCTGGGTGAGGTCGTCACTGGATTCGGAGCGATCATGCCAGCGTCGTGCGGCTGCGTGTGCAATCCAGTCATACTCCAACCAGATTAGGTTTACGATCGCTGTCTCTTCCGGTGATCCCGGTTCGCTCTCGAAGAGATCCCAGAACATGTCTTCAGCCAGCCGGTCGCCGGGCGAGTTTCTGGTCCGGAGGAAGCGCTCCGCAGCCGAGCGCACGAATCCGCTGGGCAAATCGAGAGCGCGGCGCATTCTCCGTAGGAAATCGAACTTTACAGTGCCGCCTTTCTCCACTTTCCAAACCATCTCGTCATTTCTGTTCATGCGAGCGGCCAGTTGCAGTTGGGTAAGTCCATAGTACCGCCGGAGGGCCCTGACCCAGTCGCCCATCGACTGGAATCTCGAGTCCATCGGGTCCGGGACCGATTCACTGAAATAGTCCACAAGCCGAGGCTCGAAGCGCAGCACAGCCACCCGCACAATACCGTCAGGAATAGCCAACGCATCACACAGAGCACGCAGGACACCATGAGTCACATGGTAACGACCACTCTCCACAGTCTGCACAGTTCCCCTACTCATGCCGGCATGATCTGCCAGTTCCCGTTGACCCCATCCGCGTTGCTGCCGGGCGGCTCTGATCCAGTCGCCCATCGACTGGAATCTCGAGTCCATCGGGTCCGGGGCCGATTCACTGAAATAGTCCACAAGCCGAGGCTCGAAGCGCAGCACAGCCACCCGCACAATACCGTCAGGAATAGCCAACGCATCACACAGAGCACGCAGGACACCGTGAGACACACCGACATCACCGTTCTCCACACGGTGCACCATGGAGACGTTCACACCAGAATTATCCGCAAGTTCCTGTTGAGTCCATCCACGCCGCTGCCGGTCGCCTTCGATCCAGTCGCCCATCGACTCATATCTTGATTCCATCGGATCGCACACCAATTCGCTGAAGTAGTTCACAAGCCGAGGCTCGAAGCGCAGCACAGCCGCCCGCACAATATCACCAGAAAAACCCAACGCATCACCCAGAGCACGGAGGACACCGTGAGACACGCTAACCGCACCAATCTCCACACGGTGCACCATGAAGACGTTCAGACCGGAATTATCCGCAAATTCCTGTTGAGTCCATCCGTGCCGCTGCCGGGCGGCTCTGATCCAGTCGCCCATCGACTGGAATCTCGAGTCGATCGGGTCGGGGATAGATTCACTGAAATAGTCCACAAGCCGAGGCTCGAAGCGCAGCACAGCCGCCCGCACAATATCACCAGAAAAACCCAATGCACCACACAGAGCACGCAGGACGCTATAGGTCACACGGCAATTGTCATTCTCCACACGGCGCACTGTTTCATGGCTCACGTCGGCGTCATCTGCGAGTTGCTGTTGAGTCCATCCGTGCTGCTGCCGCGCAGCTCTGATCCAGTCGCCCATCGAGTGGAATCTCGGGTCCATCGGGTCGGGGATCGGTTCAGGGAAATCGTCCACACGCCGAGGCTCGAAGCGCAGCACAGCCGTCCGCACAATATCGGCAGGAATACCCAGAGCATCACACAGAGCACGCAGGACACCGTGAGTCACACTACCATCGCCACTCTCTACACGGTGCACCGTGAAGACGTTCACACCGGAATTATCGGCGAGTTCCTGTTGAGTCCATCCGTGCCGCTGTCGGTCGGCTCTGATCCAGTCGCCCATCGACTGGAATCTCGAGTCCATCGGGTCGGGGATAGATTCACTGAAATAGTCCACAAGCCGAGGCTCGAAGCGCAGCACAGCCGCCCGCACAATACCGTCAGAAAAACCCAATGCACCACACAGAGCACGCAGGACGCTATAGGTCACACGGCGATTGTCATTCTCCACACGGCGCACTGTTTCATGGCTCACGTCGGCGTCATCTGCGAGTTGCTGTTGAGTCCATCCGTGCCGCTGCCGCGCAGCTCTGATCCAGTCGCCCATCGACTGGAATTTCAAGTCCATCGGGTCCGGGACCGATTCACTGAAATAGTCCACAAGCCGAGGCTCGAAGCGCAGCACAGCCGCCCGCACAATATCACCAGAAAAACCCAATGCACCACACAGGGCACGCAGAACACCGTGAGTCACACGGTAACCACCACTCTCCACATGGTGCACTGTGTGCATGCTCACGCCGGCATTATCCGCAAATTCCTGTTGAGTCCATCCACGCCGCTGTCGCTCGCACTGGAGCCAGTGGCCCATCGAGCGATATTTAGGTTCGGCCGGATCGGAGGTCGATTCCCTGCGCAGGAAGGGAAAGTTTTCGACTATCTCATCGGAAGTCACGATATAGCGCGAAGACAACGCCTTGTTCAAGGCCTCGACATTTTCTTTCGTAGGCTGACTAACTCCTCTTTCCCATCTGACGATTGCGACCTCACTCTTATTGAGTGAATCAGCCAGCCCTCGTGAGCTTAAATGCTCGGATTCGCGCTTGAACAAATAGTATCTGCCGATTTCGCGATATCCTTCGGGGTATGCCGGTATCCCGTCCGGTGTCAGCAACCCCGGGTATATGCGCGCCACATCCATGTACGCTTCGCGTGCGCCCGGTACCCGGCGCAACAATGCACGGAGATGTACCAGGCCCAACTCCGCCTCTCCGAGCTCGGCCACAAACCATGTTCCCGGCAACGAGTCCACCAACTCGTCCATCCGCCTCGGTAGCATCCCCAAAAAACTACGCACCTCCGCCAACCAAGCCATGGCACCGCCATCACCCGGCCTCGGGAACTGTCCGGTCGGCGCGACGTCGAGATCGCTCTCATCGAGCCCCGCGCGCGCCAGCCACCGCCCCACCTGCCCCGTCTCCAGTCGATGCATCTCGGTGTACTCCGTCAACCCCAGCCTCGGTACCCTGGGCCCGTCCTCGAGCCGCGCCCGGCACCACTCGACAAACCGCTGCTCCTCCAGAGACTCCGGAATTCCCCAAGCCGCGATCTGCCCGTCCGTCTTTCTCCCCACGATCTGACGAAGCGACTCGACCTGCCGGGTACCCCGCCCCCTACCCGCTCGGATGTCGATTTCAGGGTAGAAGCACCGCAATGCCGAAATCAACGGCTCAGCAGGCAGAGCTAAAGTCTGCCATATCTTTCGGAGATAATCGATCCCGGGCTTTCGATCGTTCTCGACATTATTGATCCGCGACCTCGATATATCAGTGCACGAACCAAACTCGGACTGCGTCATCCGATAGTACAGTCGTAACGCCCGTAACCAATCGTGCACCGTTTTATAGCCCGGCGGGTCGGGGATCGTTTCCCCGATCGTATTCATGCGATAACTGTATCCCCATTCCTCGGCCAGGTCGTTCCATGAACCTGCACGGTTCAGAACCAGATCCCATACCTTCAACATGCCGAGGTCATCACGCAGTCGAAATCCACCGCTCTCGTGTTTCGTAATTGTAAGCTCTTTGACCCTGAAGATGCGTGCCGCATCCGCGACTGTGAGATTGTTCATCCGCCTGAGGTATCGCAAGTACTCGTCGAACGACTCGGTAGCACGAAGCGGCGGAAATATCAGCGATCGCGTCGGGAGGTAGGTGAATTTCTCCGCCAGCTCGTCATACGTCACACCGTCATCGAAAAGTGTGACTCCAGCCAGTTCCTCTACGCTCTTATCCGGAGGCCTCTTCGCGCCCGACTCCCATCTCAAGATCGTGGTATTAGGCTTTCCGAGGATAGTTGCCAAAGAATATTGGCTCAACTGTTTGGATTCGCGACGAAATCGGAGATATCCGCCGATATGAGAATAACCTTCCGGATACGCCGCCAAACCCTCCGGAGTCAATAGCGCCGGGTATATGCGTGCCACATCCATATATGCTTCGCGTGCGCCCCGTACCCGGCGCAACAACGCGCGGACATGTACCGAGTCCAACTCCACCTCTCCATGCTCGGCCGCAAACCACGTTCCCGGCAACGCGCCCACCAACTCGTCCATCCGACTTGGCAACACCCCCAAAAAACGACGCACCGCCACCAACCACGCCGTGGTACCACCGTCATCCGGCCGGGGGAACTCTCCGGTCGGCACTACGGCGAGATCGCTCGCATCGAGCCCCGCGCGCGCCAGCCATCGCCCGACCTGCCCCGTCTCCAGTCGATGCATCTCGGTGTACTCCGTCAACCCCAGCCTCGGTACCCTGGGCCCATCCTCGAGCCGGGCGCGGCACCACTCGACAAACCGCTGCTCCACCGAAGACCTCGGATTTCCAGCGGCGCCGTTGGGTGCACCGCTCGAATCCTGACCTTGGCCGCCGTCGAAGAACAACTGCCGCAGCCCAGCAGGCACATTGCCCAAGTCAGAGGTTTTGCCGGCGATGGTTCGGTCTGCAGATCGGGATCCTGGCGCGGACGGCGCCGGCGTGCCGGAGGTTACATTCGGCTTTTTACGGGGCGTCGCATCGGCGGACACGTCCAGCCCCGGAAAACCGCCGTCGGCATGCGGTGCCGAATCTGGCCTGGCGCCATCGTTATTACTGCTGCTTACGGTCAAGGGCGGGGCGTCGGTGTTCGCGGCTGTGTCGGGGTCGGTTGCACGGCCGGCCAGGTTTCCGAATGCCCCTGTCTCGGGTCGATTCGGATCGGATGCGAATTCCATCCCCGGATCGCCTCGCCACCCGAAGGGAACCGCTATCGCCGGATCCGCGAGGTCGCGTACCGTCCGCGCCGGACGATCCGCGATCGCCGCCCAATCAATCGGATCCCCGGGCACCGCACCCACAGGCCCCGCGTACAGTGCCGGGTTCATCTCGGAAGGCGGGCGCCACACCTGTGCTGCCTGCTCGTAGGCATAAGCGAAAGCCAGCAGCAAAGCCTCGGTGAACTGGCGGCCGACCAAGGTCATTCCGAACGGTTGGCCGCTGTCCGGGTCGTACCCGATTGGCACCGAAACGGCGGGATACAGCGCACGGGCACTGAGCTGGTATCCGTCGTCCTCGACGAACACCAGAGCGTCCAGCTGGTTCGTTGCGAGCACGGAGTCGATCCGGTCCCGAGCCATCGCGATACCGGTGTCACGGTTGGTCTGATACTTCGCCTTCTCCTCTGGATCTTCCAGGTCTTTGTCGTTGGACTCGATGAGCCGTGTCTGTCCATACTTGATCGCACTGGGGTGTGCCTTGTTGAACTGGACCAAGTCTCCGAGCGTCTTCATCGGTGCATCCGCGGGCAGCCTGGACGCGTACTCCTTGAAGGCCTTGTGGAACTCGTATCCGATGATGTGCGGCGGCATACCCGTGTAGGTCGCCGTGACCGGGACCACAGTCGCTCCCTGTGTACTGAGCACCGCCTGCGCCTCGGTGAATGCAGTCCGCAGATTGTGACTGGCCTTCCTTGGGACGACTACTCCGATTCGTTTGCCACGCAGTGCGTCGGTAGACAGCCCCGCTGTGTAGTCGGTGCCGACCACGGCAGCACGGGCCGCGGTGGCAGGGTCTTCCGGGTCCACCCCGGTCAGTACGGTGAGCAGTACGGCCGCGTCATACACCGTTCGGGCGATCGGGCCAGCGGTGTCCTGGGTACGCGAAAGAATCAGGATCCCGGTCCGGCTGACCAAACCAGGCGTCGGCTTCACTCCAACCACCGAGTTCTCCTGCGCCGGGTTGATAATCGAGCCCGAGGTCTCGGCACCGATTGCCACCACGACCAGCCCCGCGGCGACCGCTACCGCAGATCCGGTGCTGGAACCGCCAGGTTCGAGGTCCTTGCCGTAGGCGTTGTGCACCGGCCCACCAAGCCCGCTGTGGCCGTCCGGCAACTCGCTCGCGATGTAGTTTCCAAGCTCGGACAGGTTGGTCTTTCCCAGGATTACCGCACCTGCCTCCCGCAGTTTTTGCACCAGAAACGCGTCACGAACAGGAACCGAGTAGCGCAGCGCCACGGCGCCGGCTGTGGTAGGCGCGCCGGTTATGTCGCAGACGTCTTTGAGCATCACCGGGATCCCATGCAGCGGCCCGCGTACGTAGCCGCGTCGACGCTCCTCGTCCAGCCGCCTTGCATCCCTCACCGCGTCTGGGTTCAGCCACCGGACCGCATTCAGGCGCGGGCCCTGTTTGTCGACCATCTGGATCCGGTGCTGGTACGCCTCAACCAACTCGACCGACGTGAACTGGCCATCAGCCATCTGTTGCTGTAGCACGGCGATGCCGGCCCGCTCCAAGTCGATGGCGACCGGCTCGCTCGGCGCGAGGCCGAAAACCCGCGGAGTCGAGGCCTCCCCGTCCACGGGCGGCGCGTTCTGCACACGTGCCTCGTCCGACGTCTGCTCCTCGTTGGTCGCCGCGCTCTCGCGGGTGGGCGATCGCTCGGCCCTGGGGAGGCGTCCACCACCACCGCCGTCTGCGTTGAGCTGCGAGAGCCTTTCAACCGAGCTTTGTCCCCGTGCAGGCTTGGGACCGCGATCCCAGGCTTTGCCGTTGTCACCGTCCCAGCGCCGTTCCGGGTTGGGCACATCCGCGATCCCGATTGGAGCTGCGAACCGCGCAGCCCGTCGAGGTGCGGCGGGGAGCTGTTCTGCTGGCGCCGCTACTTGCTCCTCGGTCGCGGCCGCGTCCGGTTCCGCCTGTCCGGTGTCGGCGATATCTCGAGGCTGCAGCGGTGGTGCGGGCTTATCTGTGGCGTTGTGTCCTTCATCGCATGGTTGGCCGCGCTCATCGGGATCCCCGTTGCTGTCGCCGTCGCGGGACCCGCGAGTCGACGACGCATGTGGCGCTCGAATTATCGCGGACGGCAATACAGACGTGCCATCGTCAGCGACCTCGATCCGAACTCCGATGGTGTCGTCGTAGGTGTCTATGGGCTTGATTGCCCTGATTTCGCAGCGCGGAGGGTCGAATTCTCGATGTATGAATCCGGCGTCTTCCAGGTTTCCTTCGATATTCTGTTGCAGTATCACGTCATCGAGCCGAACCCCCCAAGTCTGTATAAGAACTCTGCCGCCAGGCTTCAATACTCGGCAGATCTCGGAGGCCGTGCGAGAAAACTGTTCCGTAAGGAAATCTATTTCGACGTAGCTGGCCAAGATCTCGTCGAATACCTCATCCGGAATTACCCCGAGGTCTCGCACATCTGCTTGAATATCCGGCAGAAGAAGCCCGTGCTTGTGGACGAGCACGTCCCCGGGCCGTCGACGACCCTCAGGAAACGAGCTGCCGTGACCGATGCCGTAAATCATTCTGGCACCACCGGGCGAAGCTTGCGCTATTGCCAATAGTTGAGATAGATCGCGGCGAAACCCTGGTACAACAGGCGGCGTCGGCAGTTCGGACGCAATGAACTGCACCAATTCTTCAAAACTTTCCGTCAGCAGATCCCGGAAATGGTTCGCCAGCCGTTCGCGAATGCCAACCGATCCGTCGGGCGCGACGCGCCACCACCCGTAACTGTCTGCTTCGAGCGGCAATCGCACGAGTTCGCCATCCACCTCCAGCAGCAGCATCGCGGTCTCCATGACCTCACCGAATGGAACCAGGAACTTTTCGCTTGCGTCATCCAGATGGACTCGGGATACCGAGATCGGCAAAAGCCCACCGTCTCCGGATCGAGTTTTCGGCGCCGCAGGAGTCGGCCCGGCCTTGCGAGTGGTCCGGTGCCGTTCAGGCTGAGTCAATCGTTTGTGCAATGTCTGGTAGTATCGACGATTTCGTTTCGCCTCGGATGGGAGATGGGAACGCGTTCCACCGATTTGCAAGAAACGCTGACGCATTTCCTCGACCCCGTAGAGCTCGACCGCACTGATCGAATCTCCGATTTCTTCGTAACGGGATTTTCGCTCGCGATAACGCTCACGGCCCAACCTGATTTCACGCTCCCATTCCTGGAGTCCCATCAGGAGCCCGTGGTGATTCGAGTGGGCGCTCGGCAGTCCTAGTTTTCCATTGCGTTGTCCACGATTTTCCAGCACCCAATTCATCAAGAACCTGGATACGGTTCCGTTTTTGTCATGAAAGGGGTGATAGCTTATGAATTCACGCTGCAACGTCGCAGCGAGTTGGACGTCACCGACCTCAGGATCGAGCGCAATCTCATTGAACCAACGGCACAGCGACTCAAGCTTTTCCAAGACGTCATTCGTCGACAGACGATAAGGATAGTTCAATAGTCCGAACTTATCCTCGAACGTCGGTTGCGAAAATTCCACTATTGGATTTTCTGCAACGGCGGACAATTGCGATTCCGTCAACGGCGACGACAACCCGGCGACCACGCCCAGAGTGAAGTCGCCGGCGAATCGTGTATTCGACGCCACAATCCGGTGCAGGCCCACGATGAAACCGACGGTCAACGGCTGGTTTCCGTATTGCCGAGAGTAGTCCCTGGCTACCAGATAGAGCAGCCATTCAACGTCCCCGAACATCCGTTCCGGCGACGGATGGCCGGCAACGATTGCGGAATACAAAAAGATATCTGGGATGAACAACCCGGCCTCGAGCAGGCGCCCGGCCTGCGTCTCTACTCCTAAAGCTGTCGGCCGTTCGGCAATCCGGGCTTCGACATCCGGATGGAGAGCATCCTGCCGCTCGTCTTCGACCATCTGAGGATGGTTCATAGTGGCATGGCCGTCAGTGTGGCTCTGAGGTTGCTCAATGGTGGTACGCCGCAGGTGCTCCCATGATTGCGGTTGGGCCACTCCATCGGGAGAACCAGATGCCGCGGCGGCGGCACCGGATGCTCGCACTGTGCTGCTCGGGGCGTCCGAGGAAAGTCCAACCGAGGCGGCCGAGGAACGGCGGACATACGTGCTGGGGGCCTGGTAGTCGAGTTCTGCCACGGCCCACATCACCCGTTCGACCAGTCCCAGAGCCACTGGCTCGTTCCGGATGACCCGGCCGGCCTGCCCCACACTCACATCCGCTCGCCGGGCCACATCTGCCAAGGTGGCACGCGGCCTGTCGACCGAGCCTTCCAAATCGAAGCCGATCTCCTCGGCCGCCTGCCGTAGTCGGCGCAGGGTTGCTGCCCTTGGTAGCTGTTTGCCCGAAAGAATGTCGCTGACATCCCGCAGGCCCAGACCGGATCTTTCCGACAGGTCGGTCAGCGTACGCCGCCGAGGGACATCGTCCGGACGCGAAATTTGTTGATCTGCCAGTGGGTAACCCTCTTCCGCGGCAATCCTGCGTACCCGGATCCGGGTTTCATCGGCCAATCCCACCCGACGGTCGTAGATGGCCCGTTGCGCGGTAGTGACACTCACCCCGGCAATTCGGGCGATGTCTTCCAACGTGACCACCGGTTCGGCTGGAATCTCTTCCGCCGGCACCACCTCCGACGGCTGCTCCGACCGCGCGGCCAGTATCTTCGCCATTACTTGTCGAAGACCGTTGCGCCGCAGAGAAGCCGCGACCGACGACTCGACACCCATCACCTCGACAACCGCAGCCTCCGGCATACCTGCCAGGTAGCGCAGCAACAACGTCTGTTTCTCTGCCGCGGTCAGAGACACCAGAGCATCCCAGATCTGCTCTAAACCGGCCAGCGACAACGCCGTGGCAGCCGCTTCGTTCGTTGCTGCTTTGACAAGCCGGCGACGGAATTCGGGAAACTTACGCCGGAGCTGCTGAAACTCCAACGCCTCCAACGCCAACGCCACCGCCCGACCACTCAGGTCCGCGTCCTCGGGAAGTTCGGCCGCCTCATCTCGCAACCGCAAAAATGCCTGCTGAACAACGTCTCTCAACAGGTCACGGTCTCCCCGAGCGCGTGGCCCCACCTGCCCCAAGACCACGTTGCGGTACCGCGCGAACAACCGCCGACCCAACTCGTCACCGCCGGCGCGGTCGGGCCCGGCTGTGATCGTCGCTCTGCTCGCCGCCTGCGCAGACCCATCCGAACCCGGCACACTCCGGCCGACTCGGAAGTCCAAGTCCCCCTCCGGGTGCGGATAACCGCCCATGCTGCCCTTCGGCGCGCCCGGCACGGGTATGTCTGCGGAACGGTTGAGTTCCATGCCTTTCGATGCGACCGTCCGCTCGACGACCAGCACTCCGCGGTTCAGTATGACCCAATGCCCACCTGGGTCACGTTCATCCATGCTGTAGTTGGAGATCTTGATGGCGTCATAGCCCTTGATAGCTGCGAATCGCCCGATGTTTTCCCACACCGAACTCTGGCCCGAAAGCACACTTTTACGGGCCTCCGCAGACCGCGAGGTATCACCGGAATCGTGCAATTGCCGATACTCGCGGTCCGCGCGGCTGATCCTGTCGTCTTGTTCCTTGTGGAATTCTGCATATTCGGGATCTCGATCGAAATCAGCCATGTTGAGCCACCGCGCGCCGGGTCGCAGGGCCATGCGGATCACGCAGTGCGGGTCGTCGTTACCCGACCAGAACACCGCACCGGACCTGGATGTCGTCACCCAGGTGCCGTTGACTTGCAGAGAAGTTCCCTCGCCCGGAAAATGAAATTGACCGGTCTTGAACTGCTCTGCGTGTTCGGGATCGGACACCCCTCGGAAGAATTCATTGCCGCCCGCGGCAAGGACCGCATCGATCTCGTCGGGTTCGGCCAAAGTCGGACGTCCGTCGAACCCCTGCCGCCGGTAGATTTCGGCCAGCGCCTGATCACCGGGCTTGCTGCTGTTCAGGGCAGTGAGCAGCACGCTGTAGTCGAAGTCGTCGATCAGGTCTCGTCCGTGCGTGAACTGGGTCTTGGTCGGGGCCAACGGATCAGTGGCCCGAAGCGGATTCGCCACGACCGAAACGGAGTCGCCCGGATCGAAGGCGGCCACTTGAATTTCTGCGGGCGACGGAGGTGGCGTGTCCGCCGGGGCCTGGTCGGCCTGGCGGTCGACCGTAGCCCCGTCCAGCTCCTGCACGACAAACGAACCCGTCACCTCCGGTGGACTGTTCAGCGGCGGAGCTCCGACTCCCGACCGCGGCCCGACGTCGTCTGTGCCCATCTCGGCGTTGGGGACATGCCGCGGGACCGCGGGGGGTGGCTGGGACCGGTCCGGGTCGGCTTCTGGGTTCCGGGGTGGCGTGCGGCGGAGCAGAACGTCCTGGTCGAGGTGAATGCCGTGCTCTTGCAACCGGTTCAGCGTGGTCGTCGCTCCGGCGGGCACAAAGCCGTGATTCACGAAGAACTGCACGGCTCGGGTATTGGATGGTACCTCGGCTCGAATAGCCGCCGCGCCCTGATGGTGCACCAAGTCGTCGAGCAAACGGGAACCGATTCCCCGGCCCTGATATTCGGGATCGACGTACAGATGCTCGACGATCAGCATGTCCAGGTCGTCGTCGTATCGCGTCCGGGCGACAGCGACGACCCGGCGGTTGTCGCGCGCGATCCAGCACCCACCGTCCCGGTGATCACGAACCGTGGATTTCCACTGCTCGGTTTCCCGGTCCATCTCCGCGACGGCGGCGAAAAAGGCGTCCAGCGCGGCCGGATCGGCGCCCGCCTCCCGATAGGTCGCCGCCGCCGCCGTCCTGCAGACTTCGATGATGCCGGGCACATCCGACATTGCCGCAGGCTCGAACGCGACCAGTTGCGCATCGGCATCCTGCGCCCCGATCGGGTTCTTGTAGAACGTCGCGCTCAGTACCTCCCGCGCCCCGTCCTGCCGCACCGCGTCCCGCCGGACCCCGTCGTCGACCGGGTCCCCGGTGACGCCGACTGCGAAGTCGTCGTCGGCGCGCGGCCGGTCGGACCACGCTGATGACGATCCCTCTCCACCCGGGGTGTCGGCGAACGCGATCCGCGGTTCGGGCTGCGTCCCGCAAGAATCCCGGCGCATACCGCGGAGTGGTATCGCCATCGGATACACGCTCGGTACGAAGCCGACCGGCACGTCCGGTGACCCCGCCAGGCCCCCGCCCCGGCGTGGCTGTTTCGTGGGCGGTGGGTCGTTGGTGGTGACCGACTCCCCTGCCGGGGGTCCGGGCGGCACGGCGTCACCACTCGCGGCTTCGCGTGTCGGGGCGACATAGCCCGTGGCACCGTCACCGATGCTGTTCGCGCTTATCGTTTGATCGGCGGGGGCCTGGGGAAGTTCGAGTATGTCGCCGGCCGGAATCGATTGATTCGGGGCCGCAATTTCTCCTGGTCGGGTGCCCGAAACTTGGTACCCGGTCGTGCCGTCACCCTGCATGGGCGAATGGTCCTCGGCCAGTGCAGGCTCGGCAGGCAGCCTCCCCGGCGCCGCGCAAATATCAACTCTCACAAGCCCGATCCCGCCGCCCTGGGCACCCGGCTTCCCGCGAACCACGATCTCCATCTCGCGGATCGTGGGCGCGCCGTCGTGCCGAGCGCCCGCGGCCCGCAGCAAACGCTCGGCCGCATCTATCGCGTTATCGCTCTGGCCTGTCGGCCACCCGACCGCCAGCTCCCGAACCACCGCCCGCACGTGAGTGACCACGGTGTCCAGAGCCTGCTCCGGATCGATAGCCAGCACGATGGTCAGCGCCGCATCGGCCAACCCGCCGCCCTCGGATAATTCCAGTGTCAGCTCGTCGGTCCAGTCCGTTTCCGCTCCACGCCTACCCAGCCGAGCCGACAGCTCGTCATCGCCGCCGATGCCCCGGGAAAACATGATCTGCAAAGGGCCAGCGCGGGACGAGTCGACTCGAGCGGCCAGCGCTTCCAGCACCGACGCGACCACCGCCCGTTGGTCGTGATCCAGCCCACTCCCCAGCGTGTCGCCAACCAGCGAGCGCAGCTCGCCGTGTCGATGGGCGAACCGTCCCACATCCAGCTCGAATTCGCGAAGAGACTCCCCGATGCACCGCGCCAGCCGGAAATTACTGTCCCATAGCTCGACCTCGAACAACGGGCCGGCCCGGTCGACCAACCGCACCGACACTCGCCCCTGCTCAATCGTGCCGACTCCACGGGTGAGACCGACCACCCATCGTGCGAACAGCTCGCCCATCACCGCCGTGCCCGGCGGCCAGCCGGACGCCAGCCGGTCGACCAACTCGTTGGTGCGCCGCAGCACGTCATGCAAATCGTCGCCGGCCCGGAACTCGACGGATCCGATCGATGGCCCGTCACCTTCCCGCGCACCCAACGGCAGCACCGGGCCGCCCGGCGCCGGCTCCTCACCCTCGGTGAGCACCGACGCCGCGCGCAGGCCCTTGTCGAACACGATGCCGTGCACGTCGGCCAGTCCCGCGCTCGACTGATCCACCCACTCGTTCACCGCATCATCGCCGACGATCCAGCCGTCTTCATCGGCGCCCGGATAGGCGCCGTCGAACACCACCACCTCGCCAAGGAAGTTCTGCAGCTGCGAGAACTCCTCGACCAATGCCGGGTTCACTTCGACTACGGCGATGGCGTGCGCGAAATCCTTGCTGCCTTCCAACGCAGCGGCGATCAATGCCACGTTGGCCTCGGGATCGCGTACCTGCCAGACCAGCTCGTCCAATCCGACGCGCCCTTGCCCGAATGGCACAGGATGCCAATTCGCGGCCAGACCTTTCGCGAACTTCTTGCCGGACAAGCCCTGCTCCGCAACGGTCTTGTCCTCGACCGACGCCGGACTCATCCCGACCGCGCGTTCCGGACCCACCGCAGCCACGACTACGCCCTGCACCTTCGCGCCGCACAGTCGCTTCGGCGGATGATCGGTGCCAGGGCGCCGATAGCCCGCCACACCGTTATCGGCACCCTCAGCGTCAGCGACCTCGTCGGTCCCGGCGACGGGACCTTGCCTGGCTTCGACAGCGGACTCTATCTCTGCATGTAACCGCTCGACATCGTCGATACTGGTGTCGAGGTCATAGCCCAGCTTCCGTCGCAGCGCGGTGAGGGACTGCGAGTAGGGCGCGATGTGCTTCTTCCACCAATCGGGATTGCGCAGTCCGGAGATCGACGATTCCGCAATGCACCGCGCCAGCTCGCGGTTGGTCGCGGATATCGAATCCTCCAGTACGCGATCGATTTTCAGCGGGGGCGACGATGTCTGAACATCCTCGAACGATTGTTCCATCGACTGCAAGCGGCGAAGATGCACCGCGACCAATTTCGTCCAGGAATCGTGGTCGACCTGCCGCCATGAGTCCAACGTTGCCCGTCGGATATCGTTGAAAAACGCTTCCAGTTCTTCGTTCAATCGACCGGCGGTCCAGTGACGATCGGCCTGGAGATGATGATCCCCCGAAACCCGTAGCCGCTTGATCACACGCGCAGCGCCTGAGATTCTGTTTTGATTATTGTACCCGCCGGGAGCGGAAATAGATTTGGCAAAAGACAGCAACCGCTCCCCGAATTCCGCTTCGGATTCAGAACGACGACGAGAAAATTTCAACCGCCTTTCCGTATCCGAAAAGCTTATACCAAGAAAATTCCCTTCCCTTTTGAGACCGATCAGTTCGCTGAGTTCTCGCACTTCCTCGGGCTCAAGTTTCCGCCTATTTCCCAGATCATATATTCTCCCTTGAATCGAATCAGCCTCACCTGCGGAGGGGCGCATATATAAAGGCAAGGCTGCACTTTCGGACATATACCGGTCCCAATGGCTTTGGAATATCCTGTTGAACTCTCCGCGCAACGGCTCCAGCGCTCCGCGCATCGCTACAGTGTCATCCGCTTTGGAATAATCGTGCAAGGACAGGGTTCGTCCCAGTCGGGTCAGTTCTCGAGCCAATGCTTCGACATTCCGATCGATGCCCTGTATGTCAATCAGGGCTTCTTCATCCTCGGAAGTGCGCGGCAGTTGCTCCGGTGCGACCATCGGGCGGTCCGACTGAATGGACACCCGGGCCCGATGGTCGTCATGGCCCGGGAGCCCCGGGCTCCCAGCTGTAGTTATCAGATATTCGGTGGTGACGCCCCCATCATCGCGCATTGCGGTGAGCGGGATGGTCGACCGCTCCGCGTAACCACCCCGTTCGGCAATGCGGGCTTCGATTATTTCCTGAGCACCACGCAGGTACTCCTGAACCCCAGGTCCGTCGGCGGCGTGACGGTCGTAGACGAAAGGTGTGTCCGGCGCGATCACATGGTTTTCAATCCATTGTCGGCTGTATCCGGCCCCGGCCAAGGCGTCTTTGATCAGCTCGGCAGCCGAGATTTCGATCGAATCCCCGGATACCGGGTCGATGCTCGCCGACTCGTTCGGCAGCACCTGGCCCCCGCTGAAGAAGGGCACGATATATGCGACATCGAGATCGTGGCGAACGACCGCGGACGGATCCTGGGAGCGGTACCGTGCCGCCCTCGCATCGCCGGCCGTTCGCCGACGCTCCGGCGCCACCGCGACCACATCAGCGATCGGCAGCACAACAAATGCGCCGAGCTCATCGGGTACCGGGGTGCGGGTTCCGGAGACCCGGGTATCCCCGGTGTCCGCGAAGTAGGACAACACCAGGTCCAGGTCCGCCCAGCCACCGGGTTCGATAAAGGTAGTACCTCGGTCCGGCTCCGCAACCAGCCCTTCGGCGGCGATTATCTCCCTCAGCGAATCGGTGGGATACCAAAGTAACGTGCCGGCGGGACGTATACCGGCCGCGAATCGATCGGCAACGGAATCGATAGCAGCACATATTTTGTTGTGTGACCGAATCCCGGCTCCCCGGTCAGCCTTCCAGTATTCATCTCCCATCGTGGATTGCAGAGTCACGATGGCGGACCGGTATTCCTCGGCTTGCCGGCGTCGAGCATCGACGCTGACAAGACCCCGCGCCGATGGTTCGGCAACAGCATCCAGGAATACCCTGGTGGTCACCTGCTCGGCACTGCGCACTGCCTCCAAGATATTCACCGGATCCCGATATCCGGCAAGGTCCTCGATTATCTCGTCCTTGGTACGCCTTCCCCGTATCAATTGTTTGATCAGGTGTTTGATTCTATCGGTATCCATCCCGAGATAAGAATGGAAGGGTAACCACTCCGCTATCGTATCATTTGCGACACTTTCTATCGTTTCACGAATAATCATGTTCAGTTCCTCAGCCCCGCGCGGCATCACACTAACATCGCGACGGAGCTCGACAACTCCCTGGCGTAGATTTTTCCGAAGACACTCCCCTAAATTGCGCATGATATTTTCTGCATACTCGGATGTCTCTGATGAACGAGGGGGGTCCCATATCCCGAGATACCATTTCCCCACCCCGCGAAGCCGCTCGATGTAGTCGGCATCCGATTCCGAACGTCCAGGCACGATACTTCGGGCTTGCGGCGGTTCATTCCGGAACAGTGCGGCGAGCTGCCGCACCTCACCGGGACTCAAATACTCTCGGCGCACCAACGCGCGAATGTCACCCAGCCGCTGGTCGAACTCGGACTCACGAGTAGCGCGGTAGGCCATGACGTGGTCGTCCAGGAACTGCTCGACACGGTCGCGAGCCGCCCAAGCCGGATTGAGGTTGAGATTTCCGTCCTCATCTATCAGCGGTGACAGCGTGGCGCATAGATCCCCCAGCCCCCGAATGCATTTGGCAATACGATCGTCGGCCTCTCGCACCGCTGCAACCAGTTCCGCTTGTTGAGCGGGGGCCAGCGTCAAATCCTCGACCGACCGGATCGTCGCCTGCTCCGAGAGCCCGCCACCATGTGCCTGCAGCAATTCTCGGCGGGCAGCCGACATCCCGGGATCATCCGGCTCCGGATTCCCGGCGACCGGAACGCCCGGCATGTCGTGGCCGACCCGGCCCGGGGACTCGCCCTTGCCCACGTGCTCGGCCTGCGCAGCGCCCTCCGCACACACCACCAGCTCCGCCCGGGTATTCCCTTCGGTTTCAACACGCAAGATATTCGCGATGAAGGGGACCTCGGCGACCGTGTCACCTGGGTGACGTTCGCGTACTACATCACCGAGGTCCTGGACGAATTGCCGCGTTTCCGGGAAGTCTCGGCTGTGCAGGTAGTCGCCGAAGTCATAATGGCCGCCCAGCAGATCCCGCACTGTGGACACGAATTCCTGCACTGCCGGGTCCTGCTGTGGTAAGTGCAGAGCTTGGTGCAGTATGTCCGGGGCGGCATCGGATGGCGCTTCCAGCAGGTCGACCACGATCGAGGCGAACCAGTAGCCGATCCGCCCTTCCACGGTAATGTCGCTGCGGTATTTGTCCCGCAGTGCCCGGGCCTGTTCGAGTTGATACGGCTCGACGATGTTGTTCAGGTAGTGCTCGTCAACCGTTCGACTGGTGATCCGGCGCAGGAGGCGGTCGCCGACCACCCGCGCGCGCAGGTATTCCAGTGTTCCGTTCACCAGCCTCCGGCAGCCCGGATAGTTCAGTCCGTACACCCCGTCCCGGACGATCGAGTCGAAGTCCGCCACTTCCTCGGGCCGCAATACCGCTCTGGTCTTTTTGACATCGAGACTCAGGATTGGTCGCGCCTCCACCAGCGAATGGGTCGCGTATTGCGGCAGCTCGTCGAGGGACAGCTCGCGGGAGATCTCGCCGATCACCCCGGCCAGCAAGGCGATATCGGGGCCGCTGGATTGTTCCCGCGTCCCATCGGGCAGCGTCGGGAATTTCCAGACGCGCTTGGGCTCACCGGGCAACAGGGGCAACCGGGGCCGCTCATGCACGAACAGCGACGAGCCCGAGTGCCCATTGGCTTCCAACGTGGCACACGTGAGCGCGGCGAGCGCGGACAGCCGCCCGCTCCGCTGGGCCAGCCAGGCACGTTCGAAGGCACGGTGCTCGGGGCTGTCCAGCCAGGCTTGACCGGACAGTTCATCGGACTTGGGCATGGGTAGATCGGGATAGTCGATGCCCAAATCGCGCAGTTCCGCCATCATCTCGGCGATGTCCGACGGCACCGGTTCGGCGTTCGGCTGAGGAGCGGGATCTTCCCCGAGCTGCGCGCGGACGACCCCCCCGACGTGCTCGCCGATACTCGGCGACGGTCCGCCACCGCCCCCGGGCGGCAAATTCCCTTGATCCGCAACCGCATCGGGCTGCCCAGGTACCCCCGCGTCCGGACTGCGCCCGAACCGCTTGCGCAACGGGAACTGCCGCAGCTTCCGATTCCCGAGACCGGATACGACCTCCCCGTCCACAACCACCGCCGCCCACAGCACCGGTTCGGTACTGGTACCGGGCACGAACTCCTTTTTGTCCGCTCCGTCGTACAGGATGAACTTCCCATCGGCCTGATACTCCAGCACCGCCGCATGGCCCATCGCTGCCCTGTGCTCCAGGAACACCGCTGCCCGAGCTCCCGGCCCCTGCTGCGCCAACGCCCGGGCCACACCGGACATCCCCTGGAACGCCTCCGGGGTCGCCCCGTTCAGCGCCTTGACAATCTGATCGCCATACACCCCGGCAATGCTCACCGGGCCGAGCTTCGCCCAGTCCACGAACTGATTGCGCCCCAACAACTCCAACCGGGCGAACGCCACCGGAACACAGTCATTGCGATGATTCGGATTCCGGTGATCGAATTCCGAGGGGTCGGAATCGGCACTCTCCCGCTGCTGCAGCGCAGCCAGGTAGCGGCGCAGCTCCCGGAGGTTCTGCACTGTCTCGGCCATATTTTCCGGCAGATCCACCCGCTCGGCGGCCTGCTGCGGGCGCAGGTGTTCGCCGAATGGGAAACCGAGGTCCAGAGCCGCGAGGGCAACTCGATACCAGGTTTTCTCCGCGACATATCTGTTGTGCAGCACATTTTCCACATTGGTGATGCTGTGGCCGGATCGTTCGGCGATATCCTGCTGAGTGGTGCGGTTCAGCTTGCCGCCATCACCACGCAACGGTTGATAGCCGAGTTCCTCGATTGCCTTCCGCACCCTTTCCCGGTTTTCTGGCCGCACTTTTACCGCGTACTCCGGGTTGGTCGCTTTATAGGCGGTGGCGTAGGACACCCCGGCCTGCGCCGCCACCTGCTTCAAGGTGACCGGGCGTTCGGGTCTCTGCCGGTAGCCGAGGTGGTGAGCTGCCACCCGCACCCGTCCCACGGTCACAATGTCGTATTCCGCCGCCGGTTCGTCCTCGGCGAGGATGTGCTGGGCCACCAAAAGGCCGACCCCGGCTCGGGTGGCGATATCCGCGAGCATGGCTGGAGAATTTCGATCGGCCGACCGCTGATACTCCGCCGCACCCTCGCCCGAGACATCGCGTGCCTGCGCGATTTCCGCAGCCGGACCCACGGCGCCCAGTCCGGCCAGGGGTGGTGGAACCGGTGAGTCCGGCTGCTGTCGGCCGATATTCGGCATCCGGGTGACATCGACGCTCGGGGCGTGCGCGGTTTCCTCAGTGAGCCGTCGCTGCGGTACGCCGGTGCGCTTGCGGAAGATGACGGCGGTTTCCAGGGTGCCTTCGCGCAGGCGGGCAGCGACTTCCGGAGTATAGAGCTCGTCGTTTACCCTGGCTGCGGCGGGTTCGAGGGCGGCGCTGTCGGCGAAGTCGTCCGGGATCCACTCGCGGATGCGCACATTGTGCTCGTCGTCGACGTACATCAGGTAGGTGTGGGCGCCGATCGCTTCCGGGTTGGCCGGGTCGAAATGGCGTTTCTTGTCGACGATCACGGCGCAGGCGCCTGGGCCCATGACGTCCAGTCGCCCGGCGATCCGACTATGCGCGGAATACCCCTGCCCATCCAGTTCCGGACCGTAGGCATTCCGGTCGAAGCCGGCCTGCAGCGCGCCGGCGAGCTGATCGTCCCGCCGGCCTCCAAGTCCGGCGGGCTCGGGATCAGCCAGCTCCTGTTCCGGCCAGGCCGCCTGCTGATCGCCGATGACGAAAGTGGAGCAGTCGGCGGAGCCGCCCTCGAGTTCCTGCTCCCACAGCGCGAAATCTTCGGTATCCGGCTGCCGGTGGGCGCCGGTGCCGTCTTCCGAACCAATCGGGGCCTGCGCTCCCCAATGCACGGTGATACCGAGCGGCGCCAAATACGCTTGTGCGCTGCTGCTTTGCGCGGCATCGTAGATCTCCTGACCGGCAGGCCGGGCATGCACTTCGATCTCGAGGTCATGATGGCCGCCCGGCACTTCCAGCATCGCGTGGATAGCGCTGATCAGTTCATCGGCCGACTGCTGGTTCGAATCGAACCGGCTCGGGTCGACCGAGGTCAGATATACGATCGAAGCTTCGCCGGCGACGAAAATGCTTTTGGCATAGGTTAATCCGTCGATAAGTTGGCTTTCGTCAGTATGCTCGACCCGGCCGGCGACGGTGAGCTTGGTCCGCCGCGCGAGATCGATATCACCGAAGGCGATAACCATGTCCCCGGTGCTGTGGTCCCGACCCGCGTCATCGATCAGATCGACATCCGCCCCGTACCTCGGCCCCAGCCCACGTTTGAGCACATGCACCGGGGGATGGCCGGGCAACTTCGCGGCCATCCGCTCGGCAGCCTCGAGATCGGCCTTCTGCTTTTTCAGCAGTTTCACCCGCCCGACGGCCACACTGTCAGCCCCCGATGCTGCCAGCTGTTCGTTGCTGGCCAGGTCCACCGCCAGGATCATCCGGTTGGCTCGGTTACGCCACCGCGCCGGAATGCCGGCCTTTCCCGCGATGCGCTCAGGCACCCCCTGTGCCAACAACCAACGCTGCGCTCGGCTCAGCCCCGCCCATGCCTGTGCCAGCTCCTGCGACTGGATTTCCGTTCGGTCACCGAACAGGCTGCGCCACAGCGCCTTGGCACGCGAAACCACGTCGAAGTCGAGCACCGGTTCCGGTAGCACCCGTGCCCGCGGTGCCGGACCGCCATCATCGAACTGCTGCTCATATCCGGCGAACCGGTCCTGGGCCAAACCCTCGGCTACCAGCTCGGCGCTCTCGTCACCGTCGACGACAAACCGGATCTTCGCCTCCGGGTAGTGATCCGCCACAGCCGCCAGGTCGCCGATGAATCGGTCTCGGTCCATGCCCTGCCACACCACTTCGGTATGCGGGAGATAAACACCCCGCCCGGTCTGTTCGCGCAGATCCGCGAGGAGATGTCCATGCGCTCGGTGCAATCCGGCGCGCAAGGCCTCCGGGGTCGCCGTTGTCTTGGTGACGAATACGGTGATCTCGCGGGTATCGGGTTCACCACCCACAAGTACGAACGATCGACCATGGAAACCCGGTTGCAGCGGCAACCCCAATGGCCGAACCTCCGGCCACACGTAATAGCCAAACGGAACTGTTTCAGCGAATTCTTCGGCGCCTTCCAGGCGGCGCTGTGCCCGGCGCGGCGCCTCGGCCAATGCGCTCAGCCGGGCCGCTTCCACCCCTGGCCGCTGCGCGGCGAGCAATGCCTTCAGCTGGTGCACCAGCGCCTCGGAACGCGCGATTTCCAGCACGTCGAGGTCGGCCACCAATTCGGGCGCTTGCTCGGTGACCAGTCGTTTATCGTTCGGTTCCAGGCTGTGCCACCACGGCAAAGACTCGAACCGGTCCTCGAAGCCGCGCAGTTGTGCGGCCAATTCCGCTGCTCGCGCGCTCAGTTCCGGGTCGAGCACGAACTCATCGCGATCCACCGCTTCGGCGGCCGGTTCCCGTGCCACGGCGGCGATACCGACACCGACCAGCTGCTCATGCGCGGCAGCGGCCACGGCGGCACCGTCCCCGAGGCCGATGAGTTCGAACTCCGGTTGACGCCTCGTGCTCCGCCCCTGGAACACCCGGATCAACTCACCGGCCAGGGCATTCGCGTCCGCACCCACCAAATCCAAGTCATGCGCGGCCCGCCCATAGGGAAGTTCGTCATCGTCGAAGCGGAACATCACCATTGCCGCCACCGAACCATCGCCACCTCGTTCGGCGATCAGCCAGGCGATCAGCTCCGGTTGTTCCTGCAATCGGGTGAGTTCGACCTGGGTATCGACCACGATGCCGAGCACGGTGTCCGCTCGTGCGATATCACCGAATCCGACCACAACCCGCCCCCGGTCGCCCTCACAACCGGCCCGGTCGAAGTCCAGCAATCTGACCGGTCCGAGATCGGTACCGGCATCCTGCGCCTGCTGCCACAACAGGTCCACCGCGACGATCTCCGCATGCCGCGGGGTAAGCGGGAAAATACCCGGATGCTGCCCGCGCAGCTCGCTCTGGTTGTCCCGGTCGCGGCTATTGAAGTCGCCCAGGTCATCCCGGGCGAACAACGCACCAGCTAACGACGCCGCCCGCTCCGGCCCGTGCACACTCCGGCCGACCTGGAAGTCCAAGTCAGCGGCGCGGGGGTGTTGCCCCGGCAGCTCCACGACGTCGCGGTCCGTCGGAAGATCTGGTGAGGCTGTCGGGTCGGCGTTCTCGTCTTCGACGACGAACTTGCCGGGATCCGCAACCCGGACGGACCCATCACCGGCCGGGGAGGCGGGGTATCCGGCTGCGGCAACAAAAAGGTCGAGGTCACCCAGGACGCGCTCGGCTCGCTTCAGGTGCTGAATCAACTCATCCAACACGAGCGTGCGCTTCAGGCCCGACAATGTGTCGATGCGTTCACGCAACGCCGCCAGAATGATGTTCTGCCTCGCCCCGAGCACGTCTCCGGAGAGAACGGTCTCGGCAGCGCGCGCGGGCAGCGCGACCTTGACGATCCGCTCGGGCCGGCCACCCGCCTGCCGCAACGCCTCGTCCCGGGACTCCCACAGCACGGTTCCGTTCTCGATATCCCTGCCGCTCCTCGGCGTTTCGGCGATACCGATCTCCATGTCCGGAGTTTGTCCTGCACGCACGGCAGTCGCAGCGACTCCGTAGAAGATGCGTCCGCCAGCGGCCTCGATCTCCGCGAATTGATCGACGTTCACCAACGCCGCAGGCTCACCGGATCCGCGAGCGCTGCAAGTCTGTTGGAATACCTCGCCGCTCGACGGAGCAGCGAGCCGGTTGAAGTTCAGCCCCTTCCCCAAGTCGGGATGAGGAAAGGTGGCGCCCGAGTTGCCGGCATTTTCGGTGAGTTCACACAGTACTGCGCGCGTTGCCGCACCATACCAACCGCACTCGTCCGGCAGCTCCCACTGATCCGGGCGCTGAAGAGGCGCTTCCGCCACAGTGTTGCCGTCGACGACATAGAGCGTTTTTCCGCGCTCCAGCGCCCTGACCGCGGCCTCGACATCGGCACGTTTGTCACCGAGAAGAGGAATCGCGTCCGCTACGGTGTATTCGTCGACCTTCTCGATCTCCTGCGGATCGGGCTCGAGCTCCGCATCTTCGGGCAGTAATCCGAGATAGACGATGTCTTCGATTTCCTCCAGACGGCCCTTTTTCGGTTCTGGCGATTTCATGTTCCTGACGGCCATGAAAACAAGGTCTACCCGGGCACCGAGCTCTTCCGAAGCCTCTCGTCCCGCCGCGTCTGCGGGTGCTTCTTCTTTGGGCTCGAAGTCGACAAAGCCACCAGGTATTGTTTCATTGCGCTCATAGGGTGACTTGACCATGAGCAGCCGCATCCCATCGAGCTCGCCCTCCTCGAGCTCCCCGATCTCGAGCCGCGCAAAGAGCTCTGGATCAACGAGCCTACCAACCTGTGTGAGGACAATTTTCGCCGCCTTCATGAAGGCTGGAACTAATATGCCAGAATCGAATTTGTCCAGGAACCAGAAGACGCGGCTCAAGGGAGTGTATTTGCCGGAACCGGCACCGGGCAAAGGTGGCTGACCGTCGCGCATTTCTTCCAGAGGCTGTTGTGCACCACCGGCGTCAAGCTCTACATGCTCGACCGTGCCTCGCTTTTCGGATACGACCGCGTAGTCCGCCCGCAAGCGCTGCAACCGATTGCGATCGGAAGCTGTCAACGTGCTGTCGCGCGCAGCAAAAACCAGTTTCTCGATTTCCCACTTGAGTCTCGCATATTCCCGCCTGAGCCATTCACGGGCCAGATAACGCCACCGCGCCGGAACACTTGGATGTAGGGCGACGACTCGAGGTACCGCTGTCACCAGACCCTGGATTTCGTCGCTGGTCAGTCGGCCCCACCAGGTGACGAACTCGCCCGAGGCATCATCGCGTGCCGTGTAGTCGTTCGCGATGAACGCGGTGAGCATGTGGTAGAAGGCCATTATCGCCGGAGAAGGTTCACCCCGCGCCACCACCGCGGACGGATTGACAATGACCATGTCCTCGACACCATCAACGACGCACCCGTACGCGTCGTAGCCCGCCGCCGCGGCCAAGCAGCCCGGATCCTCCAGCACGGCGCGCTTCTTACGCAGACCGTCGACTTCTGCCCGCAGTCCGTCCGCGCGAGCAGAAGATCGGTCGGAGTGGACGACAATCCGGTCGATCGTGTTCGACAATTCCTCGATTTTGCGATCGAGATCTTCCAGCACCCTGCCCTGCACTTCGTCCAGCTCGGCAGAACCGACCGTATGCGCATCAGGCTGCAGCACCATGCGTATGACGTTTTCAGGATTGAGATTCGCGCGCGCCAGCGCCGTCTGTTCCGCACTCGCGACGGGTATGCCGCTCCCACGCGTTCCCCGTTCGCTTTGCCCAAAGGCATGAGCGGTACCGAACAGGAAATCGTGCGCATGCTCCAAGCTCGGGACGGCGAGGGAGAACTCCGCACGACCATCGGCGACATCCTCATAACCGGCCCTCCTTAAAACCGCGGGCGGCACGTTGAAGCCTTGGACGTTCTTGATCGCCGTGAACGCCCCGGAGGGACTATCCAGCAGCGCTGGGTAATCGAGCTCATCGATGAGGTTTTGTCCTCGCGCAGCGGCGGGTAGTTCGTCAGCAGCCCCCTCGCCGCGCTCCGGGCGCTGTCGACCGATCCGGGTGAACGGCTTGTCGACCCCGGCAACACCATTCCCTTCGGAGTATTCGATCGGCTCCCCCATTTTCGGGCCCCGAGGCCGGATCGGGTTACCGTCGACATCCCGGAACATCGCGAATTCCCGGTACACGTCGGGTTTTTCCACACCCCACCGGTAACGGGTCTGGACCTTCTCCGGCTCCGACCGGTCGACCGCGTCGGCCCCGGCCATACGACGACGCCAACTACGCTCAACGACGATATGCCGACCGAACTCGTCTTTACCTCGGTACTCCAACTCGTAAAGGTGCGAACCCACCACATCCGGATCCTCGCCGCGACCGGCGTACTCCTCGACCACCGTCGCCTTGGTGCCGACCGGCATCCCGGTCAGCCGGGTCGCGACCTGATCCACCGAATCGAACCCACCCTCGAACCAGATACCACGCAACCCGGAACTGAGTTCGTCGCTGCTCAGGCCCGGCAGCACGGAGTTACGGATCGAGCTCGGATCCACCCCCGCATCCAGCAGAGCGTTCTCGGCGCAGTCCGCGGCCTCACCCTCCAGCGCGTGCTCGATCAGCGGCAACACCCGAGACCGGTACGGCCCCCGATAATCCGTCAACCCGTCCACATCGACCGGAACCGGATCTGCGACACTCGTCGACGGCCCCCGAACCTCGCTCCGATCGGCCACAGGTGGCAGTTCCGGCCGGACCGGATCGAGCCCGTAACGCTCACGGACCTGCGCCCACCGGCCGGTTTCATCGGCCACCATCTGTCCAGACTCGTCAGGCTCAGTCAACAACACGAACGCAGGCTGGTCCGCCTCGCCGTCGACCAGCTCGTGCCTGAATTCCTGCGCGAGCAGCACCACCGCCTCCGCGCCCGAACACCGCCGATCCCGGCTACGCACCACGACCGCATCAGCGATGTCGACATCCCCCACCGCGATCACCGGCTCGCCAAGCCGCAACAGCTGCACCGGCGGACGACCCGGCAACCGGGCCGCCTGCCGCTCCGCGGCCTCCACCAAGCTCAGCTCGTACTCGACGTCGCGACCCTGCACCCGCCGCCAGGCGAGTTCCTTGCGGTTGATCCGGTTACGCCACCGCGCCGGCAGGACGGCGATATCGGGTGCGCCCTCCACCAGGCCACCCCGAACCAGAACCCAACGCTGGTCGGCGTTCAATGCGTCGAAAAATTCAGCGACACTACCGAACTCACCCGCCAATTCCCACAGAACCTGCGCCAGCGCACGTTCCGCAGGAGTGGGCGCCTGCGGCAACGCCGGCCGCAATCCGATGTTGCCAACCTGCCGACCCGGCGACGAATTGTCGCCACCACCACCGGAGACGGTGCCGGCGGCATCGGGCGACGGCGGTTGCGGGGGCGTCGAAGCCGTCAGGCCATGCTGTCCAGCGTCCGGCGGCACGTTCGGCGTGGCCGGGGCAGGGGCGTCGGCCTCCGGCGGTGGAGCCGCCGCCGCGGCGGCGGCTCGTCGCTGTTGTCGCGCTTCGGCAACCGCGGCGATGAACTCGTCTATGGGAACGACGATGTCGGTTTGCCCGGCCAAGCCCAGCCGTCGTATTCCGCCGCGGAAGTCCCGGTCGGAGAACGGATAGATATCCAGTTCCACGACCGTGTCATCGGACCGGAATTGGTGCGACGCCGCCTCGACATTGATTTGGCCATCACGCAGGCGTGTCCCGTTCACACGCTCGTGGTAGCGCACACTCCAACCGATGGTTTCGATCGCCACGTCCTCGGGCGTACCAAGGTGGTTGAACGGGGCGAGGGCCTCGACCATCGGGAGGATCCGACGGGCTTCCACCGCGATCGTCAACTCCCCGTCCGGCGTCAACAACCGGACATGGGGCACCGGAGCGATCGCGGCGCCGAGCTGCCGCGGGAGCTGCGGCAATTCCCGAATCCCGAACCAGACCACCCGGTCCGGGCCGTCTTCCACCAGGTCGACACCGGACGCTGTCACCACCGGATCGTCGAACACACCCTCGGGCAAAGGCGCACCGTCGGCGCCCTCCACGGTCACCCGCAGCACCCGGTCGTGCCGAGCACCCGATATATCCACCGCCACCCGAACCTGGCGGCCTTGCATCAGTGCATGCCCGACCACCTCGACAAGCACCAAACCCGCGTCGTCGACTCGCTTCGCGGGCCAATCCGACAACTGTCCGCTGAGCCAATCCCACGCACGCGCGGCTGCCTCGTCCCGGCCGCGCGCACCGCCCTCCGCACACACCACCAGCTCCGCCCATGTATTCCCGACGGGATCACCTTCAGATGGTCGACCCAGCAACACCTGGCGGGTGGCGGCGGCGTAGCTTTTGGCTTCCTCGTAAGCTTGGGTTGCCGTTGTTTCTCGTTCTCGCCTGAGCAGTTTCTGGCCGAGTTCACGGGCCATTTCGGCGTTTTTGGCGCGGAGTTCGGGATTGTCGAGTGTCCATGCCGGGGGATACTGGTGCCCCTGGGCAGGGTCGCAGAATTTCGCATTCTCGATAAGCCTTCGAGCAAATGCCTGCATCACTGTATGCTCCGACGGCTCACCATCGATCATCGGCCGGTAATCGGCCAGCCGATCGATAATCGCAACGCCCTCTTCAACAGAACGAATACGCAGATTGTGGTCGGAGTCGGCCAGAGCCCTGCCGAGCACTCGGTCCGCAGGGTATCGCTCGGATGTGAGGTCTTCGAGGGCGAGGGCTATAAGGTCCAGCAGATAGGCTGGACTTGCGAGCGTCTGCAGATCGACGCCGGCGATCGCCTGGACAAGCGGATCCGAATCTCGTTCGCCGCGTTGGCCTTTGGTTTGTTCATCGAATGTCGTGCCGATGATCATGGCGTGAATACGGTCGGCCCTGACCGGGTCACAGCCGAGGGCCAACCCGTGGGCACGCGCCAGTGCGGCCGAGCGTGCTTCGTCGGTACCGCGGCCGTTGCCGTAGACGGAGTCGCTGTAGGTCTCGGCGACCACCGCATCCGCACATTCCTGCGGACTGGCGTCGATGGCGGCCAGATGCGTCAGCAGCAGGTCGACATCGTGCAGCAGGTCGAACCCGTTGTGATAGGTCGCGGGCACACGGTATTCGGCTAGCTCGCGATCTCCGATGATCTGGTTGGCCCGCCCGATCCTCGCATCGCCGTACAAGGTGGACACGATGTGCAAACCATTGGCCGCCAACCGAATCGCGATCTGCACGTCGGAATCATCGACTGCCACGCTCGATGACACGCTTCGAACAACAGCCTCGATCTGGTGAACCAGGACATCCGCAGACAGCGGGGGTTCGTCGGGATCGAGCAGGCGGCGCCGGATCGCGGCAGCATCGACCCGATCCTGCTCGGTATCACGCTCTTGCAACTGAGCGTAGATATCCGGCAACCCAGCCACATGCAACCCGCCGGGTGTACGCCAGGCGCGGCCGAGAACCTCGTGGTGCGACGATCCTTCCGCCACTCCCATCACCAGCGAATGGTTGCCGTTGACCAACCGGACGACACCATCCGCCGACTGCTGCTCCGACCACCCCGGCTGCTCACGCAGGGACCGGTAGGCGGCTTCGGGTACCGAAATGTCGAGTGCGGTACGCGGGGACGCGGGGACGCGGCCGAATGCGGCGTCGACGGCGGTGGACCCGAGCACCACACACTCGTCGGCAACCCGGTCACCGAGCACACGACGAATACCAGTCTCCCAGTCGGCACCGTGCTCATTGCGGGGCGGCTGAATCGCTTCGGCATCATCAGGTGTTTCAGGGTCTGGTGAAGCGTGTGGTGTGCCGGTGATATCGACATCGCCGAGCCGGTGTTCCTCGGGCGGCAACGCTGCGTCGGTGGCTTCCAGATCGGTGGCGATCGGATGCACCGGGTCGCCGTTGCGGTCGAATTCGATCACATGTGTGCGAGGCATATCCAACAGCAGCGCCAACTTCTCGTAACGCTGCTCCAGCGACACGTCGTCCACGCCGGACTGCGTCGCCTCCCGCAGCGAAGCCGACCAATTCGACAGTGCGGCAAGATAATCCGCGTCGTAATCGGTCCACTGCGCCGGCGACCGGTTACCGACCGTATCGAGCCATGACCAGAACCCGCTCAGCTGCTCAGTGAGCGCATGGAAATAGCGCGACGCGACATTCAACCGGGATTCCAAATCCGCGGGGAGCTCGTCACCGAGACGCTCCATCTCGGCGGCAAACCGGTCGGGCACCGCCAGATGTTCAGGGTTCGCCCCCGAGTACACGGCCATCCGCCACAGGTCAGCCCGGGCGCGCTCGTACTCGGCGGCCAGAACACGGTAGAGCCTCTGGAGCCCCACCTGAGTACGTGGGGCCGGCGGTCGCCTATGTGGCATCGATTCGGAGACAGCGCACGACACCAGGGCCAGCGTGATGTTGTCGTCCCCGCCATTGAGCAGTGCCCGGTTCAGCAACCGGGTGCCCATATCCCGCAGGTCGCTGTTGTGACCTCCATCCAGGACGATATCCATCTCGCCGGGCTCCGGGTTGCTACCCCACAGCCCGTCCGTGCTGACCAACACGATGTCGCTCGGCAGCACCTCACCGGATTTTGTATACCGCGGATTCACGGCATCGTCAGGCTCCGGCGGACCGACACCCTTGCCGAGCGCATGCAGGACGCCGCGGGTTTCGGAGTCCCGCAGCGCCTCACGCTGGGAAATCCCGTCGACCATCATCTGATACGCCACCCGCGTATGGTCTTCGCTCACCGCCACGGACTCACCCTCGGCCCGCAGCACCTGGACCCGGGTGTCGCCGACCCAGCCCGCCGTGTACTGACCGGGCCGGCCATCACGTCCGGGCTTGACCATGACCGCGGCGATCGTGGTCTGGGGTGGGGTGGGGTGGTCCGCGTTTTCAGCCAGCGCCGCCACTTCGGCCTGCGCGGCGTCGATCGCCCGCCGCATTGCCCGATCTGCCTGTTCCTCGGTGAAACCCCCCTGCTCTTGGAACACGAAAAAGGCCAGGTGGGCACGGACGGTCTGGGCGGCAATCCGCGCGGCACGATGACCGTCCGTCGACCTCGACACCCCGTCACACACCACCGAGATCCGGATCGGGCCCTCCGCGGTGTCGACCACCTCCGAGTCCATCCAGTCCCGGTTGTGCTGTTTGTTCGCGTTCGCGCCCTTGTCGCTGACTCCGAAGATCGATCCCAGGTCGGTGTCGAAATGGTCGACCGGATCGGTGGAATCGCCGGCGGTCATGGTGTCTTCGGGCAGGGAGATGGGGCCCCACCCGCCGTCCAGCTCGGCGACCGGGCGGAGCGCAGCATCGCCGGCCAGCCGCAGCACGGCCACATGCAGACGCTGCGTGGCTTCGTCCAAGCGCTGAGTCGACGCGGCCCCATCTGCCTCGCTGCCCACATCTACGGCCGTCTGCATGGTGTCGTGGGTGGCCTGCCACTGCGCCACCGCGGCGCCATAGTCCAGCAGCCGTTGCCGCTGCTGCGGGGAAATCCCGTCCGGCGTATCCGCACCCAACAGATCAACGAATGCGCCGACTCGCCGCTCCGCCGCCCGGTAGCGGGCAACCGCCGACCGGGCTGCCCTCCGAATCAGCCGTTCCCGCGGACCTGGCCCATCGTCTTCGGGGCGCTCCGCCAAGCCGTCTTCGTAGCTCTCCTCGTCCAGCTGACGAGCGTCCCGGACTCGCCCGGCCACGTCTGTCATGGCCCGGCGCGCAGCGTGATAGGTGACCAAGTTGGCCAGCCCCGCCTGCAGCTGCGCCGCTTCGAAATCCGGCATGGACAGCGCCGGGCGAGTAGCGTCGTCGACACCCAAGGCTTCCATGTCCTGGCGTGCGGAGTGCAGCTGCGCGGTCAACTGGGACACCATCTCGGTCAATCCGCGTGCCTCCGCACGGATCTGCGCGGCGTCCTGGTCCCGCGTCGACTGCATGAACGAATCCGAGATACGGGACACCCGTTTCTCGGCTGCCCGCATCCGCTCGGTCAGCACGTGGTGCCGTTTGACCGCAGCTTCCAGCTGCCGCAGCTGTGCAGCGGGCACACCCTCGCTGCGCAATCGGGTCAGCTCGGCTTCGAAATCCGTCGACAGCAGCTGATGCGACCGTGCCTGCGGGATCTGCCTGGCGAAAGTCTCCAGGTCCCGCAACGACGAGACCCACGCCTGCACCCTGGTGGCGTGCGCGTGGCGCAGCATTTGCTGCTGCGATGAGCCGCCCTGCTGCAGCGCGGCGAATGTCTGTAATGCGCTGTCGAGTTCGTGGTAGTGCGGCACCACCGCACGCAACCGGTCCCGGGCGTCGAGGATCTGCTGTATGTCCGCCCCGGACGTGTCATCGGCGACGGTCACCCCGCCCAGGTTGCCCAGTGTGTTCGCGAACCGGGCAGGGTCTCGCAGAGCGTCGAGCTGCGGCGGTGTCAGAAGTGCCGCATCCGCCGCGTCGGCCAATTCGTCGAGCGCACGGATGCGTTCGGCGCGCAGCACGTCCAGCGGCCGCCTCCGCTGCGCCTCGAAATCACGCGTCAGCAGGTCGTCGAGGAAACGCTGCGCCCGCTTCTTCTCTTCGTCGTCGTCGTTGTCGGCGCCCGATCCGGCGGCCAGCGGATCCACCATGGAACCGTCGGGACGAATCTTCAGGAGCCATCTGTTTTTCTTGCGTCGCAGGCCGTTCGGAGGATTGGTGGGATCGAAGACTTCCGGCCCTTCCTGGGCCGGGTCGTCGACCATCACCACGCCGTTGTCCATGTACAACACGACTCCGTGGCCGATCACCCCATGCTCGTCCGCTTCGGCAAAGGCGTAAACCGTGATCATCGTGCCGCCTTCGCCCAGCTCCTCGACCTGTTCGGCGAGATGCTCCTCGGGCGAGACCTGCCGCCACTGCGACTTTTCCTGCTGCCTACGGGTGGCGGCCAAGGCCCGCAACCGCTCCCGCTCGGAATCCGCCCGCTCGGCCAGCTGCTCCGCGTGCTCGGCGGCGACCTCCTGCTCCCGCTGCAACCGCTCGTTTTCCGCCCGATCCAACCGGGCGAGTCGCTCATGTAGATCTCCCAGTCGAATTCGCCGCTGCCGCTGCAGATTTGCCAGGCCGTCGATATCCTGCTGCAGCTGCAGATCGCGCTGCTCCGCATCCGCCCGCAGTTGCTGCTCACGCTGATCCAATGTCCGCAAGGCATCCGCGTCCGGCTCCGAAGTGACCGGAGTCTGCGTTTCCGGATCGGCGTGCGACGGCGGGTTCTGCGGCATGTGCCGTTGCGATTCCACGTCCAACAGCTGCGAACGCAACCGGTCCTGCATATCCTCCTGTCGCTGCCGTAGATCGGACAGGTCCGCATCCGTGGCCTGCACCTGCTGCGACAGCAGCTGCTCCTGTCCCGTGAGCCGTTGCCGGACTTTGTTCATTCGTTCGATGCGTTTCTCGGCGCGCTTACGTACCGCGCTCACAATCCCGTGGCCCATGCCCGACAGCCGCTCGTGCTCCCTGTCGGCCTCCAGCCGCAACCGCATCGACTCCTGCCGCGGCGTAACCCCCCGCCTGCTACCGGACTCCACCAAGTGGCCACCCATATGGTTCTCCAGGTCTTGGGTGGAAGTGCCGCTCAAGCCCACATGCCCCATCGGGGTGACATTCGCACCCGGGTGCCGAGCTTTGACCTTGGCCACCAGCTGCGGAACGCACTGGTTGGTCATGTCGAACTCGTCGACGTTACCGTCCGAACCCCCCTGCGGCTCCAGGGTTTCGGGCTCATCGTCGGAATCCGCGACGACGGCCAGGTCGTTGTCGGCATCCGTATTCGACCGCGTGTCGTCGTCCGTGGCTATATCCGAATCGGCTTGCGAATCAGGCATTTCCGGATCGTCCACACCGGAACGAGTGCTTCCGGTGTTGCGGACACCATCGAAGTTCGTTTCGGTTTCCTCATCCAGCGTGGTTCGGTTCCGGGATGTGTCCGTGTCGGCGTGATCCGCCCGCCGCGGCGTAGGCTCCCGGTCGGCCGACGCCGCATCGGGAGCGTCGGTTCCGTCCTGTGCAGTCGATTCCGGCGTCTGCTGCGGCTGTGTGGGATCGGCGCTGTCCGCCTGCGGCGACATCGGCGACCGGGCCGGGCCGTCTTCATCCTGCGGTGCGGCAACCTGTTGCGTGTCGGCAGCACTGTCCGCGTTCGGGATCTCCATACGCTGCGCCCCGGCGCCTGTGCGCTCTGCTTCGGCGTCCGCGGAAGCGGCGACAACACCGTCGCCCAACGCGGCAGCCGGTGCAACTCCGGCTGTCTGGGGGTCTTCCCTGCTGTGCGGTGACCTCGCGGCGGTGTGGCGTTGCCCTTGGGCCGGTGACGAGGTGGTGCCACGGGCACTCGAGGCACCGCTGGGTCGTCCCGCCGGACCGGCACCATCGGCCGCCGGGGTCGCCCCGCCAGGTCTCGCGGGGCTGGAATCGGGGATTGCCGGACTGGTCCAGCCCGAATTATCCTGTGCCGCATTACCGGTCGACGGCGAGACGGTGGCGGTCGCGTTTGTCCCGCCTGCTGCACCGGCGTGGGATGTGTCGGAAGCGGTGTCGCTCGCCACACCGGAAGCGGCTGTCCCGGGCGTGACTGATCCTGGGGACGCCGTCGACGCCCCCGGGGCATCGGACACGCCGGGGCTCGCCACGGGCGCCCCAGCCGGGCTCATCGTGGACGTCGCGTCGCTGGAACCCGCACCTGCCGTAGTGGAACCGACTCCGGCAGCGTTCGAAGCACCGGCGTCCGCGGAACCGCCAGCTCGACCGTCCGGCGCGGCCCCCACCATCGCATCAACGCTTCCCGCACCCTGCGCCCCGCCGGAACCCTGGTTCCTCGCTGTACCGTTGCCAGTTCCCGAGGCATCGGCGGTGCCAGCCGCACCGTTTGTAGCGGTCGCTGCAGTCGTCCCGTCCCCATTTCCGGTTCCGGGAGCAGTCCCGTTCCCGCTACCGCTCCCCGGTGCACTCGGCCCGGGTCCCGGGGCGGTGCCGTCACCGGCCTCAGGCTCGGGCCCCTGCCGGCCGACCAGGAAGTAGTCTCGCTGGGTCATCGGTGCACCGGAGTAGTCCCCGCCGCCGTGCCAGCCGTAGTACATGCTGGGCCCGATACCACCGAGGATCCCACCGGTGAGCGAGCGCGGGTCCAGCTCCCAGTTCCCCGTGCTCAATCCGGTCGCCCCCCAGGCCGCAAGCGCACCCGCCAAACCAGCGCCCGCACCGACGATCGCACCGCGGCCCAGCCCACCCCATCGGTTGGGTTGCCACGGCAGCCCCCGCACCGCGTGGTGCAGCCCGTGCCCGGCGCCACCACCCACCGCTCCGGCGACCCCAGAGATCCAGGCATTCTGCCAGAGGGCACCCAAGTTCCAGCCGTCTTGGTAGTCCATCTTCTGCAGCGCCAACTGCACCACGGCTTCCTGGGTGGTGCCCTGGAAGATTTCGACGAGCCCTTCTTGGATCATCTCGTAGACGACCTTGGCGGTGATATTGCGCACTACCGCATTGGCGATCACTCGGCTCAACAGCGATTCGATCGCTGATGTCAACCGACTGGCGATGATCCGGAACTGCATCTGCGCATAGGAAATCGCCGCGATTTCGATACTGGGACCGACCGGCCCCATCAACACAGCCCACGCCAATTCCCCCGCCAACCAGGCCAAACTGATGGCCCCATTCAGTTTGGCGGACACAATCTGGCCGCCGAAACTGTGAATCCCGTCCGCCAGATTACCGTAACCCTCGGCCAGCTCCTCGGCCTGTGCCCGAAGATCCTTCAAACCCTTGATAATCGCGTCACGGCCGACGCCTTCTTTATAGGAAGTCTCGACCTTGTGGATCACAGCGGCGATCTTCGGCTGCTCCTGTTCCATGATCTGCTTCTGCAGGTCTTGGAATCCGGTCTTCATCACATCGGCAAAATCCTCGTTGCCGATAGGAATCTCCGAGCCGGCCACATAGCCGAGCACCCAGGCGAGATCTGCAGGTGGAAACGGAATAGCCACGTCAGCTCAAACGTTTTCCGGTGCCGCACCACGCCCGTGTCGTCGAACCGGGTTTTCCCTGTTCGACGACTGTTCACCGACCGTGGCACTCGATCGCAAAGGTCACCACCCGGATTCGGTAACCCGGGAACCCCGATGGTGGTCGACATCCTCGACGTCACTGAACTTCATCACCGACTCGTCCACCTCCGCGTCGAAAGCCGCGCGTTCGACCGAACCCGGTGCAGCGGTGGGCACTTCCGGTTCCGCCGGCATCCGGAATTCCGGTACGCCCTCGAGCACCTCCGACAGTTTCGGCCGATCGGCCCGCTCGGCCAGGAGCGGTTGCGCCAACTCCGCTGCGCGGCAGGCGACTTCTTCGGACGCTTTCTGCGCGGCCTCGGTCACCGCCGCTGCGATCTCCCGGTAGCTCAGTTCGTCGACATCATCGGCGAATACCGTCGCAATGACCACACCGTTGGCGTTCACGGTCACGGTGACCTTCTTGTCTCGCACCGATGCGGTCCCGGTCAACCGGGCGCGCTGCTGTTGCAGCCAAGCGACAAGTTGCATCTGCCGCTGGTAACTCTCTATCGCCGACGCTGCCGCGTCGGAATATTGCGCAGACATAAATTCAGACAGTTCGACGGATGTTCTCGGCCGATGCCTGCTCGGTCCTGTTGAACAGTGCTTTGACGCCGGTCTCACCCCCGATTTTTTCGGCGTATTGCCGGAATGACTCGGATATGGCACCCGTGCCGTGTTCAGCCGATTCGCAGTTCGTCCGAAATCCCTTTTCACCGTCGGTGAATTTATGGCCGAAGTGATCATCGCCACATGCCTTGGTCATCTGCGCCATGATGTCCGTCGTGCTGTTGGATATCTGAACGAAATCGCGGTGGAGCTCATCGAGCAAACTGGCCGCGCAGTGCAGGCTACCGTCGTCGCAATCAATGTCAACGTTTCGTGGCATTACGGATCCTCGTCTTTCTCTGCGCTGTAATATGCATCTTTATACCCATGCTCCATGACGCCCTTGAAAGCGCCGCTCGAAGCTCTCGACGAACGTGGTCGGYGCGATCGASGAMGASGARTGYTCCARCACMCCGTCATCSGCGATRTAGAAAATGGCSCGRCCGATCGCGATCTCSCCSCGCGGCACCGGCACATACACCATCCASCCRCARCTGAACCGSTCGSCRACCARYTGATCCARCGGATAMCCKGTSGTGTCCARACCACGRCCCTCGATRTAGCTGCGTACCCGGAAGACGGCCTCCGCCTCGTGCATCTGCTGCGGCAGCGACGCCACCACACCGGCCAGCGTCAGCTGATACATCGCACCGTCGACATCGAACCCGTCGTCGCCGAACAAGTTCACCACCGTCTCCCGGGTGATTACCCCCACCTCGGCAGCCGACACCAAAGCCGCTGCGGCGGCACACTGTTCAGCACTCGGTGGCCGCGCGGCCAAACCCGCCACAATGCCGACCACGGTATTCGCGGTCCACACTCCAGGCAGGGCAGTGGCACACTGTTGCACCGACGGGGACTCACCCCGATACCAGCGGCCACCCTCCCACCAGTAGACGAACGACATCAACCCGGTCGCCGCACGCGGGTTCAACACCGAGTCCGAAACCCAATCCGGCGCCCCCGCATAGAACTTCGGCATCTCGGCACCATCGTTGTAGGTTGCGACCAAGTTGGGAGACTCCCACACTCCACCCGACAGCACCGCCCGATCGCCGGGCAGCACACACAGCGTCGAACCATTGCGGCTGGAAGCCTCGAACAAGCCTACGGACGGCAGTACCCAAGGACCGTGGTCGGACCTGGCTGCGGCAGACGCGGCGGCGATGCACGCCCAGCGGGCCCACATCTGCGGGAAGTCCGGAAATTCGTTCTCCACCAGCACCGGCCACACCTTCGCGGCCCGCGCGGCCCGGGCATCCCGTGCCGCCTCCTGTGGAGTGCGCCTCTGCCGGTCGCCATGCTTGATATGTGCCGCCAGCCATACCGGCAGCGTCTCACGCGGATACTCTTCCAGGTCGGCGAGATAGGCCTCCGGCTCGAGCAACTGCCCGTCCGGGAACGGCTCTTTACCGAAGTCGTAATCGACCTCGAACTCCCCCTCGGCGCTCAGGCGCACCAGCATCCGCCACCACGGCTCGCTAACCAACTCGGCAACCAGCGCCCGCTGCTCCCGCACCTTCTCCAGCACCAGCGCGGGGGGCTTCGCCCGCATCGAACGTTCCCCGTCGGTGTAGACGACCTCGGCCAGCCCGGTGGCGGTGGTCAACACGAACACCGCATCCAACTGCCGCCACCAGGAGGGCCCGGCCTCACCCAGCGCATCAGCGATCTGCCGCGCCGACGCCCCGTCCCGACTGTCGTCAGCGCCCCCATCCCCCTCTGCGCCAGGCTGGGCGGCACTGTCGGAACCGTCCGGTGCCATGCTGAAACCGATGTCGGGTGTTTCGTTGCACTTGTCAGCGCCGCTCGGGTCCTTGTTCCGGTCGCTCATGGTCCGCCTCCGCCAACGATCGTCAAGCCGCCCTACTTCTAATTGCGAACATTGTCCGCAGCTGCTCGCAGCATAGACGTCTGCGAACTATGTTCGCAACTATTCGACAGTGGCATCATTCCCCATGTGACGTACGCCATTCCCCGTGCGACGTATGCCCCGACGTCGTTGCGGTTGCGAAGCGACGACCGCAAACCGGGACCGCACCCCAGAACGGAACCCACCCCTGCAGGCCACAGATACGGCGGGTCATAGGTTTGTCTTCGTCGAAGGAATGTTGCCACTGTCCACATCTGATGGAAGAGAATGCAAATGACGTCAACAGCGGAACGCAAGGCCTATCACCACGGAGACTTACGACGGGCCCTGATCGACGCCGGACGGGCACTCGTCCAACAGGACGGAGTCGCAGGACTGACGCTGCGGGCCGCCGCAGGACGAGCAGGCGTGTCTGCAGCGGCGCCCTACCGACACTTCGCCACAAGGAGGCACTGCTCGCCGCGGTGATGGCAAAGGGGTACGACGAGCTGAGGGAAGCCATCTCCACACAGGTTCAGCGGCCATCGTCGCCACCGGCGAAATCGCCGCCGAAGGTGTGCAATCCCTGTCACTGCGCATCCGCACCAACCTGAGCTGGGCCGCCGCACCCCAGTTCAGCGTGCACTGGTTGCGCCACACCACCCTGACATGGATCGAGCGCGAATTCGGCGTCGCCATCGCCCATGCCTACGCCGGACACCAGCAGAAGCACAGCACGCGCCGGTGCCACGTTCACCTACGCCGCCCCCAGCATCGTCGAGATCGCCGAAGCGCTCTCAGCGCTGACCGGAGAACCGCACCCGCTGGCTCGGGACCACCGGCATCCGCTGGCCCCGAGATAGCGTGGACGCACAGAGATCGAATGCAGTAAGTTTTCTCCTATGGACACGAATTCATTCCGTGTTCGCTGCGGTTGCGGTGTCAGTAGACGTACACCACCGCGTTCTCGCCGCCACTGCACGTGACGACCTGGCCTCTGGCCTGGCAATTCATCGTGTAACTCTGGCCGGTGACCGGACTGGTCGCCACCACTGCGCGCGACGCGTCGCGCGCGGCATTCTGCGCTGGTCCGAGTTCGGCGTAGGCCCTTCGCACTTCTTCGGCGAACGCGCAACTGGTCACAGCGGTGCCCGTGGCCGACTGGGTGAACGCACCGGGGACCGACTGGCCCTGGCCGCACGGACTGGCGCCCGCGGGCAGCGTAACCGGCGTCGGCTTGGCCGAGGTGGACGTGACGGACGGAGCGGCGGACGAGCTGACCGGGGACCGGCCGCCTGTGCTCGCCGTCGGTACCACGAGCGCCTCGGATTCGCGGGCGGCGGAGGTCGTCACGGAGCCGCCGGAGCCGAACACCTGCCAGCCGATCGCGCCGCTGATGGCGAGCACAGCGATGGCGAGAACGGCGACCATGATGGGCCGCGCGATGGAGCGGCTCCTGCGCGGCGGGTAGTAAGGGTCCTGGTCGTCCTCGTCGTAGCCGTCCCCCGGATCGTCGCGATGGGGCGGGTAGTCGGTACGCGCCGGATAATCGCCTTGCGGCGGGTAGTCGGTGCGCGTGGCACGACCATCCCGCACCGGATGCGTCGCCGGCGTCAGGTACTCGGTCGGTGGTGAATAGGCCGGTGCGGCTGGGCCCCGTGGGTCGGGCGAGCTCGGTGCGAGTGCCCGATCCGCATACTGCCTGGTCTCCGGATAGTTCTCTGCCCCAGGATGCGGTGGTGTCTCGGAGAACGCGGAGTAGGTCGATGTCTGCGAATACGCCAGCGACGGAGTCTCGGAATATGCCTGCGACGAGGACTCGGAATACGTCTCCGGCGAGGACTCGGAATACGTCTCCGACGAGGACTCCGAATACGTCTCCGACGAGCCAGACTCCGAATACGGCCGCGACAAGGACTCGGAATACGTCCCCGAGTAAGCCTGCCGTGCGACCTCCGGATATCCCTGCGTCGGTTGCCCCGGATACGCCTGTAGCGGAGCGTGTCCCGTCGGCTGCGCGTACGCCTGGGTCTCCGGGTACAGGTGCGCGTCCGGGAAGGGTCGCATCGGAGGCAGTCCCACCGCGGGCGTGTACGCCGCGGGTGCCCTGAACGGTGTCGACGGTGGCTCGTCCGGCGACGGAAGCGGCGTGAACTGGGTTTCCGTTGGCCGCACCACCGTCGGCCCACTCGGATGGATCACCGCCGAAAGCGACAGCTCCCCCGTCGACTCCGGCGGTACGACACCACGCACGGTCGGATCCCCGGGACGCTGCGCCGAGGCGGGCGCGCGCACCACCAGTGTCGGCGCGGCCGGTGCCGCCTCGCCGAGGGCGGAACGAGCGGCCCTGGCCAGCGCGGTCGCGGTCGGAAAGCGGTCGTCCGGGTCTTTGGCCATGCCGCGGTTGATCACCGCGTCCAACGCGGCCGGAATGCCGCTGGCCTGCGCGCTCGGTCGCGGCGGGGGATCGGAAAGATGCGACTTGATCAGCACATTCATGCTGGCCGCCGGAAACGGCGTTGCTCCGGTCAGGCATTCGTGCAGTACACAGGCCAGCGAGTAGATGTCCGCGCGCCCGGTCACCGGCCCGACGTCGAAACGTTCCGGGGCCATATAGATGTAGGAGCCGATGGCCATGCCGACCAGGGTTACCGCGCTGTCGCCCTCGGTATGCGCGATACCGAAATCGGCGAGGTAGGCGAAATCCGAGTCTGTGACCAGGATGTTCGCCGGCTTCACGTCGCGGTGCACCAGGTTGGCCGCGTGCGCGGCGTCCAGCGCGGAGGCGATCTGCTCGATGATGCCGACGGCGCGAGCGGGACTCAGCGGCCCGTGGCCGCGCAGGATGGTGCGGAGGTCGACGCCGTGGACCAGCCGCATGTCGATGAACAGCACACCGTCGACCACACCCCAGTCGTGGATCGGGATGACGTGCGGTTCGGCCAGCCGCGCGGCAGCCTGCGACTCACGCCGGAAACGCAGCTGGTACATCGGATCCTTGGCGAGCTCTTCCGACAGCAGTTTGACCGCGACCACCCGGTCTTTCACCGTGTCATAGGCCTCGTAGACCTCGCTCATACCCCCCTTGCCCAGCAACGACCGCAGTTCGTACGACCCGAACCGGGTCCCGGTTCTCGGCCCAGCTTCCTGCACTCGTCATCCTCCACATCCTGGCGGGGATCGCACACCGGAATCACGTGATTCGCGACCGAAGCCTGCCCGTCACAGTGTGGATTCTCCGGGTGTCACCACCCCGTGGTCAAACGCGAACACGATCGCCGCGGCTCGATCCCGCAGCTCGAGCTTGCCGAATATATGTCCGACATGGCTTTTCACGGTAACTTCCGAGATGACGAGTTCGCGGGCGATTTCGGCATTCACCCTGCCGCGCCCGATCAGCTCGAGCACCTCGTACTCGCGGGCGGTCAGTTCGGAAAGACGAGCGTCGGACCTGGTAGGCGCCGGCCGCACCGTTCGGTAAGCCGACAGCACGCGACCGGTGACCGACGGATCCAGCCAGGCGCCGCCGCCCGCGACCATCCGCACCGCGCGGATGAGGTCCTCGGCGGGTGAGTCCTTGAGGATGAATCCCGCCGCGCCCGCCCGCAGTGCACCGGACAGCAGCTGGTCGTCGTCGAAGGTGGTGAGCACCAGCACCGGCGGAGCGGAGTCGTGTGTCCGCAGCGCCTGGGTGGCGTCGATGCCGCCGACCCGTTTCATGCGGAGATCCATCAGCACCACATCGGGACGAGACTCTGCGACGGCGGCGGGCACCTCGTCACCATCGGCGCATTCGGTCACCACGAATCCGTCGCGGCGGCGCAGGATGCGGCGCAGTCCGCCGCGCACGAGCTCCTGGTCGTCCACTACGAGCACGGCGACGGCGTCCACACCGGTCGCGGGCGATGTCACGGTCACGAACCCTCCCGTGCTGTCGTCGAGCCGCCGTGCACGATGCTGGGCAGCAACGGGCAGGATGATCCGCTCCGGCCGGGCGCCAGTGGAATACCGGCGCGCACCGCCCAGCCCTCGTCGAACGGGCCGACCGTCATGCGGCCGCCGAGCAGTTCGGCGCGCTGCCGCATACCGGTCACTCCCATGCCCGCGCCGCGCTGCGCGGGCAGCCCGGCCGGCAGCGTGTTCTCCACTGTCAGCGTCACCTCGGCGGCGTCCACCGCGAGCCGCACCGCCGCGGACGCGCCGTGACCGTGTTTGACGACGTTCGCCAACGACTCCTGCCCGATCCGGTACAGCGCGAGTCCGACCGCAGGCGACACGACGCCGAGGTCGCCGTCGCACTCGTAGCGCACATCCAGCCCGGCCCGCACGAAATCGCCGACCAGATCCTCGATGTCCTCCACGCCCGGCTCGGGGACCATTTTCCCCGGCCGCGCGTCGAGCAGCCCGACGGTGCGGCGGATATCTGCCATCGCCTGCCTGCCGAGCCGCTCGGCATCGGTCAGCGCCTCCACCGCCTCGTCGACGTCGCGGTCGGTCTGCAGCGCATGTCGCGCCGCGGTGAGATGCAAGAGGGTGACGCTCAGCGAGTGCGCGATCACATCGTGCACCTCGCGAGCGATCCGGCGGCGCTCCTCGTCGGCGGCCTGCGCGGCGCGGATATCCTGATAGCCGCGCTCCTGATAGAGGAAGCGGCGCTGATATTGCAGCATCAGCCCGGCCATCCAGCCGAACGCCACACCGACCAGATACGTCGGCAGCCCCTCGGGCATGTGACCGATCACGTCGAACGCCACCAGTTGCAGCATCATCGCGAGCGTGACCGGGACGCTGACCCGTTTCGGCGCTATCGCCGCGACCTCACCCGCGGCCGCGACCAGCACGAACGGCGCGAAGTCGCCGGCGACCGGCTGGGCTAGGAACAGGGCTGCGGCCGACATCGCCAGCAGTCCGAGCAACAGCGGCCGCGGCAGCACGCCGAGGAACGCGTACAACGGACCGAAGGCGCAGGTCAGCAGTAACGCGACGATCGGGAGCACCGTCGGGAAGTAATCGTGTCGCTGCACCGCCGCCGCGACCGCGACGACGAGCACGGCGATGTCGATGCTGATGATGATCGACGGCGGGTAGTCGAACGGCAACTGCTCGACGGTGCGCCGGAACGCGGCCACCGGATCGCGTCCGAATTCGGCACACCGCTGCCTGGTGTGCAGCAGTGCGGCCCGCACGCGCCCCGGCCGCGTACCGACAGCCGGATCGGAGACGCCGGTCACACCCATTCTGTAAGGCTAGCTGCCCCGTCCGGCCCGGTACATCGTTCCGCGAGCGGGCCGCTCCTCCTACCGGGGTCGGAGAAGTATTCGGGTCCCCGGCACGACGAAACCCGGCCATCACGTCCGTAGCGTCAGCTGTTGAGCTGTAGTCCACCGAAGGAAGGCGATGGCCATGACCTGGGAAGATCAGCACGCTCGCACCGACATCATGCACACCGTCCTGCGCCGAGCGGCGGTCGACCCGACCGGTCCCGACCTGTTCGCCGGGATACCGGATCTGGAGCGACTGTTCGGTGGCGAAGAGGGGCTGCTGCTCGCGCTGCGCTACCGGTGGAACATCCATCTCGACGCCAAACTGGACCAGGCGCTGGCCCAAGGCCAGGATGCGGTCGAGGCGTATCTCGAACTGGCCGACGAGCAGCCGGTGCTGCGGGCGGTGCTCGACGCACAGTATCGTCGCCGCCACCGCGCGTTGGAGGCCATGGCGCGGTAGCGCGCGACGAGAGGTCCGATCGTCCGGACCACGGCAGGCATCACCCGCTGGTTCCGCGCCCCCGGTGCGCTGGGTGCGACCACGCTGGAGCGCGCGCCGCGCCGCGTGTGGGCGACCGTGATGATCGCGTCGCCGCGACTGTCGGCATGAGCGGCGCCACGCACACCATAGCGCCCGTCTCCTACAGCGGCAGGCCGGTGAACCACGCCTTGAATTTCGGGGTGGTCAGACCGAATCCGGAGCTGGGCATGCTGTCGGTGAGCGTGACCTTGGCATACAGCAGGTAACTCGACCGGCCCGGGTCGTCGTGGAAATCGATGACGAGGTAGCCGTCCGGGAGCCCGCTGGATGTCCGCTGCCACCGGTAGGTCGAGTACGACCTTCCGTTGTTCTGTTCCGTTCCCGCGGTATTCGACGGCAGATCATGCACCGCTGCCTGCGCGTCCTGCGGCGACTCGAACGCGATGACGACGTAGTCGGGCTCGTTGATCGGAGTGCCCCAGCAGTTCCACGCCGTCGCCCATTTCAGGAAGTCGGGCACGTCGGAGTCGCTGGACACCTTGCCGCCGTTGTCGGCGGTGTCGAGGAAGCATGTCTTGCCGCGGTAACCCGGGCCGGAGCCGATGTTGTGTCTGACGTCGACGCCCTGCGGCAACAGCTTCGGGAACGCCTTCGCGAGCGTGCCGGGATCGGCAGGTCCCTGCGGCGCCTTGGTGGCGATGTCGAGGGGGGACGAGGGATTCGACAATCCGATCTTGGCGATGGCGATCCCGGCTGCCGCGAGCAGGACCACGACGGTCAGCACGATGACCACAATCAGGCCGGTGTTCGAGCGCCGTTCGGGCCGATAGCCGGGTGGCTGGTGCGGCGGATAGCCGCTCGGCGGCGGGGCACTCGATGGAAGAGGCTGTGCCGCATGGTAGTTCGGTGTCGATGCGGGATATCCCTCGGATGCCGGGAACTGTTGTCCGCCCGTGGGATTCGGTGTGTACTGCGGCGGCGCGGTGTAGGCGGGGCCGGACGCCGCGGCGACGTAGGACGGCGGACTCGACACCGTCCCGGGGTACACCGGATTCGCCTGCACCGGCTGCGCGATCACGGTCGGGGCGGGCGGCGATGGGTACGGCGACACGGGCAGAGCGGGCGCGGTCAGCGCCTGCCCTGCGGCTGTGGCGAATTCGACGCAGGACGCGTACCGCTCATCTGGACGCTTCGCCATCGCCTTCGAGATCACCGCGTCGAGTGCGGGTGAAAGACCCGGGCGTCTGGCCACGACCGAGGGCGGCGGCAGCTGGAGATGGCCGCGGATGATCTCGGCCGGTGCGGGGGAATCGAACGGGGCGACGCCGGTCAGCAACCAATACAGCGCGCACGCCAGCGAATACTGGTCGGAGCGGTGATCCAGGTGCGCGCCGGTCATCTGCTCCGGTGAGGCATAGGCGAGGGTCGCGGTGAACATGCCGGTCTGGGTCAGATGCGTGGAATCCTCACGCAGCCGGGCGATTCCGAAGTCGGTCAGGAAGACGCGTTCGCCGTGCCCGCCCACCGCGCGGGCCAGCATGATGTTCGCGGGCTTCACGTCCCGGTGCAAAACGCCCATCCCGTGCGCGTAATCCAGTGCCGCCGCGACACCCTCGACGATCTGCACGGACCGCTCCGCCGGCAGGCTCTGCGGGTTCACCGTCGCGGCATCGACGCCGTCGATGTACTGCATGGAGATCCACAGCTGCTCGTCCTCGGTGCCGCGGTCGTAGACCGCGACGATATTCGGATGGTCCAACTGCGCGGCCAGATCCGCCTCTCGCTCGAACCGCGCCCTGACCTCGGTGTCGGTGAACAACTCCCGGTTGAGCAGCTTGAGTGCCGTCTGCCGGGGCAGCCTGGGGTGGCGGGCCAGGTACACCGATCCCATGCCACCCCGTCCGAGCAGCTTCTCGATGGTGAACCCGGCGAACACCGCACCGCTGTCGAGCAACACGCCCCCTTCAGATGACCGCGACGGCCGGACGCGGGCGTCCGGGCGCTCCCTACAGATCCTCGAGCCTACCGGGTGACGCCGTGGCCACGGGGTTTCGAATTCTCTGGGAAGATCCGCAAAACTATGTACGAGACATCCTCGTCGCGACACCGTCCCCGTTGTGCGGCAATGATGTCTCTCGTCCGGTCACCGACCGGACGGGCACGATGAGCTATGCACCGCCGACGAACAGCGAGCATGCGTCACTGGTGGTGGGGAGGACTCGGTGGTGAGGTCGACGGGAACCGGTTTCGCATGGCGCTCGGTGCTGGGCACGGCCGCACTGGTGGTCTTGATCACCCTCGCCTCATGCTCCTTGTTTCCCAGAGACAAGTCCGCCGCCGAGGCGCCGACCGTGGTCGTCAACACCGCAGGAGCGTGGCGGCCGGGCTTGTCGGTGTCCATTCCCGACTCGCTTGCCGCCGACTTCACCCAGCTGCAGCCGCAACTGGCCGGACAGGTCGGCATGGCGATCATGCCCGTCGGCGGCGGCCGGATGACCGTCTTCGGCGACTGGGTCAGCGGCATCGCGTGGTCGACCATCAAGGTCCCGCTCGCGATCGCGGCACTGCGGCACGATCCGCAGGAAGGCATCGTCGAAGAGGCCCAGGCCGCCATCACAGTGTCGGACAACTACGCCGCGGAGATGCTGTGGGAGTCTCTCGGAGACGGTCTGGAGGCCGCCAAGGCGGTGCAAGACGTACTGGACGAGGCGGGCGACGCCACCACCGGCGTCGCGGGACCGCGGACCACGCTGGACTACCAGTCCTTCGGCGGCACCGAGTGGTCGCTGGCGAACCAGGTCCGGTTCGCGTCACGGCTGCCGTGCCTGCCCGAGACGTCCAAGGTGACCGAGCTGATGTCATCGATCACGCCCGAGCAGGCGTGGGGGCTCGGCGTGCTGCAGGGCACAGCATTCAAAGGCGGCTGGGGGCCGGACGATGAGACCGGCATCTACACCGCCCGCCAGTTCGGACTGGTGCCGGTCCACTCCGGGATGATCGCCGTCGCCATCGCGGCGCAGGCCGATTCGGGAAGTTTCGAGGACGCCACCACGATCCTGAGCCGGTTGGCGCAGCTGATCGGCCGTCATGTCACCAACCTGCACGGCGGGTCGTGCACGCCCCAGTGAGTCCAGCTCAGCCCGGAACGACCAGGCCGGATTCGTAGGCCAGCACCACCGCCTGCGCGCGGTCGCGCAGGTTCAGCTTCGAGAACACCTTGGACACATGGGTTTTCACGGTCTGCTCGGCCACGAAGAGACTTTCGGCGATCTCGGTGTTCGACATGCCCTTGGCGATCAGCTCGAGCACCTCCCGCTCGCGCGGGGTCAGCGAGGTGAGCGCAGGCGTCGGCTTCGCGCGGGCCGCGCTACGACGGCGGGTGACGTCGGCGATGAGCCTGCGGGTGACGGTCGGCGCGAGCAACGCCTGACCATCGGCGACGACGCGCACCGCGCGCACCAGCTCCTCGGCGGGCGCATCCTTCAGCAGGAACCCGCTGGCGCCGAGGCTGAGCGCCTCATAGACGTAGTCGTCGATGTCGAAGGTGGTGAGCATCAGCACCCGCACCGGAGGGTCGAAACCGGCGGACAGGATGGCACGGGCCGCGTCGAGCCCGTTCATCTCCGGCATCCGCACATCCATCAGCACCACGTCCGGGCGCAGCCGCTTGGCCTCGGTCACCGCGCCCTTCCCATCCGCCGCGTCGCCCACCACGCTGATGTCCGGCTGAGCCGCGAGCAGCGCTCCGAACCCCTGTCGAACCATCGCCTGGTCGTCGGCGATCAACACCGTAATTGCCATGTTGTGATTTTGGCCGCGGCTGCGCCGCAGCGTGTTCGCGGCCCCCTTATGGTTCGCGTTCGAGCGACCGCCGCTGGCGACTTCATCGCGGACGCGGCGACCGCTCGGAGGCGAGCCGGGCCGCGAACGAACAATGCTTGGTCGGCAACGGGGGGCCGATGTTGTTGCGGTGGGAGGCAAAAGCGGTGCTGAACGTCCACAGTTCCTGACACAGCGGCCGAACGCTCTCCGGTTGCCGTCGGGCCTCGACCCTCACCGGTCCGTCGCGGCGTCGGATGCTGCGATGATCTCGACGCCGGTGTTACCCGGGGCGGCGAGCGGGAGGCTAGCGCGCACTTCGAAGCCGCCGTCGGCACGGGGGCCGGCCGAGATGTCGCCACCGACGGCCAAGGCCCGTGCCTGCATGCCCGCGATGCCGTGGCCACCGTTGCCGATTGTGCGGGCGACCGTCACTCCTGGGCCGTTGGTGACGGTGAGCAGCAGTTCCGCGCCGCGCGCGATACACACCTGGACCGGTGCGTCGGGGGCGTGGCGGGAGGCGTTGGACAACGACTCCTGAGCGATCCGGTAGAGGGCGAGGCCGATGGTCTCAGGGATGGTGTCCAGCGGGCCGTCCACCGTCCATGCGATGCGTACGCCCGCGCGCTGAGCGCCCTCGAACAGTCCGATCACATCGGCTGCCTTCGGTTGCGGCGCGTGTTCGGGCAGCTGCCCGTCGCTACGCAGGACGCCGAGCATGCCACGGATCTCGTTGAGCGCCTCGCGCGCTGTGGCGCCGATCGACTCGAACTCGGCGCGCGCGGCCGGCGTCACGCCCTCCACCCGGTAGGGCGCGGTCTGTGCCTGCACCACCACGAGGGACATGTGGTGGGCCACCACGTCGTGCAGGTCGCGGGCGATACGGGCCTTCTCCTCGAGGATCGCGCGGCGGGCGCGCTCGAGTTCGTTCTCCTCCTCCTGGCGAACCAACTGCCGCTGCGACAGCGCCAGCCATCGGATGAGCAGTCCGAACAGCACCAGCGCCGCCAAGGCGATCGGCCAACCCCAGGCGGCATTCGCGAACGCATCGCCTTCACCGGGCATGGTGGTCGCGAACAGCAACGCCGTCGCAGCCCAGGCGACCGCGACGATCTGCCCTTGCGCGCGCAGCGCCACCGCGAACAGCAGCACGAGCAGGCCCAGCACGTGCACGACCTCGAATGGCAGCTCGTTGTTCGGCTGATGCGGGATCGCCAGCGCGATCACCAGCGCAGAGCCCGCCGAGATGGCCCAGCCCAGCGCCGGGTTGATCCGTACGAGCAGCACCGGGAAGGCGGCCAGCGCCGCGATGAACGGCTGCGCCGCGGCGGGCACCGCATGGGTCAGGTGCAACGTCGGCCAGGCCACCGCGTAGCAGATCAGGGCGACCAGGACCGTGCACAGGTCGAACCATGTCCGCGCGTCCGGCCGCCCCAGCCAGGCACGACTCTTCTGCTGCATGCCCACGACACTAGAAACATCCAGCTCAGCGTGCCCTCATACCCCGGGGTGATTTCGCACCCCGTACCCCGGTACGAGACGGCGCGGCGGCTCCCCCGGCAGCATGGCGCGCGAAACCTGCCCGGGCGTGAGGCGACCGCGCGAACCGGTTGCCTAACGTCGACGCCATGAGCACACCGACCAGCGCAGGACCCAAGACCCGGTCCGCATCGGCCGCAGGCGCCCGAAACCGTTCCGCCACAACCTCTTCCGCCGCGCACACGCGTCGCTACGCGGCATTGGCCGCGACAGCGCTGACCACCATGGCGGCCACCGTGTTCCTCGCGCCCGCGCCGCATGCCGCGGCGGCGTCCGCGGCGGTCGAAAGTGCGCAGGCCGTCACCGCCGTCGCCGATCTGACCGCGGGCGGACCCGGCTCGCTCACCGCTATTCCGCCGGACTTCGCCGCCGCGTTCGGTTACCGACCGAGCACCCTGGACGGACTTGTGGTCAATCCGCGGGGTGACTGTTCCTCGCCGGTGACCTTGCCCCCCGAGTTCGACACCGCGTGCAAAGCCCACGACCTCGGCTACGACCTGCTGCGCTACGCCGACCGGCGCGGCCAGCCGCTCGGGCCGTGGGCGCGTCAGGCACTCGACGCGACGCTGGACCGGCACATGCACGAGGCCTGCGCCACCCGCGTCGAATCGTTCTCGCGCGCACGCTGCGATGCCATGGCGACCATCGCGAACACCGCCGTCGATCTGAACTCGCGCCGTCAGGCCTACGGCGCACCGGTGGTCGAATCCCTGCTCGGTGCGGAGAATTCGAAACCTGCGGTGAGCCGGAAGTTGCTCGGGGTGCTCGGCACCGGCGTAGTGGGGCTCGGCGCCGTGCTCGTTGTGCGGAACCGGCGGCGGGATTCCACGGGTGTGTTGTCGAATAGCGTGGAGGCGCTGGGGATTCAGCGATGACCGGCGCGCCGACGTCCGGACCCGCCGATTCGTGGGAAGCGTTGTGACTGCGAAGTTCACGTCGCACGGAGCTCTTCGTCGTCGAGCTACGGTCGCACTGCGATATGCCGTGCGGCCGGTCCGGCCGCCACGCATCGGCACGACGCTCGGACTCGGGATCGGGATATCGGCGTCGTTGACCCCTGGTCTGCTTCCCCGGACGCCGAGTGCCCAAGCCGTAGTGACCGGACTGGTCGCCGCCGCCACCTTCGGCATCGCGGGAATCGTCGGATTCATGTTGCGCCGCCTGGGTTGCGATATCGATCAGCGGCACTGGTGGGCCCGGCTTCCCCTGATGATTGCCACGTCGGTGTTGGTGGTGGGCGCGGCGGCAAACGCAGGGCACTGGCAGAACCGTCTGCGCGCGGCGATGGGGAAGCCGCAGATCGGAGCGGACTATTGGGTGCGTTGCGCGCTCGGTGCGGCATTGATCATCGGGCTGTTCACCGGTATCACTCGCTCGATCGCCTGGGCGCTCGGCAAACTGGGCTGGGCGCGCGGGGTGTCATCGGCCCTTGTGGCGGCGGCGCTGCTGTCTCTCGGCGGCGTTCCCGCGGTGGTCGGCTGGCGCGAGGCCGCGTACGCGAGCGCGAACGCCGCACTGGATCCCGCTCTGGTGCAGCCGGTTTCCCATGCCGGCTCGGGGAGCGCCGGATCGGCGGTGAGCTGGTCGTCGCTGGGCGCCGAGGGGCGCAAGTTCGTCAGCGGTGCGCCCGCGCGTGCGGTGCGAGTGTACGTCGGGGTGGCGTCGGCGCCGGACCTGGACAGCCGGGTCGCGTTGGCGATCCGGGAGTTGGAGCGCTCCGGCGGATTCGATCGCTCGAATCTGGTCGTCGCGGTGCCGACCGGGTCGGGGTGGATCGACGCGAACGCCGTCGCTGGTTTCGATCAGCGCTTCGACGGTGACGTCGCGCTGGTCGGGCTGCAGTATTCCTACCTGCCGAGCTGGGCGGCGTTCGTGTTCGGCCGCGACGACGCGGTGACCGCCGCGCGCACCCTGTTCACCGCCGTGGAGAAACACCTGCGCGGGTTGACGAACAAGCCGAAGCTGTACCTCTACGGCCAGAGCCTCGGCGCACTGGGCGGTAATGCGGTCTTCGCAGACGACGCCGAGCAGGACCGCCGAACGTGCGCTGCCCTGTGGGCCGGACCTCCGGCGAACAGCGCGCACCGCGGCGGCGCGACTGTACTGGCCAACAGCTCCGACCCGGTGATCCACTGGTCACCCGCCCAGCTGTGGCGCGCGCCAGACCTGAGCGGCGCTCGGGTGGATGCACCTGTCCCCCAGTGGCTTCCGGTGGTCGCCTTCGTGCAGACCACCGCGGATCTGCTCGCCGCACTGAACGCTCCCCCTGGCCACGGCCACCGGTACGGCACCGACCAGGGCACCGCCATGGGGACGTGCTGAGCAGCTCATCTCACATCCATTGAGCAGCCCTCCATAGAACATGTTCTAATTCTCCATGGCCTTTGTCATCGACCTTGCCGTCGACATCGATGCCCCCGCCGAACTCGTATGGCAGGTGATCACCGACTTCCCGCGCTACGGCGAGTGGAATCCCTTCGTCTCGGAGTGCCGCAGTTCTCTGGTGCCGGGCGAGCCGATCGACATGCTCGTCCACATCGGGGGCTCCCGGCGCAAGCAGCGCGAATGGATCCGTTCACACACACCCGGCCGCGAGCTCGGCTACTCGATGAAGCCGGTCCCGGCGGGCGCGCTGCACAGCCTGCGCTCACACACTGTCACGCCGCTCGCCGACAACCGCACCCGCTACGAGTCGCACTTCGAGCTCGCGGGCTGGCTGCACCCCGTGGTCGTCGCACTCCTCGGCAAGAACCTCCGCCGCGGCTTCGCAGGCATGACCGACGGAATCCGGAAGCAAGCCGAGTCACTACGGGCCTCCTGATCAGCACGCCCGCAAGTACGCCAGCGCGGCATCGAGAACCGCGTCGGCGTACGCCTCGGTGAGTCCGCCGAGACCGAGCGACCACCGCATCTGGATCGGGCCGAGCAGCAGGTCGATGGCGAGTTCGAGATCCACATCGGCGCGAAGTTCGCCCGAGCAGACGGCGGCGGCGAGGCGGTCTGCGACAGCCACACGCTGCGGAATCAGCAAGCGTTCGCGATAGGCGGCGGCCAACTCGGGATCCTGCTGGATCTCGATGTACATGGCACGGAGGAAGGATTCGAAGCCGGGGTCGATCAAGGCAGCGGCCGATCCGCGTAGCAATTCGCGCAGGTCGGCGGCGACGTCGCCGGTATTCGGCAGCACGGGACCCGCCGGGCCGGAATCGGATTCGAGCATCGCATCGAACACAACCGCCCCCTTGGACGGCCACCAGCGGTAGATCGTCTGCTTGCCGACACCGGCGCGGCCGGCGATCGCCTCGATGCTCAGTTTCGCGTAGGAGAGCTCGCGGATCAGCTCGGTGGCGGCGGCGAGGATCGCCGCGCGGGCCCGTTCGCTGCGCCGCGTTGCGGCAGGAGTGTCGGCCATGCCGCGACCATACCAGACCACGAGACGAGACGTATCGTCTTGACACAGCGGCATTGATTTGACATTCTCGTCAACGAGACGGAGCGTCTCGCGACGAAAGGACCTTTTGTGACCAGAACCTGGTTCATCACCGGCGCCAACCGCGGACTCGGCCGCGCGTTCACATCGGCCGCGCTCGCCGAGGGCGACCGCGTCGTTGCGACCGCCAGGGATCCGAAAGCCATGACGGAGCTCGCCCACGACCGACTGACCGTGCTGCCGTTGGATATTCGCGAACGCGAGAGCGTGATCGCCACCGTGGACAAGGCTTTCGCGCTGATGGGCACGATCGAGGTGATCGTGAACAACGCGGGCTACGGACTGGTCGGTGCCGTCGAGGAACTCACCGAAGACCAGATCCGGGACCAGATGGACACCAATTTCTATGGTGCCCTCTGGGTTTCCCAAGCAGCTGTACCGTACCTGCGCGCACAGGGTTCCGGGCACATCGTGCAGATCTCGACGGTCGGCGCCGTCGGCAGCCTCCCCCTGTTCAGCATGTACAACGCGAGTAAATGGGCACTGGAAGGTTTCAGCGCCTCCCTCGCCGACGAGCTACGTCCCTTCGGTGTCTCCGTCACCCTCGCCCAGATGGGCGGCTTCGACACCGACTGGGCCAAGTCGAGCATGCGGTTCGCCACCGACATCCCGGCCTACGAGCAGGTGCGCACCACAATCCTCGGCATGCCGAACTACCCGACCGCGGATTCGCCCGACCCGACGCCCACTCCCACCGATACGGACCCCACCGCAGCCACATCGACCGACACCGAGCCGGAATGGACCGAAGCGCCCCCGGAAGTCGGAGCCGCAGGCCTGATCGCCCTGGTGAACATGCCGAACCCCCCACTCCGCAAGATCATCGGCCCAGGCGCACATGACATGGTGGCGATCGCGCTCGACCAGCGCCGCCAGGACTACACAACCGATCCCGAATTCACCTGGCCCGCATAGGAACCCCGCACCCAATTCCACGAAACCCGCACTCTGGCCGAGCATCCGGCCCCACACTCGCCGACCGCAGCCTCGACGTGGTGCGACGAATCATGGCAGGCGGGCATTGAGGTCCGCGGACCCCGGCGCTTTTCCGCACGCCGGCTGGAAAAGCCTTCCGCTCAGTTCAGCCGCACCCGAAAGGGCCCTGCCGCGCCTCTATCAGCCGAACGGGCGAAGTCCGGCCGGTACTTCGCACACGCGATGGCTGGCGCGAGGAGCGCGTGTGCGAAGCGCCGGTGCGGTCAGGCGATGGGGCCGCGGGCGGCCTCGTAAGCGGCACCTACTCGGTAGAGGCGGTCGTCGGCGAGGGCGGGGGCCATGATCTGGAGGCCGACCGGCATGCCATCGTCCTCGCTCAGGCCGGACGGGACCGACATGGCCGGGTGACCGGCCAAGTTGGTGGGGAGGGTGCACAGGTCGGAGAGGTACATGGCGAGCGGGTCGTCGACCTTCTCGCCCAGCTTCCACGGGGTGAACGGGCTTGTCGGCGAGACGAGCACGTCGACCTGCTCGTAGGCGTTGTCGAAGTCACGTGCGATGAGCGTGCGCACCTTGAGCGCCTGGCCGTAGTAGGCGTCGTAGTAGCCCGCCGAGAGCGCGTAGGTGCCGATCATGATGCGCCGCTTCACTTCCGGGCCGAACCCTGCCGCTCGCGTGGCCGCCATGACCTGCTCGGCGCTGTGCTGCCCGTCATCGGCGACGCGCAGGCCGTAGCGCATCGCGTCGAACCGCGCGAGATTCGACGACACCTCCGACGGCATCACCAGGTAGTAGGACGACAGCGCGTATTCGAAGTGCGGACATGACACTTCGATCACCTCGGCGCCGAGTTCCTTCAGCACCGCGACCGCGGCGTCGAAGGAGGCGAGCACGCCCGTCTGGTAGCTGTCGGAGTACAACTCCTTCACCACACCGATTCGCACGCCGCGCAGATCGCCCTGCGCAGCCGCGCGCGCGGCGGCTACCACCGGCGGCACCGGCACATCGCGTGAGGTGGAGTCGCGCGGGTCGTATCCCGCGATCACCTCGTGCAGCAGTGCGGTGTCCAGCACGGTACGACCGCACGGACCGCCCTGGTCCAGCGACGACGCACAGGCGACCAAACCGAAGCGGGACACCGTCCCGTAGGTCGGCTTGGTGCCGACGGTCGCGGTGACGGCGGCGGGCTGGCGAATCGAACCGCCGGTGTCGGTGCCGATGGCCAGCGGCGCCTGATGCGAGGCCAGCGCAGCCGCGGAACCGCCACCCGAGCCGCCCGGGATCCTGGTGGTGTCCCAGGGGTTGCGGGTCGGGCCGTAGGCCGAGTTCTCGGTGGAGGAGCCCATGGCGAACTCGTCCATGTTGGTCTTGCCGAGGATCGGGATGCCCGCTCCGCGCAACCGCGCGGTGACCGTCGCGTCGTACGGCGACACCCAGCCCTCGAGGATCTTCGACGCACAGGTGGTCGGCATGTCGGTGGTGGTGAATACGTCCTTGAGCGCCAAAGGAACTCCGGCCAGCGGCGAGGCGGGCTTCGCGCCGGAACCGATCGCGGAGTCCACCGCGGCCGCGGTCGCCAGCGCTTGCTCTCCCGCGACGTGCAGGAAGGCGTGATACTCACCGTCGACCTCGGCGATCCGGTCCAGGTGCGCCTGGGTGACCTCCACCGAGGACAGCTCGCCACCGTGGATCTTGTCGGCCAGCTCGGCCGCCGACAGCGTGGTCAGGTCGGTTCCACCCGTCGCCCGACCACCGTCCCCCGTCGAATCGCCACGCGATGCTGCGCTCATTCGCCCTCTCCCAGGATCTGCGGAACCACGAACCGCTGCTCGTCGACCGCGGGCGCGCCGGACAGCGCCTGGTCCGGGGTCAGACCCGGCACGACCTCGTCGGGCCGGGTCACGTTGGTCGCGGGGTCCGGCGACGCGGTGGCCGGAACGTCGGCGGCGGCGACCTCGGAGATGGTCCGCACGTGGCTCAGGATCGAATCCAGCTGGCCTGCGAACTGATCCAGTTCGATATCGGACAGCGCGAGCCGGGACAGCCGGGCGAGGTGTGCGACCTCGTCGCGGGAGATGGCGGGCACCGCGGGACCCCTTTCGGCTTCGGTTTCAACAGTTCACACCGGTTCCGCTTGCGGAGGACGGCGTCGACGTGCACTAGCCTAGCCACCTGTTACGACGTCTCCACCCTCGCACCCGTGCTTCGTCCGTCGTGCGGCTCGATCCATTTCGAGCGAACTCCTCGCATCTGCCCCGCTACCGCGACACGGTCCCCGGAACTAATCCAACACGCCGTTTCCGCGTGAATTTGCGGAGTGGCGTGCGTCACTGGCCATGCTTCGACTCGATAACCCGCCCACAGGGGTGTAAATATTGCCTCACCCGGGTATCCGTTCAGAACCTCGGCCGCCGAAGGAAAGGAACGCGCGTGTCGTACCTGCTCCGCGTGCAACTTCCGGATCGACCGGGAAGCCTCGGTGCGCTCGCGCTCGCACTGGGCTCCGTCGGCGCCGACATCCTCTCGCTGGATGTGGTGGAACGCGAAGCCGGCTACGCCGTCGACGATCTGGTCGTCGAGGTGCCCTCGGGCGCACTGCCCGACACTCTCATCACCGCCGCCGAATCCATCGGCGACGTGCACGTGGACTCCATTCGCCCCTACTCCGGCGTGCTGGACACCCACCGCGAACTCGAGCTCATCGATCAGGTGGCCAGCGCCCACGACGACCGGATGCAGGTGCTGGTCGACGGCGTTCCCCGCGTGCTGCGGGTCGGCTGGAGCACGATCGTCGACATCGGGCCGCAGGGCGGGTACCGAGTGGTCGGAAGCCCGAGTGCGCCGCACACACAGGCGGCTTCGACGCCGTGGATGCCGCTGGAGAAGCCCACCGTCCTCGACCCCGAGGCAGACTGGGTCCCGGAGATCTGGCGCGATATGGACACCAAACTCGCCGCCGCGCCGCTCGGCAACACCGGCAAGGTGCTTCTGCTCGGCCGCCCGGGCGGCCCCGACTTCCGGCCCTCCGAAGTGGCCCGGCTCGGCTATCTCGCGGGAATCGTCGCGACCGTCCTCGGCTAGCCGAGCGCTGTGTACGGCCTCGTCGCCACTGACCGCGCTGCCACACTCCGGATGCTCGCCCAGCAGAACTCAGAGAGGTAGCCGGAGGACGTTCAGGAGTTCACCCTGGCTGGTGCGCCAGTCCCGGGCCGGGACGGGAAGGAAGCCGAAGCGGTCGTAGATCCGGCGGGCATCGACCATGGCGGACGCGGTAGTGAGGACGACGGCGGTGAAGCCCCCCGCGCGGGCCAGGTCGATCACGGTGCGCACCAACGCCGTTCCCGCGCCGAGACCGCGCGCCGACTTCGCGACGGCCAGCATGCGGAACTCCAACTCACCTTGCTGCGCGATCTCCGCGTAGGGAGTGCCGGGACGTGCGACGGTGAGCGAGCCGACGACCCGCTCGTCGTGGGTGGCGACGAGGATCTCGGCCGACGCCGCGCGGCGGGCGGTGTCGGCCAACTCGCCCGCATACCAACTGCCCGCCTGTACATAGCCCGCACCGACATAGACCTCCACGGTCAATTCGCCGACCGCGTCGTACTCGTCCGGTCGCGCCGTCCGCACGACTACACCGGTGTCCATCACATCCATACCCGGCATGATGCCATCAGCCATAACACCGGCTACATCACACAACCCGGTCGATCCGCTCACCGGAACGCTCAGCCACGGCGGCACGGCCATTCGACCGAGTCGGAAGCGCTCCGTCCATTGCTATGACAATTGCGCCCGAGCGAACTCGTCAACCCGCTTGGGAGATCTGCCAGCGATCGGGTTTGCCCGCCGGATAGACCACGGAAAGGAGATCGCCGATCTCCGGCCAGGATTTCGTATCGCAGGCGAAACGGCCGTAGACGACAGTGCCGGGAACCGAAGGACCGGTGAGGTCGCCGGTGATCGTCACATACTGTTCGCCCGGTGCGTCGGGCCGTGGGCTCACGCCGGTGACGTGCAGTGTCCCGCTCTCCGGGTTCGCCAGTCGGAAACCATGGCGGCCACGGATGGCGAACACGATCAGCCAGACCAGCACGGCGGTCAAGATCACCAGCGAGGCGAACTCCAGCATGTCCACCATGCTAGAGGCGCGCTACACCGCCGCGAGCTCGCTGGTCCCCTGGCCGGTGCGGCGGATCTGCCAGACCGCGGTGCGGGTGCGCTGCGACCGCCCGTTGCCCCGGTCGATCAGTGCACGGTTGTCTGTGGTGAAGATCAGCTGGGCGCCACGGGAATTGGTTTCCGGGTTCTGGAACAGCTGGATCAGCCGATCGGTCTCCTCCGCGGGCAGACGCGCGCCGATGTCGTCCACGGCGAGCACGCGGCCCGCGTCCAGCGCGTCGAGCATGGTCGGCAGCAGCCGCAGTAGCGACAGCGTCGCGGAGGATTCGTCGTGGATGTCGAACGGGTTGGCGATGCCGTCGTGCGCCAGGCCGAGGCCGACGCCGCGCCGGGCGACCATCCGCGCGTACAGGGCGTCGCGGGCGGCTTTCAGGTTGGTCAGCTCCCGCTCCAGCAGCACGGCGGTCAGGCCGTTGTCCTGCAGGAGCTGGTCGGCGTAACCGGGCGAGGTGGCGCACAGGTCGATCTGCTTGCCGATTCCCGCGATGTCGGCGTCCAGATCGCGCAGGTAGTCGGCGTACATCGGGTCGTTCTCGGCGATGAGCAGGTCGGTGATGCCCAGTTCAGCGGTGCGCAGCAGTATCAGCAGGCGTGCCGCGTTCTCCGGTGAGCGTGAGACGTGGCTGCCCAACCGATGTGCGATGGCGTCCGGGTCGGCGGGCCCGCGCTGTACTTCGAGCATCGACTGGAACCAGCGGTACGCGGGCACGAGCGCGTCGGAGTACATCTGCCCGGCGAGGCCGAGCAGCAAGGCGTTCGGACGGACCAGCGGCACCAGCGCGGCGATTCCGTACCGCGCGGCCTCGAACATCGGTCCGATCTTGATCTGCTCCCCGGTGCGCTCGAACACGATTCGCTTGCGCGAGCGCGGATGCGTGTGCAGCCATTCAGCCGCCACGTCGGCATTGTCCAGCCGGAACCCGTAGGTGTACGGCACCCCCTCGGCGACGAACGCCGCCACGAATTCCGAAGGCCGATCGGGGAATCCGAGATGAGGTGCCCGCACCGGCCCGGCATACGGATCCCACCCGGTAACCGAGTGCAACACCGCATCGCGCATCTGCGAGAGCGCATCGATCAGGTTCGTCTTGCCCGCCGCGGCGCCGCCGTGGATCGCGGTTACCGGCACGGCCACCGGCCCGCTTCCCTTGGTCAGCCGCAGCTCCTGCCCCTCGGCCAGCGATCTGTGATTGGTCACACGAAAACTGCGCAGCATGCCCGCCATACTTCCGTCTCCACCACAGCCCGGCGACACCAGCCCGTAGTACCCGAACCCGCCGTGCGATCGGACGTCCGCTCCAGCGCGCACTTCGACCACTCACACCGACTCGCCGACGCGCGAACCGTCCCTCGACACCAGCACCTGATCATGACGTGCACTACGCCGATACCACGCTCGCTGTGGATGATCTGCTGTTTCCCGAGTAGCCCCCGCACCGACCACCAAGACAAGTGTGGTGATAGCGGGTTAGCATGCCGGGACGCCGTGAGGATTCGCGGCGGGATTCGCTGTAGCTGCTCGATGGGATAGGTAACGATGAAACTGCCGGTTCGTCGTCTGGTAGTCCGAAGCTCCGTTGTCGCCGCGCTCGCGCTCGGGTCGTTGGCGGTGGCACCCGAGGCGGTCGCCGACGCGCCATGTCCGGACGGCACCGCCCGGGTGTTTCTCGCCAACAGCACGAACACGTGCCAGGGCGGAGGGACGGTCGGCTACGACCCGTCGGCGCCGGTATCGAAGGTGTGCTCCACGCCGACCGCGGACGTGACCGCCGAGGCGACGTACAAGAACTCCCGCGGCAAACTGGTGACCCAGAAACTCGACCTGAGCGACGGTCGCTGTGGACGGTTCGACATCCCAGGACAGTTGAGCGCGAGCGTGACGGTCAACTGAGGCCGTGTCGATCGGGGCCGAACAGCAAGGCGCTGTCGCCGAACTCGTGCCACAGATAGCCGGTGTCCAGCGCGGCGGAATAGGCCGCGGCAACCGTCTCCGCACCCGCCACTGCGATCAGGAGATCCAGGTGTGACGCGCCGGGCGCGTGCCAGCCGGTGATCAGACCGTCCACCACACGCGCCGGTCGGTCGGCGCCGAGCACGAGATCGGTCCAGCCGTGCGCCGCGCGCACCAGACCGGACGGGTCCGCGGCGGTCTCCAGCGCCCGCGTCACCGTCGTACCCACCGCCACCACGCGACCACCGGCCGCTTTCGTGTCGTTCACCAGTCGCGCCGTCGAGGCGGAAACGGCGAACCGTTCCGGACTCGGCGGCTCCCCGGCCTCCGGCGAGGACACCCCGGTGTGCAGGGTGATCGGCGTGACGGCGATGCCCGCGGCGATCAGGTCCAGCACCAGATGCTCGGTGAACGGGCGTGCGGCACTGGGCATTTCCGCGCTGCCCGGGATACGGCCGAATACCGTCGCATAGTAAGACGCGGACCAACATTGCGGCACGTAGGAATACGTGATCGGGTGGCCGTGCGCGTCCAGCAGAGCACGGACATCGGTGGTGATGTCGGCGATCCAGAGTCGTCGCCCGCCGGGCAACCACGGCACGCGCAGCGTGGCCGCGGCGCCAGGTAGCTCGAGCACGGTCCCGGCCGCCAGCCGATCCGCCGCACAGGGTGTTCGGTCGGTGGTGCGGACCTCCACCACCCAACGGCCGTCGTCCAGCCAGGTGGAGAAATGCAGCACCACCGGCTCGCCGTCCAGCACGGCGTCGACCGCTGCCGACATCGTCGCCGAATTGTTCACCACCACAAGATCGCCCGGATTCACATGCCGCGGCAGCTCCCGGAACCTCGCATGGATCGAGGCCGTTTCGGCGACGAGCAGACGGACCTCGTCGCGCGCCAACCCGCGCGCCTCAGGTGGGGCGGTAGCGTTGCGCTCCGGCGGCAGGACGAAGGACGGCCGATCCAGCACCACCGTCATGACGCGCGCCCGACCGCGAAATCCGCCGCGGCATACCGCCCGCTCTTGGGTTTCTCCACCAGCAGCCGCAACAGCGCGGGCACTACCGTCCCCGGCTCGGGCCGATCGGAGATGTCGGCGTCGGGGAATGCCGCCTGATGCATCTCGGTGCGCATGTCGCCGGGATCGAACGCGTAGATCGACAATTCCGGATGCTCCGCAGCGAGGATCGCGGTGAGTTGATCGAGCGCGGCCTTCGACGACCCGTAGCCGCCCCATTCGGGATACGGCTCGAGGGCGGCGTCGGAGCTGATGTTCACGACGGCGCCGCCGGGCCGTAGCAGCGGCAGCGTGAACTGCAGGACCGCAAGCGGTGCAACGACATTCGTGCGCAGCACCTGCTCCAGTTCGTCGAGCGGATACTCGGCGAGACGCGGAAGCGGGCTCGGACCGAGCCTGCTCGCGTTATTCACGACCAGCGCGAGTTCCCCGGCACTCGTCGCCGTTTCGCGCAGCAGTGCGCGATGGGCCGGGTTGGTGACATCGCCGGGAACCGCGAGGAACGCCGACCCGAGCTCGATGGCGATCCGCTCCAACCGGTCGGGGCGGCGGGCGGTCCCGATCACCCGCCAGCCCCGCCCGACCAGTGCCCGCGCGAGCGCCGACCCGAATCCGGCCGAAGCACCGCTCGCCGGCAGCGGACACGCGGCACTACGGCGCCGCTCATGCTCGGCCGGGTGCGCTCACTCCTCGGCGTCGGCGTCCTCCGCGGCGGTTGCCGGCGACACCGCGTCGGGTCCGCCTGCCAACAACAGCCGAAAGCCTTCCTCGTCGAGGATCGGCACCCCGAGTTCCTCCGCCTTGGCGGCCTTGGATCCCGGCGAATCACCGATCACCACGAACGCGGTCTTCTTCGACACCGAACTCGCGGCCTTGCCACCGCGCACCAAGATCGCTTCCTTGGCACCGTCACGGGTGAATCCCTGCAGCGAGCCGGTCACCACGATGGACAGGCCCTCCAGGGTGCGCTCGATGGACTCGTCACGCTCGTCCTCCATCCGCACACCGGCAGCCCGCCACTTCGCCACCACCGCGCGGTGCCAGTCGACGGTGAACCATTCCGCCACGGCGGCCGCTATGGTCGGGCCAACGCCGTCGGCGGCAGCCAGCTCCTCGACCGACGCCCCCTGGATGCGGTCCAGACTGCCGAACTCGGCGGCGAGCGCACGCGCAGCGGTGGGACCGACGTGCCGGATGGACAGCCCGACCAGCACTCGCCACAGCGGCCGGTCCTTCGCGGCTTCCAGGTTGTCCAGCAGCCGTTTTCCGTTGGCGGAGAGGCTGCCGTTCTTGTTGGCATACAGCGAGGTGGTCAGCAGCGCCGCCGCGTCGAGATCGAACAGGTCGCCCTCGTCGGCGATCGCGCCGGACTTCAGCAGATCGATCGCGCCTTCGTAACCGAGCGACTCGATGTCGAAGGCGCCGCGACCGGCCACGTGGAACACGCGCTCACGCAACTGCGCCGGACAGAACTGCTGGTTCGGGCAGCGGATGTCGGCGTCGCCCTCCTTCTCCGGCCGCAGTTCGGTGCCGCACTCGGGGCAATGCGTCGGCATGACGAACTCGCGCGCGTCGTCGGGGCGCGCGTCCACCACGGGGCCGAGCACCTCGGGAATCACGTCGCCCGCCTTGCGGATGGTGACCGTATCGCCGATCAGCACGCCCTTGCGCTTCACCTCGGCGGCGTTGTGCAGGGTCGCCATCGCGACCGTGGATCCAGCGATGGACACCGGCTCCATCACCGCGAACGGGGTGACCCGGCCGGTGCGGCCGACGTTCACCTCGATCTTCAGCAGCTTGGTTGTCGCCTCCTCCGGCGGGTACTTGTAGGCGATCGCCCAACGCGGCGCGCGCGAGGTGGAGCCGAGGCGCCGCTGCAGCGCTGTCTCATCGACCTTGATCACCTGACCGTCGATCTCGTGCTCGATGTCGTGCCGGTGCTCGCCCCAGTAGGCGATCCGCTCGATCACCGCGTCGATGCCCTGCACCCGCCTGGTGTGCTCGGACACCGGCAGACCCCATGCCGCGAGCGCACGGTACGCCTCGTATTGCGAGGAGGGGGTGTAGCCCTCGATGCGGCCGAAGCCGTGACAGATCATTCGTAGCCTGCGCCGCGCGGTAACCGACGGGTCCTTCTGCCGCAGTGAACCGGCCGCGGTGTTGCGCGGATTGGCGTATGGCGGCTTGCCCTCGGCCACTATGGCGGCGTTGAGGGTCTCGAAGTCCTCCAGCCGGAAGTAGACCTCGCCGCGGACCTCGAGCAGGTCCGGGATCGGAAACTCGTCGCTGGGCGCCAGCTCGCCGGGGATGTCGTCGATGGTGCGGGCATTGAGCGTGACGTCCTCGCCGGTGCGCCCGTCACCGCGGGTGGCGCCGCGGACCAGGCGCCCGTTCTGGTAGACGAGGTTCAGCGCGACACCGTCGATCTTCACCTCGCACAGATAGTGCAGGTCCGGCCCGGTCTCCGCCTCCACCCGGCTCGCCCAGGCGCGCAGCTCGTCGACATCGAAAACATTGTCCAGCGACAGCATCCGCTCGAGGTGGTCGACCGCGGTGAAATCGGTCGCGAACCCGCCGCCGACGAGCTGGGTCGGTGAATCCGGCGTGAGCAGGTCGGGATGCTCCTCCTCCATGGCCTGCAACCGCCGCAACAACGCGTCGAACTCGCCATCGGAGATGATCGGCGCATCACGCACGTAGTAGCGGAACTGGTGCTCGCGCACCTCGTCCGCGAGCTGCTGCCACGCCACCCGCTGCTCTGCCGTCGCCGGGGGCGCCGCGCTGTCGCTGTCACTCACGCATCGCACATTAGCGGAGGCCACCGACAGCACACCGCCGTGTTCGCGCACGTCGCCGCACTCGACAGCATGGATTCCGGCCAGTCGGTTTCCCCATGGCGCACGGCGGCTGCCATCCGGCAACCGAGCCCGGATGCCTCGCAACGTGGTGCCGAATGGCAACGTCCGCGGACGCGGCTTGTTGTTCGATCGGCCCGGCATCATCCCTGCCACCCGGCGGCCGGTCACTCGGCCGTCCACGCGCAAGAATGCCGCCCACCAGACCGCGTCCTTGCGCACTACTCCCAGCCGCGAATCGGCCGTCGGAGGTCAAGAGAACGAAAGCTCTTCCGGTTCTTCGGCATACGCCCGCGCGACCTCATCGGCCAGACGCAGGGCTCGGCGACTCCACTCCAGCCCGGCACCCGCCAAACCGCAGGCGGGACTGACCACGACCCGTTCCGCCAACGTCCTGCGGCCGAAGCCGAGCCGGTCGACCAGCCGGACGCCCGGCTCGGCGACGTCGCGCCAGGTGACCGACGTGGCCGGTGCGCCGGTCGGGACGGCGCCGAGCACCAGTTGCTTTCCCGCTTCCAGGATTTCACCGATCTCGTCGAGCTCGCGGGTACCGATCGTGGCCAGATCGAAGCCGACCGCGGCGGCGGCGCTGCGACGCAGTAGAGCCAACGCGGGCAGCTCGGCGCAGCTGTGCACCAGCACCGGCGCCGGCTGGCCGGTGATCACCGAGTCCAGGATGGCGAGCGCCTCGGGCTCGGGCAGGGCACGCACGGTGTTCAGTACGCTCACACCGCGCAGCGAGCCGTCCAGCACTGCGGTCAGCGACGGTTCGTCCAGTTGCAGTACGACGCCCGCACCGAGCCGTTTTCGCACCTCGGCGACATGCTGGACCAGCCCTTCGACCAAGGATTCCGAAAGGTCGCGCACCGCACCGGAATCGGTGAGCACGCGATGCCCTCCAGGCAACTCCACCTGCGCGGCCAAGGTCAGCGGACCCGCCGCCTGCACCTTGATCACCCGGCCGCTGCCGGACAGACCGGCGCTCTCCCACGCTTCTTCGAGCGCGTCCAGGTCCGTGCGCAACAGATCGTGGGCCCGCCGGGAGACCGCTCCCGGGCGGGCCGCGAGCCGGTAGCCCCTGGTCGTGGTGTCGAATCGCAAGTCGACCAGGAGTGCGGAGGCACGGCCGATCAAGTCCGCGCCTGCGCCGCGATTCGGTAGCTCCACCAGGTGTGGCAGATCGCCGAGTTCGCCGACGATCGTCGCGGCGGCCTCGCGCGGATCGACACCGGGCCAGGAGCCGACCCCGGTCGCGATTCCGCCCCGAATGCGCGCGGGCTCGGTCACCACGTCCGTCTCGCCGTCGCGTGCCACGTCATCCGTACCGGTCTCGAACACCGTCACTCCCGTCCGTTCGATCCTCAGTTGCCGGACCCCAGCGTCGAGCAGATGGGCGCACCGGCGATTCCATTCCTCATCCCCGCACCGGCAGCCCGGCCCCACTACCGCGCCGCTTCTGACCCCGCATCGCTCGTCACGGCCGCACGCGCGGTGCCGGCGATGGTTCCGCTGCCGATCACCTCGTCACCTTGCGGATCCGGACGGTAGAGCACCACGGCCTGGCCGCGCGCGACGCCGGTCAGCGGCTCGCGCAGCCGCACCACCAGCCCGTCGCCCACCGCTTCGGCGACCGCGGGCGCCGTGCCGCCGTGTGCGCGGACCTGCGCGACGCATTCGATCGGCCCGTCCGGCGCGGTATCCGACGTCCAGATCGCGCGATCCGCCTCGACCGCCCATACCCGCAGGTCCTCGGCCGAACCGACGCGGACCGTGCCGGAGTCGGGATCGATGGCGGTCACATACCTGGGCTTGCCGTCGGCGGCGGGACCCGGCAACCCGAGGCCCTTGCGCTGGCCGATGGTGAACCCGTGCACGCCGTCGTGCCTCGCCAGCTCCTGGCCGTCGGCGTCGACGACCGCACCGGGCCGGATGCCGATCTTCGCGCCGAGGAAGGCGCGGGTGTCGCCGGAGGGAATGAAGCAGATGTCGTGGCTGTCCGGCTTGTTCGCTACGGCGAGCCCGCGCTCGGCGGCCTCTTCGCGAATGCGCGGCTTGGGGGTGTCCCCCACCGGGAACATCGCACGTGAAAGCTGCTGCGCGGTCAGCACCGCGAGCACGTAGGACTGGTCCTTGTCCGCGTCGACGGCGCGGCGCAGCACGCCGTCCGCGAGCCGCGCGTAGTGACCGGTGACCACCGCGTCGAAGCCGAGCGCGACCGCGCGATCGGCCAGCGCGGAGAACTTGATCTTCTCGTTGCAGCGTAGGCACGGGTTGGGCGTCTCGCCCGCCGCGTAGGCGGCGACGAAATCGTCGATCACGTCTTCCTTGAAGCGGTCGGCGAAATCCCAGACATAGAAGGGGATTCCGAGCACGTCGGCGGCACGCCTGGCGTCACCGGCGTCCTCCTTCGAGCAGCAGCCGCGCGACCCGGTGCGCAGCGTGCCCGGTGTGGCGGACAGCGCGAGATGCACGCCGACCACCTCGTGACCGGCGTCGACGGCACGTGCCGCCGCCACGGCCGAATCCACACCACCGCTCATCGCGGCGAGTACCCGCATCAAACACCTCCCTTCGCACCGGCCAGGCCCGCGGCCTTGGCCCGCTCCACCACCTGCGGCAGCACTTCCAGTAACGCGTCCACGTCGGCACTGGTCGAGGTATGCCCCAACGAGAATCGCAGTGATCCGCGCGCCTGCCGCGGTTCGACACCCATAGCGATGAGCACATGGCTCGGCGTGGCGACCCCTGCGGTGCACGCAGAACCGGTCGAGCACTCGATACCGGCCGCGTCCAGCAGCATCAGCAGCGAATCGCCTTCGCAGCCAGGGAACGTGAAGTGCGCGTTGCCGGGCAGGCGCCGGTCGCCGACCGGTCCGTTGAGCACCGGATCCGGCACCGTCGCGCGGATGCCCTCGATCAGCGCGTCTCGCAGCGCGGTCAATTCGGCTGTGCGCGCTGGCAATTCAGTCGCGGTCTGGTGCAGCGCGGTGGCGAGTCCGACGGCGGCCGCCGTGTCCGCCGTACCGGACCGCAGGTCGCGCTCGTGTCCGCCACCGTGCAGCAGTGGCACACACGGCACCTGCCTGCCGAGCAGCAGCACGCCGATACCGTGCGGACCCCCGACCTTGTGTCCGGCGAAGCTCGCCGCGGAAAGACCACTGGCGCCGAAATCGATCGGCAGCTGCGCCGCGGCCTGCACCGCGTCGCTATGCATCGGCACGCCGAATTCCTGTGCCACAGCGGCGAGTTCACCGATCGGCTGGATGGTGCCGACCTCGTTGTTCGCCCACATGACGGTGACAAGCGCGACGTCATCCGGGTCCTCGGCCAGCGCGGCGCGCAGCGTACCCGGCGCCACCACGCCCTCGGCGTCCACCGGCAGCCAGGTCACCTCGGCGCCCTCGTGCTGCTGCAGCCACTCCACCGCGTCGAGCACCGCGTGATGCTCGACCGAGCCGACGATGATCCGGTTCCTGCGTGGCTCGGCGTCGCGGCGCGCCCAGAAGATGCCCTTGATCGCCAGGTTGTCGCTCTCGGTGCCGCCGGAGGTGAACACGACCTCCGAGGGACGGGCGCCGAGGTCGGCGGCGATCGACTCGCGCGCCTCCTCCAACAACCGTCGAGCGGCGCGCCCCGATCCGTGCAGCGAGGACGCGTTACCCGCCATGCTCAAGACAGCCGTCATCGCCTCGATGGCGGCGGGCAGCATCGGTGTGGTCGCCGCATGATCGAGGTAGACCGTCTGGGGCGCCGCACCGTTGACCGGACCCGAAAAAGCCGACTTCATGACCAGTAAAGGATAGCTGTCGCGGGGAGCGGGTTATTCCCCCCTGCTCATGAGTTCGCAACCGCGGCGTTCGACCCCCTAGGCCGTGCGGAAATGCCCATCCACCAGAGCGGCTACGGCAGCCGACTTTAGTTACCTATTGAATGAGCCGTTATCTAACGGTACGCTGGCGGACGTATTGAATCCCTCCGGCGCGTGAGTGGAACAGATATCGGGCCGGACTACCGGCCGGTCACCGACCGGACGACGTTATCGAGTGAGGAAGTTCCCGATGAGCCCAGACACGCACCACCACGGACGTACCCGGCGAGCGGTCGCACGCGTTGCCATCACCTCCGCGCTTGCCCTGATGCCGATCACCGCCATCGCGGTGCCCGCGCTCGCCGACGCGGTGGTGCTCGAGCCCGCCGATCAGATCGACCTGGTCCATGATCGCCCTGGCCACGGTCGGCACGGTCACGACGACTGGAACCGCGGACGGGACGACTGGAACCGCGGACGGCACGGGCACGACGACTGGCACCGCGGACGCAACGACGACTGGAACCGCGGACGCAACGACAACGACAACTGGTATCGAGGCGGCAACGGGTGGAATGGGTTGTTCCCCCTGCCGTTCACCGGAAGCGCGTTCTGAGCGGCTGCCAGGATCGATCGACCGTGCGCACCGGCACCCGATCCCGGGTTCGACGGCCGAGGCGGGCAGCGGTTCGGCATGGGCGCGATCGTCTACGTTTTCGAGGCCGGCCCACTCGCCACGACTTCTGATCGGATTCTGCTTACTGGCTCAGGCTTCGGCTGCTCCCCTGGAGCGCGCTGAACCGGCTGGCCCATTGATCGGCCGGCCGGTTGCGTAGTGACGGACGGGTTCAGGTCCGCGGCCGGTCGACGGTGGCCGCGGTGAACCGTTCGACGGCGTCCCAGAGCTCGCGTTCGCGGTGCGGGTCGTAGGACTCCTCGGATGACCGGGCCACCCGGCCGCGGTCGACGTAGGAGCCGGTCGGCGCCTTGGTCGTGCCGAGTACGAGATCGGCGAGGTATCGTCCCGCCGCGCTGCGGCTGGTTGCGAATGGTGTGAAGGTCAGCACCGGAAGGATTCGCCGCATCGCGAATCGGGAGACCGGGTCGGCGTTGCGGGCGAGGTCGGTACCGGGGACGAATCCCGGGTTGTAGGCGGCGATGTCGATCCCGGCAGGCAGGCGGCGCGCGTACTCGTGCACGAGGTAGATGGCGGCCAGCTTGCTCGTGGAGTACGCGGTGCGGCCGCCGGCCGTGGTGTCGGGCTCAGGGAAGGCGCCGGTGTGGGCGAGAGCGTCCGGCGAGCGCCAGGCCGGTCCGGGCACCATGCCCATGTTGTGCTTGAAGTCGCCGAAATGGGTGTCGCTGACCGTGATCGCGATCCGGGCAGGAGCCGCGAAGCGGTCCTCGAGCAGACGGATGAACAGGTGATTGGCGAGCACGTTGACGGTGAACGTGGACTCGAACCCATCGGGTCCCTCGGTGCGCGCGTTCGTGTACTGCATGCCGGCGTTGCCCACGAAGCCGCGCAGCGGCGGCAGGTCACCGCGGCTGAGCCGGTCCCGGATCTCCATGGCGGCCGACCGGACGCTCACGAGCGAGCCGAGGTCCGCCTCGACGTGCGAGACGGCGTACCTACCCTTCCCGAGCTCTGCGGGCAGCCCCGCACCGGAGGCCCCGCGAGCTACGACGAGCAGATGCACGTCCGGCGACTCGTGCACGATGCGCTCGGCGGCGATACGGCCGATCCCGCGGCTCGCGCCGGTCATGACGATGGTGTACGGCATGGTGAACTCCTTCGGGCTGGTCGGGCGGTGCGGCTTGGGCTGCGCACCACCCACGTTCGTCGGCCTCGCCACCGTCAACCAGTGCCGTGCCCATCACTAGGACCAGCAGTACCCAGGCTCGTCCGCTGCCGGACGGCGACAATAAGGTCATGGCTGCCTCCCACTCCGGCTTCGGCGCACTCCTGCGTACCTGGCGCGACCGCCTCTCCCCGACAGACGCCGGCATCACCGTGATGCCCGGCCGCCGTGCCCTGGGACTGCGCCGCGAAGAGCTCGCTCAGCTGGCCGGGCTGTCGGTCGACTACGTCCTGCGCTTGGAGCAGGAACGTGCGAAGAACCCCTCGGCGCAAGTCGTCAGCGCCCTCGCCAGGGCCCTGCAGCTCTCCCGGGCCGAACGAGACCAGCTCTACCGAAGCGCCGGGCTCCTGCCACCACAAGACGGAACTATCGCCACGCACGTGCCCCCGAGCATCCAACGGCTCGCCGCACGCCTGGGCGATGTCCCGATCGGGGTGTTCACCGCCGACTGGACCCTCGTGTGGTGGAACGCCATGTGGAGCGCCCTGCTCGGCGACCCCGCCGTGCTTCCGGCCACCGAGCGCAATCTCGCCCGCGCCCTGTTCGGAAACGGCGCCGCGCATGCCGCGATACGCCCCTTCCACTCCGAGCGCGCACCGGACGCCTTCGCGGCGTCGATCGTCGCGGATCTCAAAGACGCTGCCTCCCGCTACCCCGCGGACGCCCAACTCGATCGTCTCGTGCGAGACCTCCGACAAGTATCCGAAGCCTTCGCCCGGCACTGGACCATTAGCACGGCGGCCCAGCACACCACCGACCGCAAAACAATCCAGCATCCCGAGATCGGCGACATCCTGCTCGACTGCGACGTCCTCATCGTCCCGGGCGCGGACCTGCGCATGGTCACCTACACCGCAGCCGCTGGAAGCAACGACGCGGGAAAACTCGACCTCCTCCGCGTCACCGGCGGTCGCACCGCCACCACGCTCTCCTGACCGCAGTTGCGTCAGACAGACCGCTTTGGGGTCTTCAGCCGTATATCCTCATCGGTGCCGAGACAGCCGAATCCTTCTGGTAGAGACTGGATTCGCCACCCGCGAACCGGTCGATGTGCACACACTGTCGCCAGTTCGCATCCGATGCAATTGGCGGCAGAAGTAGTAATCGCCGAAAATCCAACGAAGGCGGTGATCCGCCGGCGTCATCGGTGGCCTCGGCGGTGTCCGCCGACCGGCCGCGTCTCCTCAGCCCAGCTCGCGAGCAGCCGCAAGGCGGTGTGCGAGGGTGAGCCTTCTTCGACCGTGTGCGCGATGAGTGCTTGATCCGGATCTACTACGGCCACCCGCTATCACCGCACCCAGGGACGGTGCAGCCGCGTCCAGAGTCTGCCGCAGGCCACGCGGTCCAGATCCCGGGTGAGATCAGTCCGCGTGTCCGAAGCGGTGAGCGCCCACCGGCTGCCGGAGAGCTCGGATTCGATGGCGAATCGCTACCGCCGCGCAGCACGCCGGCCGCCGAGCCACATCCGCTGGATCGACCGACCGTCTATCGACCGACGGCCGAGGTCCGACGACCGCGCAGCGTGGGGCGAAGACGCGGCCTGCGCACCTCCGGCGCATCCGCCGAAACCGACGGGTCCTGTACTCGGGTGTTCGCCGCCTCGATCCATACCCCGGCGTCCAGCGCGTCGTGCCGCGACCGCTCCGTACCGCGCACGGCGGCCTCGCAGCGGCGGGCGAGGTCGCGCCGATCCGTGCCCGACTGCTGCGTCGGCTGGAGCACCACCTCGGCGATCATCCCCCGCGAACGCAACACCCGACGTGCGGACGAGGCGAAGGTGTCGACGCCGACGAACCCGGGCACCGTGCACTGCGCGCCGTGCCGGTCCAGATACCGCAATCGCACCGGTTGCACCGCAGTGCCGGTGTCCACCGCCGCCTGGAACAACGCGGGGCGCATGGTTCCGTAGGCGCGGCCACACCACGTGGTGCCCTCGGGGAACACGCCGATCCGTTCGCCGGCGGCCAGCCGCGCGCCGATCGCGGCCACCACTTTGGGAAGCGCCCGTAGGCGTTCGCGCTCGATCGGGACCACCCGCATGAGCTTCGCGAGCCCGCCGAGCAGCGGCCAGTCCACCATGTCCGCGCGCGCCACGAACCCGAGCGGCTGTACCGACGCCAGCGCGACAATGTCGGTCCAACCGATGTGTCCGGTGACGACGAGGACACCGCGGCCGGGCACACCGAAACGTTCACGCGGCAGCGCGGCACCGCCCTCGTCGACGACACCGTGGTCGTCCCCGGCCGCCCGGTTATCGACGATTCGCAATCGCATGCCGAGGCAGCCCAGTAGCATCCGTGCATATCCGCGCTGCAACAGTTCGCGCTTGCCGCGCGGAGTCAGGACGTGCGCGACCGGGAAGCTGACCAGCAGTCCGGCGACTCCGGCCAGCCTCACGGCTACCCGGCCGATGCCGACCTGATCGGTCGGCTCGAGGCAGCCGGGCCCGCAGGGGCTCGACGGCATCCACGCGTGCGCGGCGGCCTGCGCGGGCGGCGCGTCGAAGACCACGGTCCTCACCGTCCCCCGTCGAAGGTGGCGGCGGCGTCGCGTAACCGGTTGAGGTAGCGCGTGTTGATGGTGTCCAGGCCGAGTAGCGCGACGAAGTCGGCGACCGCGAAATCGGGATCGTGCGCGGGTTCACCGCAGATCTCGGCGCCGAGACGTAGGTAGCCACGCACCAGCGGAGGCAGGTTCGGGCGCGACCGCGGTTCCAGTTCGTCCAGGGTCTTGCCGTCGACGATCACAGGGCGATACGGGTGCACCCGTCGCTCCGAGGCGGAGGCGTGTCTGCCGAGCAGCGTGTCGCGCACGCCGCGCACGTTCACGCCAGGCGGTTCGGCCGGGGTGTCCTGCATCGGTACCGACACACAGCCCATCACCCAGTCGTAGCCGGTGAGCTGGATGTAGTGCAGGATGCCCGCCCACATGAGCGTCAGCACCGAACCGTTGCGGTGGTCGGGCACCACACACGCGCGGCCCATCTCCACGATCCGCATGCCCTCCGGATCCAGCTGGGCGAGATCGAATTCCGTCGCCGTGTAGTACCCGCCCGCTGCCGCCACCTTGTCCGGCGGCAGCATCCGATAACAGCCGACGAACTCGCCGCCGACGTCGTCACGGACGAGCAGGTGGTCGCAGTGCTCGTCGAACCGGTCTGCGTCGAGCCGGGTGCCGGTGTCCGGGATCCGGAAGCCCGGCTCGTTGGCGAACACGCCATAACGCAGGCGCTGCGCGGCCACGCGATGCTCGACGTCGGAGGACACCACCAGCGAATAGCGCGACCGTTCCTCGCCGGAGTCCGTCGGTCGAGCCGGGGCTGTCAACACGGACGAAATAGTCATATCGGTGATGAAGCCAGCTCGACACTGCGTAGGAGCAACCTCGAAGTGTCGCGACGATGCCGGTTCGGTGAACGAGACGGCGGTCACACCAAGCGTTCACCGAACGGTTCCGACGCGTTCGTCCATCCGCAAGCGCATGTGCCACAAAGAATCCGCGCTCGCCGCGCAAATCACGCCGCGCGCTGCTCCGGAGCTCGTACCCTCGTCGGGGTCGTCTGCTCCTCGGCGAAGCCGGGGCGCCCGGTGCCGACGAACGCGACCAACCACGAGGCGACCGCGGCGAAGCGGTTGCGGAAGCCGACCAGGTAGAACAGGTGCACCGCGAGCCACATGAACCAGGCGATCAGGCCGCGGAAGGTGATGTGCTCGTTGAGTTTCGTCACCGCGCTGAACCGGCTGATCACCGCCATGCTGCCTTTGTCCCAGTACTTGAACGCGGTGCCGGGCTGCTTCTTGCGACGGATGATGTCGGCGGCGTGCCTGCCCTCCTGCATGGCCACTGGCGACTGGCCGGGGTAACCGTTGAGCGAGGTCATGTCGCCGATGGCGTAGATGTCGGCGTAACCGCCGACGGTGAGGTCCTGGTTGATCAGCAGCCGCCCGGCCCGGTCGGTCTCGACGCCGGTGGCGTCGGCCAGGATCTTCGCGAACCCGCCCGCCTGCACTCCCGCCGACCAGACCACGGTCTCGGCCGCGATGCTCTGCTCGACGCCGTCGGGGCCCTTGACGGTGACCTTGCCCTCCTCGATGTCGGTGACGAAGGTGCCGAGCAGCACGTCGACGCCGCTGCGGGTCAACGACTTTTTCGCGTACTCCGACAGCCCTCCGCCGAACGGCGGCAGCACCTCGCCCGCACCTTCCACGAGGGTGACCGAAACCTGCTGGTGGTAATGCCGTTTCGCCAGTTCCTTCAGCTGGCCCGCTACCTCGACGCCGGTGGCGCCCGCGCCGACCACGACGAAGCTCAGCAGCTTGCGGCTTGTCTGCTCGTCGGCGTTCGCGGCCTCGGCGAAGACCCGTTCGATCTGCGCGCGCAGCCGCCGCGCGTCATCGATGGTCTTGAGCGAGAAGGTCTTCTCGGCGAAATCGTCGCGGCCGAAATAGGATTGACTGGCTCCGGTGGCCGCGATCAGCGAGCCGTACCGGATCCGGTGCCGCCCGCCCTCGTTCTCGTAGGTGACGATGGCCTTGTCGGGATCGAGGGCGACCACCGTGCCGAGGCGCACATCGGCCTCGCGGTGGCGGCGCAGGATGCCCGCGATCGGCGGTGCGATCTCCTCCGATGCCAGCACACCGGTCGCTACCTGGTACAACAGCGGTTGGAACAGGTGCTCGGGCGTGCTGGAGATCAGCACATAATCCACCCCCGACTTGGCAAGCTGTTTAGCGGCGGCAAGCCCACCGAACCCCGATCCGACAATGACAACACCCGCGGTTTCGATCCCCGCGTCCACGTACTCCATGACAGCCTCCTTCTCTCATTACGAACCGTCATCCAAAGCGCAGATATTTCAGGTGTTAGGGCCCATACTTCAGATGACTCTTATCTCGATTCCTAATCAATAGGAGGTGCTGTGGAACTTCGGCAGCTCACCTACTTCGTGGCGGTGTGCGAGGAGCTCAGCTTCAGCGGCGCCGCCGCGCGGTGTTTCATCTCACAGTCCGCGATCAGTCACCAGATCTCGCGGCTCGAACGCGACCTCGGCGTGCAACTGTTCGAGCGCTCCACCCGGTCGGTCGTGCCCACCGACGCCACCGCGCGGCTACTTCCCCTTGCGAAACAGATGCTGAGCTTGGAGTCGGCGATCCGCGCCGCGGTGCGCACGGTGGGGCCACGAATCCGGCTCGCCGCGAACATGTCCTTCGCCACCCGCTCGCTGTCGGCGATCGCGGGCGCCCGTGCGGCGCATCCGGAGGCGGAGATCGAGTTCGTCATCAAACCGTTCCGCCAGCGCATCACCGCGGTCGCCGACGGGGACTGCGATCTCGCGCTGATCCGCGGCCGCGTCGACCAGCCGGGTCTCGTGGTGGAACAACTCTGGGTCGAGGACCTGGTGATCGCCACCTCCAGCGCCCACCCGCTGGCCACCGAAGATGTGGTGACGCTGGCAGATCTGAGCTCGTATCCACTGCTGCTGCCACCGGAGCAAGAACAGGTGCTGCTGCACACCGTGATTCGCAACGCGTTCGCCGAGCTGCCCACCGGACCCACCTTCGGACCACCGATCCCGCCGGACCACACCGCGACACTGGAGCTGATCAATCGACCCGACGCGTGGACAGTCCTCTACGCGGAAAGCATGACCGAGGGGCTGGTGGTGCTGCAGCTGGCCGAACCCAAGCTGCGCATCCCGGTGTCGGCGGTGCTGCGCGCCGACGCCCGGCGCTCACCCATCCTGACCACACTGCTCAGCTCGATGCACCGCACCTGAGGACGATCTTTCGCAACGGCGCGACGAAGTTGTCCGGTGCCCCGACAGGAAGACTATTTCAGCGGCGTAGCGGCCGGCCCCGACCGCACCGCAACCCGGCCGCCATACCCGTCACGCACAATGGCGGTAGCGAAACCGGGCTCGGTCAGGTGCGGGCGGCGGCTGGCGAGCCCTTCTGGAGTGACGACGAGTGTCAACGGCGGGAGCTGGTGTGTCGCTGCGCGGTTCGGCGCATCCCGGAAGCCGCGTCGGAAGTGGCCGGGTCGCTGCTGTTTTCCGAATAGGTCGCCCCAGCACCACTGATGATCTTCATCAACGTGTCCCGTAGTCGTGCCACCTCGGTCCGGCCGATCGCCTCGTCGAGCAGTGCGTCGAACCGTGCCACCACATCCATGCCGACATCGACTACTTGCCAGCCCAGTGCCGTCAACGTCACAAGCCTCGCTCTGCCATCGGCCGGATCGCGGGTGAGGACGACGTAGCCGTGAGCTTCGAGGTGACGGACCAGTTCGCCCATGGCTTGTTTGGTCATTCCGGCACGCGACGCCAGCTCGGTGAGGCGTGTTCCTTCGGGGTCGATCACCTGAAATACGGGGGCGTGTGCAGCGCGGAGATCAGCGAATCCTGCCGCGGAGAGGCCCGCATCCAGTTCGGTGGCGAGGGTGCGTGAGGCGGCGGTCAGCAGACTGCCGAGGGCGGGAGGACGATCCGCAAGAGGATTGGTAAGGCGCTTGACCATTTGACTACTTCCTTTCTAGAGTTAGTCAGGAAGTTTACTAACTGAAGGAGGTGGGGCGGATGGAGACCGAGCACGCAGCATCGCGGTTTCGGATCCCGGCGCTCGGACAAGCCGGGATCGCGCTCGCAATCGAACTGGCCTGGCTCGGGGTCGGCGGCGGATCGCTGGGGTACATCACGATCGGAACGGTGGGAATCGTTGCCCTGATGATTGTTACGGTCGGGCGAATCCGCACGGTGAACACCGCGGCGCGGATCGTCCTCGGCCTGACGTTCGCGGGCTCGGTAGCGGACAGGCTCGGGTGGCTCGGGCAACCCGGCGCGGCCGGGGTGTCGTGGGGCAGCTACTCGAACTTCCTCGACTACACCCAGCAGCTGACGCCGGCGTATGTGGACCGATTCGTACCAGCCCTCGGCTTGCTGGCGACCGTCATGGAGATCGTGCTCGCTGCTACGCTCATTCTCGGTGTGGCGCTGCGCCTTTCGGCAATCACCGCGGCAGTGGTGTTGTCGGTCTTCGCCGTGGCAATGTGGTCGTCGCTCGGTTTCGCGGCGATGTCGGAGTATGCGGTGCCGGTCCTTGCCAGCGGCGCCGCGCTCCTCGCTGTGGCTCCGAGCGGCTTCCGGTTGGATAGCCTGTTGCCGACCTTCACGCGACTCGTGCACGCATTGAAGCCTGCACAGCCCAGCGGACCTCCAGCAGTTCGGCCCGACGGGAGTCCACCCCGCGAGTAGCGGCGGTGTCGGCCGTGCGCGGGCCCCGAATCCATCCCATCGGACCGGGGCCCTCTGCCGACGACCTAACGCACTGTCACCGACTTCGCCAGGGCCCGAGGCTTGTCGATTTCACGACCCAGGTCCAGCGCGCTGAAGTAGGCCAGCAGCTGGCCTGCGATCAGGTGCAACATCAGGTCTGCGGCAGGGTCACCATGCAGCGGGAGGGGCAGGTACTCGGTAAATACTGCGTGGTCGTCGTGGTCGATATCGGCAGGCCCGATTCCGATGACCGGGCCGCTGCGGGCGGTGATCTCGCTGACCGCGGCCATAGTGGCGGCGTACTCGCCGGGTGAGGATTTCCGGGACGGCACGAACGCGACGGTGAAGAACGTCGGGTGGATCAGCGAGATGGTGCCGTGCTTGAAGAACCCTGCCGCCATGCCTTCGGCGTGTGTGTAGCTGACTTCCTTGAATTTCAAGGCCGATTCGCACGCTGCCGGGTAGGACAAGCCGCGGCCGATGAAGAACCAATCATCCACGTGGCTGTATTTGCTGGCCAGAGCCTGCACGGTGAGAGCCGAGTCAGCGATGAAATCCCGGACGGTATCGGGCAATGCCTGCAAAGCATCCATGTGGGCGGTGTAGGCGTTGGTGTCGAGGGTGCCGTTCTGGCGGCCTGCTTCGATTGCCAGCCGGGCCAGCAGGGTCACCTGGCTGATGATGCTCTTGGTCGACAGCACGCAGATTTCCGGTCCTGAGCCCTGCTGCAGGCGGTGGGTTGCCAACCGTTCCTGGGTCGAGTTGGGAACGTTGCAGATCGAGGTGAGCAGTGCTCCGGCTTCGGCGGCGGCGCGGCAAATTTCGAGGGTGTCGAACGTTTCGCCGGACTGCGAGATCGCGATCACCGATTCACCTGCGCGGGGGAACGCAACGTAGGGCGCTTCGTCGGAGGGCAGCGCAACCGAACGGACCCGTGCGAGCCCGGCGAGCAGGTAGGTGCCCATCTGGGCCACGTAGTAGGCGCTCCCAGCACCGACGAGGGTGATCGGCGTGCCGTCGACCGGGATGATGTCGGTGAATCGGTCGGCGGGCACGCTCAATGCGGTGGCCACGGCCGCGGGTACGTCGTGGATCTCCTTGATCATCCAGTGGGAGAAGTCGCCACGTTCAGGCTTGATGTGCCGGTTGTCGATCGTGACCGGTGTGCGGTCGACGCGGTGCGCTCCCTCGGCTCCGAGGGCGTAGACCTCGATGCCGTCCGGGCGAACGGCGGTGATGTCGCCGTCGTCGAGGAACACGACTGTGTTGGTGATCCCATCGAGAGCCATCTGGTCGCTGGCGAGGACACCGTGCTGTCCGTTGTGGGCGACGACCAGCGGGCTCTTGCGCTTGGCGCCCCACACGGTGGTCGGCTCGTCGCGGCAGATGACGCCGAGTGCGTATTCGCCGTCGAGGGCAGCGGTTGTGGCGGTGATCGCTTCCAGGATGGTGTCCCCGGCCTCGAGGCAGCGGGCGATCAGGTGCGCGGCGACTTCGGAATCGGTGTCGGAGGCGAATGCGATGCCGGTTGCTTCGAGTTCGCGGCGCAGCGCGGCGTGGTTTTCGATGACTCCGTTGTGTACGACGGCGACGCGGCCGTCGAAGGACAGGTGCGGGTGCGCGTTACGCTGCTCGACACCGCCGTGGGTGGCCCATCGGGTGTGTCCGATCGCCACCTGCACGGCGGGCAGCTCGTCGAATCGGCCGCTGGTCAACGCTTCACCGATCGAGCCGGTGTCCTTGACTACGCCGATGCCGGCCTCCCCCAGCCACGCGACGCCCCAGGAGTCGTAACCGCGGTATTCGAGGGTGCCGACATGACGAGCGGTTCGGCGGGCAGTGTCCTGGTCGCGGGTGGTCAATCCTACGATTCCGCACATATGGGGGGCGGTCCTCCTGGTCGTGGTACCGGTCGCCTAGCTGTGCGGTCACACTATCCGGCGACCGGCGTGAACGAAACGAGCGCAAGCTCGGCATCGGTTAGTGGCGGATGCCACTGAGCCTGGCCAAGGCGGGAGTCACGATGGCCCGGTAGGTGTTGGTGGGGTCGGAGCTGGGATGCACAGGGCGCGCCGGATCCAAGTACCACTCGGCCAAGCGTGCGAACTCTGATTCAGTGCGTGCAGTGCCGTGCCGTGCCGCGACGGCATCGACCAGCCGTCCCTCGAGGTCTTCGCGGCCGATGTAGTCGGCGGGGATGGCCACGAGGGTTTGCAGTACCGCGAACGCTTCCTCGAACAGCATCAGTTCGTGGGCGGGTCCGTCGTATCCGAGATCGAAGTCGATCAGGATCACATCGGCACCCGAAGCGATGGCATTGCCCGGCCAGCGGTCACCGAGGATGATGCCGTTATCGTGTGCGCGGCAAATCAATTCGTGGTGGCGCAGCGCGAGGCCGTTGATGGCGGCAGCGTCGGTCGAGGGGTCGGTGAGCACCTGACGCAAGGAACGGCCCGGTACGAACCCGTAGTCGATCGCCTCGCCGTCCGGGGTTGCATAGATCGCCGCGGTCGGCACGCCGATCTCGGCGAGCCTGCGGGTGAGGTCCTGCTGCGCCGCTGCGTCACGGCTGGCGATGCGCAAGTGCACTGGCGCCGCGCGCAGGAGGGCCGCGACATAGCCTTCGTTCGGGTTCGGCTGCAACGGTTTCCGCAGCACGGTGCCCGCCGGGAAGGCGACGCCCGTACGCGCGGACTCGGCCGGGCGCACGGTGGCAATTTCGTCGATGGCCTGCTCACACAAGTGCGCCATGGTGGCCAGGCAGGCGCGGAGCTCGCTCTCGGGCAGAACCAGAGGCGGTTTGATCAGCAGTCTCCGACCGTGGTCGTTGGGCCGTACCAGCAGTCCAGCAGCCGAGCAGGCGGGTACGGCGTGTGCTGCCCACGCTTCGCGCATGCGATCGCTGGCGATGGTGACGGTGGCGATGAGGCCGTGACGACGGACCTCGAACCGGTCGTCGAACACCTCACCCAGCATGGCGGCGAAGACGTCTTCTCGTTCGGCGAGTTGGTCGCGCAGCTCGCACAGCACCTCCAATCCCGCCAGCGCCGCCGCACAACTGGGTGCCCGCCGTAGGTGAACTCGCCGTCGTTGTATTGCAGTACCGAGGCAAGTTCACGGCGCGCCAGTACCGCAGCCAGCGGGAAGCCCGAGGAGAACGCCTTGCCCAAGCAGATCATGTCCGGATGCACGCCGGTGCGTTCGGTGGTGAACAGATCCGGCCCGAGCCAGCCGAAGGTTTGGATCTCGTCGAAGATCAGCAGGGTGCCAGTGTCGTCGCAAGCCTGCCTGAGCTCAACGAGGTCGCCAGCAGTCGGCGCAGCCGGCAGGCCGTTGGAGACCATCGCCGGATCCAGGATGGCGGCAGCGAGGTCTCGACGGGACCGCACCAACCGCACCAACGCGCGAATACTGGGTTCGGCGGCCCATATTGCGACGGAGTCATTGGCGACCAGGCGCCCGGCGTGGGTGCTCGCCAGGCCGAGAGTCAGATGGGTTTCGCCGTGCCAGGCGCCGGGCAGGCAGGCGATGTGCTGGCGACGGGTGTGCAACATCGCCAGTTTGACCGCGGTCTCGACCGCGTCGGACCCATCAGCGAGCTTGAGCGCGACAGCGTCGAGCCCTTCGGGGGCAAGGTCGGCGATGCGGCGGGCCAACAGAATGAACGGCAGGCTCGCGAACCGCGAAGAGGCAAACGATACCTGCTTGGCCTGCGTAGCAACAGCCTCGGCTACTCGCGGATGACAGTGTCCCAGCGCGAGGTTCAGCGTCTGCGCAGACAAGTCAATGAACCGACGACCGTCGGCGACGGTGAAATGCGCGCCGCTTGCGTACACGATCGGCGGCCAATGTGGATGTAGCGCCGCCATAACCACATTCCCGGTGCGCGAGCTGGTGATGATTTTGGATCCAATAGATTGCATTCTCGATCACCCAATCATGTTTGTGCTGCCCAGGTTGGGTCAGCGTTGGCGCTTTGTGTGGAACTTGCGGATTCCTGCGGACCCGCCGGAATGGTCCGGCATCCGGCAGCGGCTGGTCCGGCGTGGCCCCGACAGGCGGCAGAACCGTGACTGTTCAGGTACTTCTTGTTGCTTGCGGCCCGGTCGGAGACCATCGGGCCAGTCCCATCCCTGTTCCTCACACAGGCATAGGACTTGAGCCAGGGCGCTGCACGATTCCTGCGTTTCGCCATCACCAGGCGCGCAGTCGCCATGTCTCAGGCCCCATGCTTGTGTGGCCGAGCGGAACAGCCGCAAGGAACTCTCGAACCTGGAGGCGGCATGACCTTTGACGCAGTCGTGTCCTGTACAGCCGTCATGTTCGAACCACCAGCGGGTCACGAACCTGCCTCCGAATCAACCGGCCTCGGCACGGGCCAATCCCAGCCTTCCTCGGCGCGGATGCGCAGTAGCTGAGCAAGCATGCCGCAGCAGTCCTCCGTATCGCCGTCGCCGGGTGTGCAGTTGCGGTGATCGAAGGCGAACCGCTGCACGATGTCGCTGAAGGCCCGCAATGGCTCTTCGTACGGGCACGCGCGATGGTCACGATGTCTCCAGCCCCACACCTGTATGGCCGCGCAACTCACGCGTGCCCCGCCCACAGCCGAGGAGCCTCGACTGGTCGAGGTGGCTGAATCTGCCGGGGATAGACGATCCCTGTGTCCACGGCCATCACGTTGCACAGCGTGCTGAGGTCATCGAGACGGACCTGCTCGATGCGCGGTGTAAGAACTACCGAAACCCTTTGGTGTAGAACATAATTAATCATTTCGATGAACGCCCGCGGACGCATGGGACCGGCCACATAGCACCGCAGTACATCAAAGCGGACCTGATCTGCGAGGTTGAGCGCATGTTGCAGGTCGAGGGCAGGATCTTTGCTCGGGCTCGGAGCACGCCGGTCGAGGAAGATCACTGCTGTCGGCTTCGGCCGCTCGCTACCTCCCCGTCCGGTGGCCCCGCCGGGTCCGGCATCGGCCGGTAAGCAGAACCGTCCGTTCTGAAGTGATTCCCTACCCGCGATGGGGATCGAATCACTCGGCGCAGGAGCGTGTTTGGGGGACATGAGCCGCCGATTGTCTGCGACCGCCCATGCGACCACGACTATGCAGAGCGCGACGGGAATCGTCAGCGCCCACCACTCCTGAAACCACGGCATCGGTATCCCCTTCGTCCCTTTGGGCTGGTAAGCACCCGACGCCGGGGAACATGCTGCGGAGAAGAGTTCAACCCGGCGTCGGGGCCAGGGGACAGCGTCGCGCCGGACAAGGAGGATTGTCCGTGTCACTTCCGGAACCGGTTTGCCGAAAGTGCCACAAAGGTAGGGCTGACCAGTGAGGTCAGTACTCGAGCCGGATGAGTGTTGCCAGCTCGCGCATTTCGTCGGTGAGGGTGCGACGCTCTTTCACGATTTTGCTGAGCACGTCACGCGCATAGCGTTGCTGGGCAAGCCATTCGGGCGCGATAGAGCGAACCTGTTGCAAGGTGTGCATCGCCTCGCCGTACTGGCGCAACTGTGTGTGTGCGTTGGCCACGTCGAGCCGGTGACGCAGTCGACCGGCCGCGGTCGGCGATAGGACCGCCGTCGGCAGGCTCTCAGCGATAGCCAATGTCTTGCTCGGCTGCTCCGCGATCACGGCGCACTCGCCGGTGATCTGAGCGACGGTCACTGGCCCGAAAAGCCGATTCGGATTCGGGTCGTACAGCACCTCGCGCCCGATTCGGACCGCGGCGGCGCGGGCCAGGCTGAGCGCATCCTCGGTCGCGCCGGGCGAGTTGTCGCGCACACCAACGTTTGCTACGTACAGCCACAGTCGGCCCCACAGCGCGAGTTGCGACGCGGTCGCGCGAGAGAAGCGCGGTTCGATATCGTCGGCCCATTTGACCGCGAGTTCGCGGGCTGCGTCGAGGTTGCCCTGCCGGAGGTGCGACCAGACCGCGACATTGACCGCACCGACTGCTATCCCGCGTTCGGGGGCGGCGTCGACGGCCCTGTCCAGCGTCATTGCTGCGATGTCGAATTGCCTGTTCTGGGTCAGCATCCAGCCGGTCATGCTGAGCAGGCGGGCGCGGATTGCGCGCCCCTCGTGGTCGGTGAGCAACTCGGCGTCGCGCAACAGCGCGGGTAGCACTACTGAGATTTCCGTGTACCGGTGGGCGTCGATCTTGGGCATCAGCGCCTCATAGGCCGCGTGGACGCCTGCGACCGTCGGTTGCTCGTCGATCGTGTCCGGTGCGTCTTGACCGGCAAGCGCGCGACGTACCGGCTCCCACATATCAGTGGTTCCGGCGTCGGCGTGTTCGACGTCGCTATGTCCGGCTTGCAGGGTCGACGTGCGTGTGCGCAGGGCAATTGCGAGCTTCCGCAACGTTTCCAGGCGGGCGGCTGCACGGTCGCCCTGTTCGAGCTTCCGAATCAGCGACAGCGAGACGCCTGCGCTGTCCGCGAGTTCGCGTTGGGTCAGGCCGCGCCGCTTGCGCAGCGACTTCAGCCGTTCGCCGAGGTCGGCAGTCATACATTCACGCTACTCGTCCCCGCTCGCGTGGTGCATACCTCAGATCGCCGTCTAGAGCCAGGAATTCAGTAACGGTCGTCTGCCTCCGCGTAGGAGCGAGACACCAGGCATGGCGGGAATAAGTGAGTAAGGGCGCCTATGGCGTCACCGCGTGATGACTGCGCCACCTTTGAGCAACCCCTACTGTCAGCGCAGAAATGGCCTGTATGAGGAAGCAGGGAGAAGAGCAATCGGTGCAGGTACCTGCCGGATCCACGGCGCCAACGACAAACACGGATGGCTTGACCGCATGGCCAGATAGGGTCGCTCGACAGGCAACAGCTCACTGGTCGATGTTTTTCCAGCGCCGACACATGCTGTAGCCGAACCCGGCAAGCGAAGACGGTGGCCCGGACCGTTTCCAGTCAGGGCCACCGGCTCAGATCGACGCGAGCGGAATCAGCCCTTGTGCGCCTTGACCGCTTCGGTCAGCTGCGGGGCGACCTTGAACAGGTCGCCAACGATGCCGTAGTCCGCGATCTCGAAGATCGGGGCCTCTTCGTCCTTGTTGACCGCGACGATGGTCTTCGAGGTCTGCATGCCCGCGCGGTGCTGGATCGCGCCGGAGATGCCGAGGGCGATGTACAGCTGCGGCGAGACGGTCTTTCCGGTCTGGCCGACCTGGAACTGGCCGGGGTAGTAGCCCGAGTCGACCGCGGCACGCGAGGCACCGACTGCCGCGCCGAGCGAGTCGGCGAGCGCCTCGACGACGGCGAAGTTGTCGGCGGAACCGACGCCACGGCCACCGGAAACCACGATGGTGGCCTCGGTGAGTTCCGGACGGTCACCGGCGACGACCGGCTCGCGCGAGGTCACCTTGACGACGCCCTCTTCCTGTGCGGGCACCTCGACGGTCACCTTCTCGCCCGCGCCCGCCTGCGCCGACGCCTCGACAGCGCCCGGGCGGACCGAAATCACCGGCACATCGCCGGTGGCCTTGGCTTCGACGGTGAACGCGCCACCGAAGATGGAATGCACCGCGCTGCCGTCCGACCTCACATCGATGACGTCGATCAGCAGACCGGAGCCGATGCGGGCGGCGAGGCGACCCGACACCTCCTTGCCCTCGGCGGTGGCGGCGACGATGACCGCGGCGGGGGAGGCCGACTCGGTCAGCCCGGCCAGCACGTCGACCTTCGGGGTCACCAGGAAGTTCTCTACATCGTCGGACTCGGCGATGTAGATCTTCTCGGCGCCCGCGGCGGCCAGCGCGTCGGCCAGCTTCTCGCCGGTGCCCGCCGCGCCGAGCACGACGGCGGCCGGCTCGCCCAGGGCGCGAGCGGCGGTGAGCAGTTCGGTGCTGACCTTCTTGATCGCACCGTCGGCGTGCTCGACGAGCACGAGTACTTCTGCCATTTGTGTTCTCTCCTAAGAAGTCTCAGATCTGGAGGACGAAACGAGCGATGATCGCGAAGCGGCTCGCCCCGCCCGACCGGGTGCGGTGACCCGCACTAGCACTGCCGAGATCAGATGATCTTCTGGCCGATCAGATACTGGGCGACCTTGGTGCCGCCGTCGCCCTCATCGGCCACCTTCTCACCAGCGGTGCGCGGGGGCTTCGGGGTGGCGGCGGTGACGGCGGTGCCGGCGTTCGCGACACCCACGGTCGACGGGTCGATGCCGAGGTCGGCCAGCGTGAAGGTCTGCACTTCCTTCTTCTTCGCGGCCATGATGCCCTTGAAGGACGGGAAGCGTGGCTCGTTGATCTTCTCGGTGACGCTCACGATGGCGGGGAGGGTGGCCTCGAGCTTGAACACGCCGTCGTCGGTCTCGCGCTCGCCGGTGATCTTGTCGCCGTCGACGGTCAACTTGCGCAGGTGCGTCAGCTGCGGCAGGCCGAGGTACTCGGCGATGATCGCGGGCACGGCACCGGCGCGGCCGTCGGTCGCCTCATTGCCCGCGATGACCAGCTCGACACCCTCGACCTGGCCGAGCGCGCTTGCCAGCACCCAGGCGGTCTGCACGGCGTCGGAGCCGTGGATGGCAGGGTCGTTGACGTGGATGGCCTTGTCGGCGCCCATGGACAGCGCCTTGCGAATGGCCTCGGTGGCGCGGGCGGGGCCGGCGGCCAGCACCGTGACCTCGCCGCCCTGGGCCTCCTTGAGCAGCAGCGCCTCTTCGACGGCGCGCTCGTTGATCTCGTCGAGCACGGCGTCGGCGGCTTCGCGGTCGAGGGTGAAGTCACCGTCGGTCAGCTTGCGCTCGGACCAGGTGTCGGGAACCTGCTTGATGAGTACGACGATGTTCGGCATCGGTCTTCGTCGACCTCCTGTTCTAGGTACACGGATGTGGTGGTCGCACGAGCATGGCCGTACGTCCGTCTGAGTGGCTCAGGCCGTGACATTACCCTACGTTAAGTTACCCATGGGTAACTTAGTGGCTTCTCTCTCATAGCCCCATACCGGGCGATATGACGCGCCGGATCGGAGGCCTGATGGGAGCCATGGCGAAGCCGCTATTACAGACGGCCGGACGAAGTCCGCCCACAGCCCCGCGCCGGGCCGAGCAGCAGGCGAGGTGTCCGCAGATCGAGCCCGACCGGGTGCGGGTTTCCCCCGAAGAGCCAGTAACGTCGGAGTGATGAGCGAGGCTGTGATCCCTGCCGCAGTGAGCGACCCGGCGGACATTACCGCGGAAGCCGAGACGACCACCGGCGCCGCCGAACCGCTGCCGCTGACCGGCGAGCGCACCGTCCCCGGCATCGCCGAGGAGAACTACTGGTTCCGCAGACACGAGATCGCCTACGCCCGCCTGCTGAATCGCTGCGCGGGAAAGACCGTTCTGGAAGCCGGTTCCGGCGAGGGCTACGGCGCCGACATGATCGCCGACGTGGCCACCAGGGTGATCGGCCTCGACTACGACACCAGTGCCGTCGAGCATGTGCGCGCGCGCTATCCACGCGTCGAAATGCTGCATGGCAACCTCGCCGCTCTGCCACTGGAGGACGCCTCGGTCGACGTCGTGGTGAACTTCCAAGTGATCGAACATCTCTGGGACCAGTCGCAGTTCCTGCTGGAGTGCCTGCGCGTGCTTCGCCCCGGCGGCGAGCTCCTGATCAGCACGCCCAACCGGATCACCTTCTCCCCGGGCCGCGATACCCCGCTCAATCCCTTCCACACCAGGGAGCTGAACGCCGCCGAGCTGACCGAGCTGCTGGTCGACACCGGATTCGAGGTCGCACAGATGGTCGGCGTGCACCACGGCCCGAGCCTGAAGATGTTGGACGCCAAGCACGGTGGATCGTTCATCGACGCACAGATCGAACGGGCACTGGCCGGTGAGCCGTGGCCCGCGGAACTGACCGCGGACGTCGCGGGCGTCACGGTCGAGGACTTCGTGCTCATCGCCGAGGAGATCGACGCGAGCCTCGACCTGGTCGCCATCGCGGTGAAGCCTTGACCGACCGCAATACCGTGCCCGGTGGGCACTCCGCAAGCCCGGTACCGGGCCAATTCACCTTGGTCCTGCACTCCCACCTGCCCTGGCTGGCCCATCACGGCCGCTGGCCGGTCGGCGAGGAATGGCTCTACCAGTCCTGGGCGGCGTCCTATCTTCCCGTCGTCGAGGTACTGAGAACCCTTGCAGCCGAGGGCCGTTCGCATCTACTCAGCCTCGGCATCACGCCGGTGCTCGCGGCCCAGCTAGACGACCCGCATTGCCTGGCCGGCATGCACCACTGGCTGGGCAACTGGCAGCTGCGCGCCGACGAGGCCGCGATGGCGGGCAACGTCACGCTCGGCAGGCACGAACACCGCCTGGCCGCCGCGGCACTGGCCGAATTCGAGCAGCGCTGGCGGCACGGCACGGCGCCGGTCTGGCGCGAACTGGTCGACGCCGAAACCATCGAGCTGCTCGGCGGGCCACTCGCCCACCCGTTCCAGCCGCTGCTCGATCCGAGGCTGCGGCAGTTCCAGCTCACCGAAGGACTGGCAGACGCGCGGCACCGCTGGGGCCACACGCCCACCGGGATCTGGGCCCCCGAATGCGGGTACACGCCGGGCATGGAGGTCGGATACGCCGATGCCGGTGTGACGCATTTCATGGTCGACGGGCCCGCACTACGCGGCGATACCACCCTCGGACGGCCGGTGCGCGAGTCCGACGTGGTCGCGTTCGGGCGTGACCTGCAGGTGAGCTACCGGGTCTGGTCACCGAAGTCCGGCTACCCCGGCCACGGCGCCTACCGTGACTTCCATCACTACGACCACGCGACGGGTCTCAAGCCCGCCCGGGTCACCGGCAAGACGGTCGCCGGACCGGACAAGGCCCCCTACGACCCGGAGCTGGCCACCGCGGCAGTCGCCCGCGACGTGGACGATTTCGTGCGAACCGTGCGCGAGCGGTTGATCGCCGAGTCCGCCCGGATCGGACGCCCCGCGCTGGTCGTCGCCGCGTTCGACACCGAACTGTTCGGACACTGGTGGCACGAGGGTCCGCAGTGGCTGGCCCAGGTGCTGCGCGCGCTGCCGGAAGCAGGCGTCACCGTCGGCACGTTGGCCGACGCGCGCGACCGCGGCTACCTGGGCGAACCGGTGCCGCTGGCCGACTCGTCCTGGGGCTCGGGCAAGGACTGGCGGGTGTGGGCCGGCGACCAGGTGCGCGACCTGGTCGAGCTCGACGACGACATCGTGCGGCTGACACTGGACACGATCGACAAGATGCGCGCGGCCCAGGGCGGTGCGCCCGGCCTGCGCGATCACGTGGCCGACCAGTTGCTACGCGAAGCGATCCTGACCGTGTCCAGCGATTGGGCATTCATGGTCAGCAAGGACTCCGCCGCAGGCTACGCACGCGACCGCGCGTACAAGCACGCGCACGCCGTGCGAGAAATCGCCGCGGCCGTCGGAGCGGGCCAAGTCGCCAAAGCACGGCAGTTGGCGGCAGGATGGGGGGCGGCTGACGGGCTCTTCCCCGGTGTGGACGCGCGGCGACTCGGCTCCGCGGGGTCCGTACCCAGCACCACCGGAGCAGCGCCCACCGCCGCGCCAGGATCGGGCCTCGCCACCGGCTCCGCCGCAGAAGGACATGCATGAAGATTTTGATGGTGTCGTGGGAGTACCCACCGGTCGTGGTCGGTGGGCTCGGCATGCACGTGCATCACCTCGCCACCGAACTGGCCGCGGCGGGCCACGAGGTGGTCGTCCTGTCTCGACGTCCTTCGGGCACCGACTCCTCCACCCACCCCACGCACTCCTTCATCGCCGACGGGGTGCTGGTCGTCGCGGTCGCGGAGGATCCGCCGGTGTTCGACTTCGGCGAGGACATGCTCGCCTGGACGTTGGCCATGGGGCATGCCATGGTGCGCGCGGGCGTCGGCCTCGGGAAGCCCGGCATCGGTGACGGCTGGATCCCGGATGTGGTGCACGCGCACGACTGGCTGGTCGCCCACCCCGGCATAGCGCTGGCCGAGTACTACGACGTGCCGCTGGTGTCGACCATTCACGCCACCGAAGCCGGACGGCACAGCGGCTGGGTCGCGGGCAAAGTCAACAAGCAGGTGCATTCGGTCGAATGGTGGCTCGCCAACGAGTCCGACGCCCTGATCACCTGCTCGTCGTCGATGCAGGACGAGGTGGAACGGCTGTACGGGCCGGAGCGGATCCCGATGACGGTGATCCGCAATGGAATCGACGTGGGCGCCTGGACCTTCCGTCCGCGTTCGCCGCGCACCGGTCCGCCCCGGCTGCTGTATGTGGGCAGGCTGGAGTACGAGAAAGGCGTGCAGGACGCGATCGCGGCGCTGCCCCGCATCCGCCGCGCCCACCCCGGTACGACCCTGACCATCGCCGGTGTCGGCACCCAGTTCGAGTGGCTGCGCGAGCGCGCCCGCGTGCATCGGGTCGCCCGCGCGGTGATCTTCGCCGGGCAGCTCCACCACAAGGAGTTGCTCGGCTGGCTGCACGGCGCCGACGCGATCGTGCTGCCCAGCCGATACGAGCCCTTCGGCATCGTCGCCCTGGAGGCGGCGGCGGCGGGCACTCCGCTGATCACCTCGACGGCGGGCGGCCTCGGCGAGGCCGTGATCGACGGGGTGACCGGCGCGTCTTTCCCGCCGGCTGACGTCGACGGCCTGGTCGAGGCGGTCCGCGCCACCCTCGACGACCCCGCCGCAGCGCAGCAGCGGGCCTACGCCGCCCGCGAACGGCTCACCGCCGATTTCGCATGGGACATGGTGGCCGCGGAAACCGCCCAGGTGTACCAGTCGGCCAAACGCCGGGTGCGCAATCCGCTGGGCCGCCCGGCTATCGTCGACCGCCCGCTGCCGGAACGCGATCCGAAGTAGTGCACAGCCGCGATCGGCGCCCGGCTCAGGCTGTATCCCCTCTCGCATGAGCGGAGCCCTCCGTGGTTACGCTTCGCTGCCGCCTCCGGGCTTGACCGCTCATGCCGCGAGCTTCTTCACGATGCGTTCGACGGTGAGCCAGGTGCGGGTCGTGATGTCCTTGCCGTAGGTTTTGTCCAGCCAGGCCATGAAGTCCGGCGTCTTGCCCGGCTCGCTGTTGTCGATGACCGCGAGGAAGGCGCGAGCCGCCCCGTCATAGCCGACGATCCTGGTGAGCGGATCGGGTTGAGTGGGCAGCGTTCCCGCCGCCTCGACGGTGCCTTTGAGAAACGTCGCGGTCAGATATGTTCCGCGCCCGTGCGTGAGTCCGGGGAACGGGTCCGTGTCCAGCAGCGCGCGCAGTTCTGCATAGCTGCGGATGATCGTGCCGCCGCCGATCCCGAGTTCCCGGTTCAACGCCTGCTGGATGTGGTCCTCCAGCGCGGGAACATCGGTGTCCTGGCTGCGGAACACGATGTTGCCACTGGTGAGCACCGACGCGACCCCCTCGAATCCGAGCGACTCGAACACCGCCCGCAATTTCGCGTTGCTCATGTTCGGATTGCTCGGCATGATCCCGCGCAGCAGTGCGACGTACCTGTTCATGCCGGGGAACCTACTCGCTTGCCCCGACAGATCGGTCGGACCCGCGGGGGCGGCTAGGCCGTCTGGGTGGCACCGTTCTTTTTTCGCGCGATATCCTCCAGGGCCGCAAAGTATTTCGCGCGCTCCTCGGCGCCCGCCTCCCAAACTTCCTTGCGATTCTTGACCACCTTGGCCGGTGCGCCGACGGCGATGCTGTAGTCCGGGATCTCGCCCTTGACCACCGCGTGCGCGCCGAGCACGCAGCCACGGCCCACGCGGGTCTCGCGCAGCACGGTGACCTTGGCGGCGATCCAGGTGTCGGGGCCGATGCGGACCGGGCTCTTCACGATGCCCTGATCCTTGATCGGCATCGTGATGTCGTCCATCTTGTGGTCGAAGTCGCAGATGTAGCACCAGTCCGCGACCAGGGTCGATTCGCCGATCTCGATGTCGAGGTAGGTGTTGACGACGTTGTCCTTGCCGAACACCACCTTGTCGCCGATGCGCAGCGAACCCTCGTGGCAGCGGATCGCGTTGCCGTCACCGATGTGCACCCAGCGGCCGATCTCCATCCGGCTCAATTCCGGCGTCGCGTGGATCTCGACGCGACGACCGAGGAACACCATGCCGCGCAGCACGATGTGCGGGTTCGCCAGGCGGAACTTGAACAGCCGGTAGTAACGCACCAGATACCAGGGCGTGTACGCCCGGTTCGCGAGCACCCAGCGCAGCGAAGCCGGCGTCAGAAAGCGCGCCTGCTGCGGATCCCGACGGCGCGATCCGCGCCAGCGCGAACGCAACGGTGCGCCCCACATGCTCGTCACGAACGGTTCTCCTGTCGTGGTCCTACGGGCTGTCGCCCACCTCGGCGGCGACGGTTAGAGCCTATCGCCCGGGGCGAGGACGGCGACGAGTGCCCGCAACGACAACGACGGGACTCGTGCACCCCCGCACAGCGCTCCCGTACAGTGACTCGTGCGCCGGCGACGGCGCCCCCGAACCGCGGGCGAAAAGACCGAACCGGGACCGTGGTTCGACACCCTTAGTCTCGTGCGAGCCATCGACGACAGGAGTGCGGCAGGTGCGAAGCGGCGGCGTACTGGCTACTTCCATGTGGCGACCGTCCCGGATACGTGCTGCGGCCGTGCTGGCCGCGGTCGGTGCGCTGGCCTTGGCGGGCTGCGGCACCGATGTCGACGACATCACCGTCGGTCCGGGCAAGGGCTGGCCCGCCGCGTACCACGACGGCCGCAACGGTGCCACCAGCCCCGTCACCGGCGCCAAGAAGATCGCACTGAGCTGGACACGTCCGGTGGGCGGGCCGATCGCCGAGGCGGTCACGCTCGGTCCCGACGGTCAACTGTTCGTCACCACGCGCCTACCGAACTGCGCGATCTTCTCGTTCCAGATGGCCACCGGGCGCAAGCGGTTCTGCAACGCGCTCGGCCCGAGCGCGATCTCCGCGCCGTCCGTGGTCGACGGCATGACCAATGTCTACGTCGGCGACGACAGCGGCGTAAACGCCTTCAACTATCTCGGGCAGCCGCGCTGGCGCACTCCGGTGGCGGGAACTCCGGTGTCGACGCAATTCACCGGAGACGGAAATCTGTTGACCGTCACCCAATCCGGCCAGGTCGACGTGCTGTCCCGGCAGACCGGCGACCGCGTCGTGCCGACAGTGCAACTGCTCGGCGAGCCCGATTTCCTCGAGCACCCCGACCTCACCTGGCCTGCCGCGGGCCAGGGGCTGGACGACTGCGCCACCGGAGGGCCGCAGTGCCCGGTCGCGAACATCTCCCCGATCGACACCTCGAGCGGCCGCTTCTATGTGACGCTGTGGAAGCCGGGCGAGCCGACCGCCGCGCTGGTCGCCCTCCGCTACGCGGACGGCACGATCCAGCGGGAATGGAGCGCCGGATTGCTGGAGCGCGGCAGTGCGACCAGCCCGGCCCTGTCCGCCGACGGCAGGACCGTCTACGTCGGCGACAACAGCAACCGCTTGATCGCGCTCGACACCGTGGACGGGCGCACCAAGTGGGTCCAGCAGCTGGCTTGGGCGCCGCGCGGCGGCATCTCGGTATCGGGTGCCGGACTGATCATCCCCTCCGGCGACGACGGCTACCTGCTCGCGCTGCGTGACAAGGGCGATGCCGTCGAAACCGTCTGGGAGCGTAAGGATATCGCGCTGCGTGGCACGCCGGTACAGACGGCGGACAACATCGGCTACACCGCGGCGGCCATCGCCGACGGCCTCAACCTGATCACGTTCGACACCGGGACCGGCGCCACCGTCGATTCCGACGTGCTTCCGAACGCCCAGGGCACCACCACCGGCACCTCGGTCGGCGCCAAGGGCGAGGTCGTGGTCGCCACCCGCATCGGCGAGATCTTCGCCTTCAAACCGGAGTAGTCGCGGAAACCGCCGCGCACAGGAACACCGCGGGGGTACGGCCGATCCTGGTGATCACCAGCGTATAAGGCTGGGAGCCTGACGGTTTCAGCGTGCGGCGAAGTCTATCCGGATCGACCTCGATGCCACGGGCCAGGATTTCCAGCGGACCGCAATCACGGCGGCGCAGGGCTGCGCGCAGCGTCTTCTCCCGATAGTCGAGACGTTCGATGACGCGGAAGCCACGTACGCCGTCGGGGACGCGGTCACCGGTCAGGTAGGCGATCCGCGGATCGAGTTGCCAGAGACCATGTTTCGCGGCGTAGTGGCGGACCAGACCCGCGCGGACCACCGCGCCGTCCGGGTCGATGATCCACTCGCCCGGGTCCCGCTCCGGGATGTCGTCCGGATCAGCGCCGGTACAGGTGCGGGCCGTTCCGCTGGCCGTCAGCACGGTCGCTCTGCGGGTGATGCCCGCCTCGGCGAGACCCGGCGACCACAGGCATGCCTCCCGGACCGCGCCGTCGAGCGAGACCACCTCGATTTCCCCGGGCCAGTCCATACGGTCGAAGTCCAGTCCGGGAGCGCACTTCACGACCAGATCGCGGCCCGCGTACGCGGCGAGCAGATCCGGAAGGGGCGGTTGGAGTTTCGCTGGATCATGGGTGCGGCGGCCGTCGGCGCGGCGAGCCGGGTCGGCGATCACGACCGTGCCCGTGCTGACCGGGACGAGCGCGTCCGCCTTGGCCAGCAACAAGTTTCGGTTTCCGGACAGATTGTGTGCGGCCATCGACAGCCGTACGTCGTCCAGATCGCTCCCGATCACCGAAGGGCAGACGCGGGCCAGCTCGACAAGTTCCGCGCCGATCGAGCACGTCACGTCGTGCACGGCCCGACCCGCCAACCGGGCGGCCCGCTGCCGTGCCACCATCGTCGGAGTCGCCTGCTGCAGCGCATCGTCGGTGAACAGCCACTCCACGGCGTCGGCCAGCTTGGCGGCCGCCCTGCGGCGCAATCGCACCGTCTCGACGAGGGCCGCCGCCCACGCGCCGTGGTCGCGACGCACCCGCTCGAGGTCGCGCAGGTGCGTCGCCGAGGTCAGCTCCAGCCGGTCCACCTCGGCCAGCGCGGCGGCGCCCGCCGCGCTACCGAGAAAGGCGACGTCCGCGCGGCGGAAGCCGTACCCCACTACTTGGCGGAAGCGCTGGACTTCACGCCGGTGATCATGGCGTTGTAGAAGAATTGGCGCGGCACCACCCGACGCATGACTTTCTCGTCCACCCAGCTCAGCCCGGTCCAGGCGCGGTACATCGCCACCCGGTAGCGCCAGGTGAGCTTCTCGGCGGGCACCGCGGCCTCGAACGTTCGCACCGGCCAGCCCCACAGCGCGGCCGCGAATTCCTCGGTGGTGGCGGCCACGTCGACGGCGCCTGCCGAACGCGCCATGGCCTCCAGGTCACGCGGATCGAAGGTGTGCAGATCGACCACCGCTTCCAGGGCCGCCGCACGCGAGGACTCGTCCAGCTCCTCCTGTGGACGCCGCCAGCCGCTCAGGATCGGCAGCTTGGTGACCGTGGTGGTGACCTTCCAGGTGATCCGGCCCAGCCAGCGTGCGTAGAAGTTGCCTGCCGTGGTGGGCTCGCCCGCGAAGACGAAACGGCCACCCGGCTTGAGCACGCGCAGGCACTCCTTCAGCGCCAGCTCGACGTCGGGGATGTGGTGCAGCACCGCGTGGCCGACCACCAGGTCGAAGGTGTCGTCCTCGTAGGGGATGGTCTCCGCGTCGGCGACCCGGCCGTCCACGTCCAGCCCGAGGTTCTGTGCGTTGCGCAGCGCGACCTTGACCATCCCCGGCGACAGATCGGTGACCGAGCCGGATTTCGCCACACCCGCTTGCATCAGGTTGAGCAGGAAAAAGCCGGTACCGCAGCCGAGTTCGAGCGCCTTGCCGTAGGGCAGCGGCGCCGGGCCTACCGCGGCGTCGAACCGGCCGCGGGCGTATTCGATACAGCGCTCGTCGTACGAGATGGACCATTTGTCATCGTAGGTCTCGGCTTCCCAGTCGTGGTAGAGCACCTGGGCCAGCTTCGTATCCTCGAGCGCTGCTGCGACCTCCGCCTCCGTGGCGTGCGGGTTCGGCGCGGGGTCGTCGGGACGTACCGTCATGGTCGGCAAGCCTACCCAAATCCGCAGTTGACGCCCGCTATCGGCCCACGAATTCGGCAGACCCCGGGCCGTCCGCGAGATAGGAACCTGTTCCTATCAGGCGATCTTCGGACGTGAACAGATCCGACCACTCCGTCCGTGCGCGGTCCAGGCCGTGCGGTCCGGCTTCGAAGACGACTTTCGCGGCGGCCAGTGCGCGTGCCGGTCCGTTCACGAACTGCCGCGCCCATCGCATCGCGGCGGTGAATACGTCGTCCGGCGCGACGACCTCGTCGACCAGGCCGAGCGCCTTCGCCTCATCCGGCTCGACGAACCGGCCCGTGTAGACCAGGTCCTTGGCCGGGCCTGGCCCGATGAGCAGCGCGAGCCGCCGGATTCCGGCGAGCGGGATCAGGCCGGCCTTGATCTGCGGCAGACCCAGCTTGACGTTGTCACCGATGACGCGACGGTCGGCGCCGAGCGCCAGCTCCAGCCCGCCACCGAGGCAGTAGCCACTGATCGCCGCGACGGTAGGCTGCGGGAGCCGGGCCAGGCAGCCGAGGGCGCGCTGCAGATCGCCCACCATGGCGCTCGCCTGGTCCGCGCTCAGCCGAGACAGCTCGGCCATGTCGTCACCCGCCGAGAACACCCGCTCGTCGCCGTACACGACCACGGCCGCGACGCCCGCGTCCGCGGCAACCGTGTCGGTGGCCTCGGCCAGCTCGCGCGCCAGCTGAACGTTCAGCAGGTTCAGCGGAGGGTGGACGATCCGGAGGACGGCCACGCGGCGCGCGGCATCACCCTCGGGCTGATCCAAGGTCACGAATTCGGCCATGGGAGGCCACGCTACCGGGTGCCCGCGCGGTCACTCACTTGCGCACAGATCCCCTGAGCCGACCGGCATCCGGAAGATCGGCGAAGTAGCGTTGGTTGTCCGGGAAGGACAGCACCTGCTTCCCGCCGACGTCGACGAGCACCGGCATGATCGGATCGATCAGGGGCAACGCGACCAGAATGTCGGCGGTGGAGCCGAATTCGCCCAGCGCGACCAGCTGCGCCCAAGTCGGCGGCAAAAGGATGTCGGTGCCGGCCCGCCAGCGTGCCAGCGCCTCCTCCGGGGTGCGCCATTGCACCTCGGCCGCCTCCGAGGTGGCGCCGTCGGCGTGCTGCCCCTCCGGCAGCACCGCGACGAAGAACCGGGTGTCGTAGCGGCGCGGCTCGATCACCGGGGTGATCCAATTCGCCCACGGCCGCAGCAGGTCCGCGCGCAGCACGAGCTTCTCCTCGGCGAGGAATGCCGCCAGCGACAGTTCCCTGCGCTCCAGCCTTCCGCGGGCGGCCCGATACCGGGTCGTGTCGGAGACGACGCTGTCGGCGGTCGGACCGGCCAGCAGCACGCCACATTCCTCGAACGTCTCGCGTACCGCTGCGCACACCAGCGCCTTCGCCCTCGGCTCGGTCGTCGCGAACCGCTCGGCCCACCAGGCTGGTTCGGGGCCGGCCCAGGTGATGTCCGCGGTCGCGTCGGACGGGTCGACGCCGCCGCCGGGGAATACGGTCATTCCCGCGGCGAATGCCATGGCCCCGACCCTGCGCTGTAGGAAGATCTCGGGGCCGTCGGCGCCGTCGCGCACCAGCATCACCGTCGACGCGTCCTTGAGCGACGGTATCCCTGCTCGAGAGTCGGCCTCCGATTTTGTCTCACTCACCTCTGCACCCTAACGCGCGCAGCCGGACGTAGTCCGTCCTCAGCCCGCGCACGGCCGGAGCGAAAGCGGAGGTACGCCTAACGCGCGCAGCCGGACGTAGTCCGTCCTCAGCCCGCGCACGGCCGGAGCGAAAGCGGAGGTACGCCTAACGCGCGCAGCCGGACGTAGTCCGTCCTCAGCCCGCGCACGGCCGGAGCGAAGGCGGAGGTACGCCTAACGCGCGCTTGGTGGGCGCGGTCACCGCGTGCTGGTCAGCGGGTGCGATGCTTACCCGCGCGGCGCGCGCGCCGCGCGAAGTATCGACCGCCCACCCGACTCAACGCGATCGACTGGCGGAACGCATCGCTCAGGTTGGCCGCGGTGAGCACGTCGCCGAGCAGACCCTGCGCGACCACCTCACCCTCGTTGAGCAGCAGGCCGTGGGTGAATCCGGGCGGGATCTCCTCCACGTGGTGGGTGACGAGCACGATAGCGGGCGAGTCCGGATCGGCGGCGAGATCGCCGAGCCGCTCCACCAGTTCCTCCCGACCACCGAGGTCCAGGCCGGCCGCGGGCTCGTCCAGCAGCAGCAACTCGGGATCGGGCATCAGTGCGCGAGCGATGAGCACCCGCTTGCGCTCGCCCTCCGACAGCGTCCCGTAGGTGCGGTCCGAAAGATGTTCGGCACCCAGGCTTTCCAGCATGTCGATGGCGCGGTCGGTGTCGACGTCGTCGTAGCGCTCCCGCCACCGGCCCAGCACCGCGTACCCGGCGGACACCACCAGGTCGCTGACCTTCTCGTCGAGCGGAACCCGGCTGGCCACCGCGGCCGAGGACAGGCCGATGCGCGGGCGGAGTTCGCCGACGTCCACCTTGCCGATCCGCTCCCCGAGCAGATGGGCGATGCCCGAGGTGGGATGCGTCTCGGCGGCGGCCATCCGCAGCAACGAGGTCTTGCCCGCGCCGTTGGGGCCGAGGACGACCCAGCGTTCGTCGAGCTCGACCTGCCAGGTGACCGGCCCGACGAGCGTGTGGCCCGAACGGCGGATGGTCACGTCGGTGAAATCGATGAGCAGATCGGGATCCGGTTGCGGCACGCGCTCCATCTTGGACCACCCGTGGGGGCATTTGCCAGCGCAGGGAGGGATGGCCGGGCCGGGTCGGTCGGATCAGCGCGGCACAGCTGCGGTCCTGTCTGGTCGGAACAGGCAGCGCAGCCGCGGCCCGACTCGCCCGCACCGATTGCCGAACAGTCGCTGCGGCCGGTTCACCAGGCCAGGGCAGGAACCGCGATGACGGTCATCGAGCCGGGCGCCACCTCGGTGAACCCCGCGTCTCGCACGGCGACCGCGGTGCCGTCGGCCACCTGGCCGACGAGGGTCCTCCACCGCTCGGCGTCGGCTTCGCGTACCGAGCAATGGAATCCACGCTCGGACCAGCGCCACGCGTGCTCGGCGGTGAGCGCACCAGCCAGCAGCATGCTCGCGTGGCCGACCTGCGCGGCGGCCTTGCCCAGGGTCATGCCGAGCGATGTGTTCACCCACAGCGCAGGCAGCTTGGGGTCGGGCGGGCCGGGATCGTCGTGGTCGAGATCAGTGCCGCCGATCTGCAGGCGCTTGATCCGCGGGTCGACCTGGCTCATCGGTCCAGGCACCAGCGCCCGCGCCTGCGCGCCGTCGATGTCGATGGTGACGCCGTCCACCGCGCAGGTCGCGCTCCACTGAGCGCCGCGGGCACGCCTGGCCACCTTGCGGATCCGCGACCGCTTCCACGCCAGATAGCGCTCTTCCCATTCGCCGCCCGGCGATACCCGCTCGTCCAGACACAGCGCCACCGCGGCGGCCGCCGCCGCCGCGAGCAGCGAGCTGCGGGGTGGTGGATCGATCTTGGGAAGGTGCAGCACCATCTGCATCGCCTGCACCATGGCCGGATCGTCCGGATCGCCCGCATGACCATAGCCCGCGCCCAGCTCCGCATGCCTGGCCAGAAATCCTGCGGCGTCCGACACCGTTGCGGCCCTCGCGGTCTCCCCGCTGCCGCGAACTTCGGCACCACATTCCGGCATGCTCGTCATCGCTCCACCTCGATCGTCGACGAAAACCTCTCGGCGGGCTCCATGTCTGGCTCCCACGGCCGTGCGTAGTCCATCGTCAGCTGGGTGACGCCCGTCCCGGCACCGACGAAGGTCAGCACGGCGCTGCCGCCGGAGCCGGGCACCACGGGCACCGTCGAATCCGGTTCGAAGTCCGCCATACCGTCCTGCTTCACCAAGCCCTCCGATCGCCTCGTCCGAAAAAGCCGTCAGGCCAAAGGCACTCGGCGCAGCAGGCCGTCCCTGGCGTCAGCCGCCTCCACCTCGTCCCGAGTGACGCCGAGGATGAACAGCACCGCGTCCAGGTACGGATGCGAAAGGGCGGCGTCGGCGACCTCGCGCAACGCGGGCTTGGCGTTGAATGCCACGCCGAGCCCAGCAGCGTTGAGCATGTCGATGTCGTTGGCGCCGTCGCCGACCGCGACGGTCTGCTCCATCGGCACTCCGGCCTCGGCCGCGAACTTCCGCAGCGCTGTCGCCTTGGCCGCCCGGTCCACGATCTCACCGACAACGCGTCCGGTGAGCTTTCCGTCCCGGATCTCCAGGGTGTTCGCTTGAACGAAGTCCAGCTCCAGCTCATGCGCCAGCGGCTCGATCACCTGACGGAAACCGCCGGACACCACACCACAGCGGAACCCGATCCTGCGCAGCGTGCGGATGGTGGTGCGGGCGCCGGGCGTCAGCTCGATCCGATCGGCCACCGCCTCGATCACCGACTCATCGAGGCCGTCGAGCGTCGCGACCCGCTGCCGCAGCGATTCGGCGAAGTCGATCTCGCCGCGCATGGCGGCTTCGGTGACCTCGGCGACCTCCTCCTCCACGCCCGCGTGCGCGGCGAGCATCTCGATGACCTCGCCCTGGATCAGCGTCGAGTCGACGTCGAACACGATGAGCCGCTTGCCGCGGCGGGCCAGCCCGGCGCGCTCCACCGCGACGTCGACCTGCTCGGCCACCGCGACCTCCGCCAGCGCCGTGCGCAGACGCGAGTCGGTGTCCGTGCTCGGGTCGGTCGCGGTGACCAGCAGCTCCATGCCGGTCACCGGATAGTCCGCGATACCGCGGATGGTGTCGATATTGGCGCCGAGCGTGGCCAGCTGCCGCGACACCGCGCTGAAAGCGCGCGCGGTGACCGGGCTGCCGAGGATTACCACCGCGTGGGTGGACATCGGATGTCTGCCGATCTCGGCGCCGACCTCGACGTCGACGTGCATGCCGACGGTGTTCATGGCCTCTTCGAGTTCGTCCTGCAACGCCTCGGGATCATGCGGACAGGTGACCAGGACGCCCAGGGTCAGCCTGCCCCGGATCACGACCTGCTCCACGTCCAGCAGGCTCACCTGGTGTCGCGACATCGCCGCGAGCAGCACGGACGTCACACCAGGCCGGTCGGGCCCGGTGACGGTGACGAGGACTGTGGTGTCGGCCAACTGATGCGCTCCAAGTTCGGTATTGCCGCCGCTGCGGGGACCTCGTTGTCGTAATGCCACGGTGCGTACTGCGTTCTGCACAAAACGAGTGTGCACCCGCTGGTGACCAGCAGGTGCACACTCACCACGGTGAATCCTACGGCGCAGGCGCACCTTCAGCACAGCCGGACGAAGTCCGTCCATAGCCTCGCACCGGGCCGAGCGCAGGCGAGGCAGCCGCCTACTTCGTTGCCACGGCGCCTTCGTGGAGCTCGGTGGCGTGCTTGCCCGAACCCCAACCCACGTGGGCTTCGGCGCGCATGCGGTCGACCATGTGCGGGTAGTGCAGCTCGAAGGCGGGACGCTCGGAGCGAATCCGCGGCAACTCATAGAAGTTGTGCCGTGGTGGCGGGCAGGTCGTAGCCCACTCCAGCGAATTGCCGTAACCCCACGGATCGTCCACGGTGACCACCTCACCGTAACGGTAGCTCTTGAAGACGTTCCACAGGAACGGCAGCATCGAGGCGCCGAGGATGAACGCACCGATCGTCGAGATCGTGTTCAGCGTGGTGAAGCCGTCGCTGGGCAGATAGTCGGCGTAACGGCGCGGCATGCCCTCGGCACCGAGCCAGTGCTGAACCAGGAAGGTCGCGTGGAAGCCGAGGAAGGTCGTCCAGAAGTGCCACTTGGCCAGGCGCTCGTCCAGCATCCGTCCGGTCATCTTCGGGAACCAGAAGTAGATGCCAGCGTAGGTCGCGAACACGATGGTGCCGAACAGCACGTAGTGGAAGTGCGCAACGACGAAGTACGAGTCGGTGACGTGGAAATCCAGCGGCGGGCTGGCCAGGATGACACCCGACAGACCACCGAAGAGGAACGTGACGATGAAGCCGATCGAGAACAGCATCGGCGACTCGAAGGTCAGCTGACCGCGCCACATGGTGCCGATCCAGTTGAAGAACTTCACGCCGGTCGGGACCGCGATGAGGAAGGTCATGAACGAGAAGTACGGCAGCAGCACCGCGCCGGTGGCGTACATGTGGTGTGCCCACACCGCGATGGACAAGGCAGCGATACCCAGGGTCGCGTAGACCAGCGTGGTGTAACCGAAGATCGGCTTACGCGAGAAGACGGGGAAGATCTCCGACACGATGCCGAAGAACGGCAGCGCGATGATGTACACCTCTGGGTGGCCGAAGAACCAGAACAGGTGCTGGTAGAGCAGAATGCCGCCGGTCGCCGGGTCGTAGATGTGGCCACCGAGGTGGCGGTCGTAGGCCAAGCCGAACAGCGCCGCGGTCAGCAGCGGGAAGGCGAGCAGCACGAGCACACTGGTGACGGCGATATTCCAGGTGAAGATCGGCATCCGGAACATGGTCATGCCCGGAGCGCGCAGGCAGACGACAGTGGTCAGCATGTTGACGCCACCGAGGATGGTGCCGAGACCGGAGACTGCGAGACCGAGAATCCACAGGTCGGTGCCGACGCCCGGCGAGTGCAAGATGTCGGTCAGCGGCACGTACGCCGTCCAGCCGAAGTCCGCGGCGCCACCCGGGGTGATGAAGCCCGCGGTCGCCATGGTGGCACCGAAGGCGTACAGCCAATAGCTGAACGCGTTCAGGCGCGGGAACGCGACATCTGGGGCGCCGATCTGCAGCGGCAGGACGATGTTGGCGAAGCCGAACACGATCGCGGTCGCATAGAACAGCAGCATGATCGTGCCGTGCATGGTGAACAGCTGGTTGAACTGCTCGGGCGAGAGGAACTGCAGGCCGGGACGCGCGAGCTCACCACGCATCATCAGGGCCATGAGACCGCCGATGAGGAAGAAGGCCATCGACGTCGTCAAGTACATGACACCCAGGACCTTCGGGTCCGTGGTGGTGACCATCTTGTAGATGAACGAGCCCTTCGGCCCGGTCCGAGCCGGATACGGCCGAGTCGCTTCCAACTGAGGGACTGGCTGGGGCTCTACGGCAGTCACTGATCCTCCTGAAAGGTGCCTTTAGGTCGCTCCGCAGGCTCCGCTGCTCGCATCCATCCCGGTGCCGGAACAGACGACAGTTCGCTTGCGCTCTTCGAATCGTAAACCGTGCCGCGACAGCGGATCGAACGGGTCCTACTCTCTGTCGTATTTGTTGGCCGCGGCTGTGTTTGTTTGGCCGCGGCTGCGCCGCGGCGTGTTCGCGGCCCCTCGATGGCTCGCGTCCGAGCGACCGCCGCTGGCGACTTCGTCGCGGACGCGTCGGCCACTCGGACGCGAGCCGGGCCGCGAACAGGCAATGCTCGATCTCGCTGCGCTCGGAAACGGGAGTGGGGCCGATGCGGTCGCTTCGGGAGGCGAAAGCGGGATTGATGCGGTCGCTTTGGGCGGTACACGCATGTTCTTTCGGCAGTGCTTTGCGGCGAACGGCGCTCGTACGCCCAAGAGAGCGGGCGTCCGTCGTGCGGTGTCCTCGTACCGATTAGTTCTCCGCGCGACGACCGTCTCTACCGGTGACAAACGTTCAGCACAGGCCAGGAGACTCTCAATGACCAATCCGCACAGCACCCAGCCCGGCGATCCCTGCTGGGTCGATCTCTACACCTCCGACCTCGACCGCAGCATCGCGTTCTACCGCGAGCTGTTCGGCTGGACCGCCGAGCGCGCGGGCGCGGAATTCGGCGGGTACGTCACCTTCCGCAAAGATGGGCACGCGGTGGCGGGCGCCATGGGGCGGATGGAGGGCGACACCGACAGTCCGGAACAGTGGACGGTATACCTCGCCAGCCCCGACGCGCAGGCCACCACCGACGCGGCCGTCGCCGCCGGCGCAACGGTGGTCGTGCCTCCGATGCCGGTCGGTGAGCTGGGCACCATGGCCGTCCTCGGCGACGTCGGCGGCGCGGGCATCGGTATCTGGCAGGCCGGCACGTTCAGCGGGTTCGAGACGATCGGCCTCGTCTCCGGCGGGCAATGGCGCGACCATGCGGGCGCGCCGTCCTGGTTCGAGCTGCACACCCGCGCCTACCACACCGCGCTGGCGTTCTACCGCGACGTATTCGGCTGGTCGGACACCTTCACCATCTCCGACGCTCCAGAATTCCGCTACACCACGATCCACGCACAGAGCCCGATGCTCGGCGGCGTCATGGACGCCACGGCGTTCCTGCCCGAGGGCTCGCCCGGAGGGTGGACCATCTACTTCGGTGCCGACGACGTGGACAAGACCGTCGAGCGGGTCGTCGATCTGGGCGGTTCGGTGCTGTCCCCAGCCCAGGACACCCCGTACGGCCGGATGGCCTCGATCGCCGACCCCACCGGCGCCCGGTTCAGCATCGGCGGCTGAGTTCAATTCGCAGCGCCTGTGTTGTTTGGCCGTGGCTGCGCCGCGGCGTGTTCGCGGCCCGGCTGGAGTCATGGGCCGAATACCGAACCGCCTATCAACGCACTCCCAACCCCGTCGGGTGCGAGTCTTACGAGCACCGTTCGCGGCCCGGCTCGCGTCCGAGTGGGCGAAGCGCATGCGACGCAGTCGCGAGTCTCGCCCACTCGGACGCGAGCCAAGAGGGGGCCGCGAACACGCAGTGCCGCAGGCGCTGCAAATCAAACACAGCCGCAGGCGCTGCAAATCGGACACGGTACCCTCACCCGCATGTCGCTGAGCGCCTTCGTTCGCCTCCGAAACCGCACAGCCTTTTCCGGACTCGCCACGGCGGGCCACCGGGTGGTCGCCGTCGCGGCCGTGTGCGCGACCGTTCTAGTGGCGGGATGCGGCGGCAAAAGCGATGACGACGCGTCCATCGTGCGCACCACAACCAACATCGCGGGTGCGGGCGTGGTCGGGCTGGAGCGCGACACCACTCGGGCGTGCGCGCTTCCGAGCGCGCCGGACCCGGCGAGCGGCAGCACCCGTACCGTCACGCACGCCGCGGGCGTCTCGGAGGTGCCCGCCGACCCGCAGCGCATCGTCGTGCTCAGCACGTCCGCACTGGACGCAGTCTGCGCGCTCGGACTGTGGGAGCGGGTGGTCGGCGCGGTCACCATCGACGGGCCGAGCCCACAGCCGGCCTATCTGGGTACCGGGGTGCTGAAGATTCCCGGCGTCGGATCGGCCGCCCAGCCCGATCCGGCCAGGATCGCCGATCTGCGCCCCGACCTGATTCTGGGTGACATCCCCACCGGCGCGGCCAGTTTCGACGCGCTGCGCACCATCGCCCCTACCGTGCTGGTCGGCGCGGACCACGGCTGGCAGGCTGAATTCATGGCGCTCGCAGCGGGTTTGGGGCGCACTGACGCCGCCGAGACCGCGCTGCGGGATTACCGCACCGAGGCGCGTGACACCGGCACCACGATCGCCGCGGGCCAGACCCAGGCCTCGGTCATTCGATTCACTGCCGATACCAACCGGATTCAGGGCGGCGACAGCTTCTCCGGTCAGGTGCTCGGCGATGCGGGGGTGCAGCGTCCCGCGGCCCAGCGCGACGCCTCGTTCGACGTGCCTGCGGGCAAGTTCGCCACCGAGGTGGAGGGCGATCTGATCTACGTGATCCTCGCGGGCACCGAGGGGAAGCAGCACGGTGAGTCCGTGCTGCGCACCGACGAGTGGAAGGATCTCGGCGCAGCCACCGATCGCCGGGTGTTCGCCGTCGAGGACACGGTCTGGCATGGCAACGGCCTCACCGCGGCCCGCGCGTTGCTCACCGACCTGCGTAACACGCTCAATGGCTTCGTCACCGACTGACCGACTTCGGCACCGAGCACACCCTTGGGTGAGGTTTTGCCCACCCTCGGAGTGCTCCGACCAACGCTGGGGTTCCTGTCGAAAGTCCATCTCGAGGACGAGATTCAGAGGTACACGCAATTCACCTCTTATCCGACCCGAGGGACACGATATGCACACGCTGACCGAATCGTTCGCCGACAACCTCTTCGTGCTGCCGTCGCCGCGGCCCGTTACCGAGGTCGATCCGAACGCGGTCGTGGTGTCCACCGACGACTGCGACCTCACCTACACCGAACTGGATCGCTGGTCGAACCGCCTCGCCCGGCTGCTGCTCGGGATCGGCGCGGGCCCCGGCTCCCGCATCGCGCTCGCCATCGACCAGCCGATCGAGTCCGTGGTGGCCGAGCGGGCCGCCGTCAAGCTCGGCGCCATCACGATCCCGGTCTCCGCTGACAACTCCTTCGCTCTGGGCACCACGGTGGGGATCACCACGAAGGATAGGCGTCCCGAGCTGACCGACGAGATCGACTGGCTGATGCTGGACGGTCGCTCCACCCTCCAGCGCTACCTGACCAGCTCCGACGCTCCGCTCGACGACGCCGACCTGTATCCCCTGCCGATCTCGGCCTGACCAGGAACGACCCCCCTCCGCGACCCGGACAGCAATGTTCGGGTCGCGCAGTGTTGGCAATACCCCCTCGGCGCAGACCACACCGGTTCAGAATTAACTTGTCGCATGCTGTGCGGCGGCAGGTACTACCACTACCGCGGTGGCTACGGGCGGTCATTACCCCGGGTAGCTGGAGCGGTCGGAATGTAGGACACCTCATGCAACAGCCTTCCCTTTCGATAACCGAAACCGACACAGTTCTTCCGCACGGTGCCTTCGCCCTGTCGGCGGCCCAGCGCGGCATCTGGTTCGCTCAGCACATCGCGGGCGACACCCCCATCTCGATCGCCCAGTACGTCGAACTGATCGGACCGATCGACCTGGATCTGCTCGCGCGCTCGGCGCGCCAGGCAGGGCGCGAGTTCGGCACCGGATACCTGCGCCTGATCGAGCTCGACGGGCATCCATTCCAGTTCGTCGACACCACCCTCGACGACAGCCTGGACATCATCGACTTCCGCGCCGAACCCGACCCGGAGGCCGCCGCCCACGCGTGGATGCGCGCGGAGTACGAGGCGCCGCTGGATCTGACCCACGATCGGCTGGTGCGGGTCGCGATGCTGCGGATCGGCGCGGACCACTGGTTCTGGTACTCGCGCATCCACCACATCGTGCTCGACGGCATGGGCGCACTGACCGTGGTGCAGCGCACCGGAGAGCTCTACAACGCCGCCGTCGAGGGCAGACAACCACCGCAGGCGAAAGCGGAGGATTTGCGCAAGATCGTCGACGCCGACCTGGCCTACCGCAGCTCGGGCCGGTTCGTCGCCGACCGGGAGTTCTGGCTCGAGCACCTCGACGGGATGGCCGACCCGGTGAGCCTCGCGGGCCGCACCGCGGCCGTGGACGCACACCCGAGTCGGGTCGCGGGGGCGCTGCCCGCCGACACCGCCGAGCTGTTGGACGGCGTGGCGAGGGAGGTGTCCTCAGGCGTCGCGCCGACCGTGGTCGCCGCCTTCGGCGCATACCTTTCCGCGATGACCGGCGCGCCGGAGGTGGTGCTGAGTCTTCCGGTTTCCGCGCGGACCACCGCGACGCTGCGGCGTTCCGGCGGCATGATCGCCAACGTCGTCCCGCTGCGGCTGCGCTTGGCGCCGACCACGACGGTCGGCGATGTGATCCGGGCCGCCCAAGGCGAGCTGACCGGGGCGCTGCGACGGCAGCGGTACCGCCAGGAGGATATCGTCCGCGACCTCGGCTGGCCGATGGACGAGTCCGCGTCGTTCGGCCCCTCGGTCAATCTGATGATGGTCGACACCAGAATCCAGCTCGGCACGGTCACCGGACGGCTGCACGTGCTGACCTCCGGGTTGATCGAAGACCTGTTCGTCAACCTGTATCCGGGTGTCGGCGGCGAGAGCACACACATCGACTTCCAAGCCAACGGCAATCTCTACACCGACGCCGAACTGGCGGCGCAGCATCGGCGTTTCCTGTCATTCCTGCACCGATTCCTCTCCGCCGGACCGGACGCGCCGGTCGCGACGGTGCCGGTACTCTCCGACGGCGAACGCGCCGACTATGCGCCCGCCCGTGGGCCCGAGGGCGTCGCACCGCGGACATTGCCCGGCATCCTGGCCGACGGCGCTGCGCGCGATCCACAGGCGATCGCACTCGTCGACGGCGCGACCGCACTCACCTATCGGAAGGTCGACGACTACACCAATCGCCTGGCCCGAGTGCTGATCGCGGCCGGCGCCGGACCCGAGCGCACCGTGGCGATCTCGATTCCGCGTTCGGTCCGATCGGTACTCGCAATGCTCGCTGTGGCCAAGACCGGCGCGGCGTTCGTGCCGATCGACCCGACCTATCCGGCCGACCGGATCGAGCACATGGTCGGCGACAGCGGGGTCGTTGCGGGTGTTACGGTCGCGGCCGCGCGAAAGTTCTTGCCGGACCGGGTGAACTGGCTGATCCTCGACGACGAGACCACCGAGCGCGCGGTGGCCGAACAGGATGCGGCGGCGATCACCGATGCGGAGCGGTGGACCGCGGTGCACCCCGACCAGGTCGCGTACATCATCTACACCTCCGGCTCGACCGGGCTGCCCAAGGGCGTTCTCGTCGCGCACCGCGGGCTGGCCAATTTGGTCGCCGGGTCCAGCGCCGGATTCGGCGTGAATGCCGATTCCGTTGTCGCCCACGCCGTTTCGCCCAGTTTCGACATTTCGGTCGAGGAAATCCTCGTCACGCTCGCGGCAGGCGCGACCCTGGCTGTCGTTCCACCCTCGGCGTACGCGGGCGAGGAGCTGGCGCAGGTGCTGCGCGCCCACGGCGTGACCCACCTCAATGTCACCCCGGCCGTCGTCGGGTCGCTGGAACCGGCCACTCTGCCCGACCTGCGCACCGTGATCGTCGGCGGCGACGCCTGCCCGCCGGAACTGGTCGCCAAGTGGTCCGATCGCACCCTGTTGAACGGTTACGGTCCGACCGAAACCACCGTGACCGTGACCTTGAGCGCGCCGCTGACACCCGATGCACCGGTCACCATCGGCGGCGTCGCGCGCGGTGTGTCGGCCATCGTCCTGGATCCGTGGCTGCGTCCGCTGCCCCCTGGCACCACCGGCGAGCTCTACCTCGCTGGTCCCGGCGTTGCCCGCGGCTACCACCGGCGCAACGGGCTCACCGCCGATCGGTTCGTCGCCAACCCGTACGCCACGGGTGAGCGCATGTACCGCACCGGCGATCTGGTGCGCTGGGTCGAGTGCGACGGCCGTGCGGAGCTGGAGTATCAGGGCCGCAGCGACTTCCAGGTGAAGGTGCGCGGCTTCCGCATCGAGCTGGGCGAGATCGACGCCGCGCTGCAGCGACAGCCCGACATCGATTTCGCACTCACGCTCGGCGTCGAAACCGGTTCCGGTACCACCGCACTGGTGTCCTATGTCGTGCCGAAGCCGGGGGCCGAAGTCCATCCCGAAGCGTTGAAAGCGGCTGTGGAAGAATCGCTTCCAGCGTACATGGTCCCGTCCGCGGTGATGGTGCTGGACAGTGTTCCGCTGACGCCGCTCGGCAAAGTGGACCGCAAAGCCCTGCCCGCACCGAATTTCCGCACGCGCACGATCGTGAGCAGGCCGCCGTCCACGCCGCGCGAGGAGGCACTGGCCGCGCTGTTCGCGGAAGTGCTCGGGCTGGAGTCGGTGGGCGTCGACGAGAGCTTCTTCGCGCTCGGCGGTGACAGCATCGTCTCCATCCAACTGGTGTCGCGGGCGAAGGCGGCCGGGATCGGGTTCAGCGCGCGGGACGTGTTCGAGCGCAAGACCGTCGCCGCGCTGGCCGCGGTCGCCACCGACGTGCCGACCAAGGTCGTGCACGAGCTACCCGGCGGCGGGGTGGGTGAGGTGGAACTCACCCCGATCGTGCACGCCATGCTGGAGCAGGGCGACACCTGGCGACGGTTCGCCCAGGCGGTGCTGATCGGGCTGCCCGGGCGGACCGAGCGCGGCCGGCTGGTCGCGGCGATTCAGGCGCTGCTCGACCAGCACGACGTCCTGCGCTCCGCACTGCGGCGCACCGGCGATGGCTGGAGCTGGATGGTCGGCGAGCCGGGCACGGTGGATGCCGACGGCCTGCTGGAGGTCGTCACCGTGGGCGCGGATACCGAACAGACCTGTGAACGCGAGTTGCAGCGCGCCGCCGACCTGCTCGACCCCGAGTCGGGCGTGGTCGCGCGCTTCGTCCTGATCGAGCGCGCGGATGGCGATCCGCTGTTGTGGCTGGTGCTGCACCATCTTGTGACCGACGGCGTCTCCTGGCGCATCCTGCTGCCGGATCTGTCCACCGCAGCGCGGGGCGGCGCGCTCGCACCGGTCGGCACCTCGTTCCGGCGCTGGGCGCACGGCCAGCGGTCGCACGTGGCCGGTCGCGTCGCGGAACTGCCACTGTGGCAACGGGTACTCGCCACACCGGACCCCGCCCTCGGCTCGGCGCGGATGGACCCCGATGTCGACGTGGTGGCCACCGTGGCGCACCTGACGACCGTCATCGCGCCGAAGATCGCGGACACCGTACTCACCACCGCACCGGACCGATTCCACTGCGGTGCCGACGACGTACTGCTCGCCGGGCTCGCGATGGCGGTGGCCCGCTGGCGCGGGCGAACGTCGACACTGTTCACCCTCGAGGGCCACGGGCGCTCGGAGACCATCCTGCCGGGCGCCGACGTCGCCCGCACGGTCGGCTGGTTCACCAGCGTCTATCCCGCCGCCGTCGACCTGGCCGGCATAGATCTCGCCGACGCGTTCGCGGGCGGCGCCGCGGCGGGCGCCGCGATCAAGGCCACCAAGGAACAGCTGCGCGCCCTGCCGGACAAGGGCATCGGGTTCGGGATGCTGCGCTACCTCGACCCCGAAGGCTCGGCGGCGCTCGCGGACGCGCCGACTCCGCAGATCGGCTTCAACTATCTCGGTCGCGCGACCACCGGCAGCGACACTGTCCCCTGGCTGCAGCGACGTTTCGTGGCGACCCAGGACGACCGCGCGCCGTTGGCCGCCGTGGTGGACATCACCGCCGTCCGCACCGACTCCGGCCTCGACGTGACCTGGGCCTACGCCTCCCGTCTCCTCGACGAGGCCGACCTCGCCGAACTCGCCGCGCTCTGGACACAGGCCCTCGGCGCGATCGCCGCGCACACAGAGTCCGCGGCTTCTGGCGGACGGACTCCCTCGGACTTCGATCTGGTGGCGGTCACCCAGGAGCAGGTCGACACCTGGGAACGCGACTACCCCAACCTCACCGACGTCTGGCCGCTCTCGCCGCTGCAGTACGGCCTGCTCTTCCACGCGCTCTACGACTCCGACACCGCCGACAACTACACCGTCCAATCCATACTCACCTTGGCGGGCGCGGTCGATTCGGCCCGATTGCATCGCGCCGCAAAGACTTTGGTGGCACGACACGAGAACCTGCGCGTCGCCTTCGTGGAGACCGAGCACGGTCCGCGTCAGCTCGTCCTCGCCGACGCCGAGATCCAATGGCAGGACGTGGACCTCACCGGGATCGCCGACGACGAGCGCGGTCGCGAACTACAGCGACTGATCGCCGTCGACGCGCGCACCCGGTTCGAGCTCACCCGCCCACCGCTGCTGCGCTGCACGCTCATCCGGACCGGACCCGAGGCCTACCAATTCGTGCTGACCAACCACCACCTGGTACTGGACGGCTGGTCGGCCCCGCTGCTTGTGCGTGAACTGCTCACCCTCTACGTCACCGAAAGCGATGCGTCCACGCTGCCGCCCGCGCACTCCTACCGCGAGTTCCTGACCTGGCTGCAGTCCGGGGACGACGCGGAATCACTGGCGGCGTGGACCAGTTCGCTGGCCGGCGTGGACACGCCGACCCGTGCGGTGCCCACTCTCGCCGGCATCGAATCGACCGAAACCGGCATGGTCTCCACCGACCTGACCCGTGCGACGGTGGCTCGGCTGGAAACCACCGCCCGCGAAGCAGGAGCCACGGTGAACACCCTGGTGCAGGCCGCTTGGGCAATGCTGCTCGCGATGCTCACCGGCCGCACCGACGTGGTGTTCGGCGGCACCGTCTCCGGCAGGCCGCCGGAGCTTGCGGGGGTCGAGGAGATGATCGGCCTGTTCATCAACACGCTGCCGGTGCGGGTCCGGCTCGACCCGGCGGAGAAGGTGGTCGACCTGCTCGCGCGCCTGCAGGCCGAGCAGGCGCGGCTGATGGACCACCAGCACGTCGGCCTCGCCGCGATCCACCAGGCGGTCGGTCTCGCCGAATTGTTCGACACTCTGACCGTTTTCGAGTCCTATCCGATCGATCGCGAAGCGCTGTCGCAGGCGCTGGACATCGCGGGCATGCGGGTGCTGGACGTCGCGGTGACCGACGCGGCGCCGTATCCGTTGAACCTCATGGTGATTCCACTGCACGACCCCGACGGCCAGGACACGCTGCAGATCACGGTGAAATATCTGACCGACCAGCTCCCGCCCGAGGCGGCACGGCCGCTGCTGGATCGCTTCGTCCGGCTGCTGACCCAGCTCGCCGACAATCCCCGCGCGCTGGTCTCCCAGCTGCAATACTGCGACGACGCCGAGCGCGCCGCGCTGCTTCCGGTCCGCGGCCCGCAGTCGGTGCCGCTGCGCACGCTGCCGGAGATCCTCACCGAGGGCGCACGGATCGACAGTGATGCCATCGCGGTCACCGCGGGTGAGCTGACCATGTCCTACGCAGAACTCGACGCGTGGTCCAACCGCTTCGCGCGGGTGCTGCTGCGCCGCGGTGTCGGGCGCGAGGTGTTCGTCGTGCTCGCGCTCACCAGGTCACTGGAATCGGTGGTCGCGGTGTGGGCGCTGGCCAAGACCGGCGCCGCGTTCGCTCCCCTCGACCCGAACTACCCGGTGGAGCGGATCGAGCACATGCTCACCGACTCGAAGGCTCCGATCGGCGTGACGGTGACCGCGACCGGCGAGACGCTGCCTGGCACCGTCGACTGGCTGCTACTCGACGACCTCAATACGATGCGCCGGGCGATGACCGTCTCCGATGCGCCGATCACCGACGAGGAGCGTGGCGGGCCCATCGACGTCGACCAGACCGCCTACCTGATCTACACCTCCGGCTCCACCGGCAAGCCGAAGGCCGTACTGCTCAGCCACCGCGGTGTCGCGAACCTCGTGACCGCGCAACGGGAAACGCTCGGTCTCGACCACACTGCCAGCGCACTGCAGGTCGCCTCGCCCAGCTTCGACGCGTCGGTCTTCGAGTTGCTGACCGCGCACGGCGCGGGCGGCAGGCTGGTCGTGTCGCCGCCGGACGTCTACGGTGGCGCGGAACTCGAACGCCTGCTGCGCACCGAACGGGTCACGCATGCGGTGATCACGCCCTCGGCGCTGACCACCATGGATCCCACCGAACTCGACCATCTGCGCGTGCTGTCGGTCGCGGGTGAGGCCGCCACGCCGGAGCTGATCGAGCGGTGGTCGACGGGCAGGCGCATGGTGAACCTGTACGGCCCCACCGAGTTCAGCATCTGGGCGACCGGCCCTGGCGAGCTCGTCGCGGGCGAGCCGATCACGATCGGCGGTCCGATCCGCGGCGCGGCCATCATGGTGCTCGACACCTGGCTGCGCTCGGTGCCGGTGGGCGTGGCCGGTGAGCTGTACCTGGCGGGTCCCGCGCTCGCCCGCGGCTACTTCAACCGATTCGAGATGACGGCGAGCCGCTTCGTCGCCGACGCGTTCGGCGAACCCGGCGGGCGAATGTATCGCACAGGTGACATGGTGCGCTGGGTGATCGGCCGTGACGGCGATCTCGAGCTGGAGTACCTGGGCCGCAGCGACTTCCAGGTCAAGATCCGCGGGCTGCGCATCGAGCTCGGCGAGATCGACGCGGTGCTGTCGCGGGACGACGAGGTCGAGTACGCGGTGACCATCGGGCGCGCGGGCCCGGCCGGGAGCACCGTGCTGGTGTCCTATGTGCTGCCCGCCGAGGGTGTTCAGCTGGATGTCGAGCGGCTGCGTGCGCAGACTGCCGCCGAGCTGCCCGGCTACATGGTGCCCGGCTACCTCGTCGTGCTCGAGTCGATTCCGCTCACCCCGGTCGGCAAGCTGGACCGCAAAGCCCTTCCGATACCGGACTTCTCGGATACGAGCCGGCCCTATCTCGCGCCGCGCACGCCGGTCGAGGAGGCGGTGGCCGCCGTGTTCGGCGAGGTGCTCGGCAGCGAGCGGGTCAGCGTCGACCAGTCGTTCTTCGAGCTGGGCGGCAACTCGTTGAGCGCGACCAAGGTGGTCGCGCGGGTGAACGCCGGGCTCGGGTCGCGGATCGCGCTGCGCGATCTGTTCGACGCACCGACCGTCGCCCAGCTGTCCGCCCGGGTGATTCCCGCCACCGGCGACGCGCCCGGCCGGTTCGCGCTCGCGCCGCGGATCCGGCCGGACCGCGTTCCGCTGTCCCCTGCCCAGCAGCGCATGTGGGTGCTCAACCGCATGGATCCGTCCTCGCCCGCCTACAACATCGCAGTCGCTTTGCGGCTCACCGGCGAGTTGGACGTCGACGCCATGCGCGCCGCGCTCGCCGACGTGGTCGACCGGCACGAGAGCCTGCGCACCCTGTATCCCGCCGACGCGGAGGGCCCGCGGCAAGTGGTGGTCGGCGTCGATGTGGCCGCGCCTGCCATGCCAGTACTCGACACCGAGGACGGCGCCGCGCTGCGCGAGCGGATCACCGCACTGGCCGGCAACGGGTTCGACATCACCACCCAACCGCCGCTACGAGTGGGCCTGTACCGGGTCCACAGCGCGGCGGAGGCGCTCACCGGTGCCGGGCCGGTGTCGTCGGCTCCCTCTACCGGAACCGCACCCGTCTCGTCCGGCCCCGCCGCGGGGATCGCGCCGGTCTCCTCCGGTTACTCGGTGGACCATGCACCCCAGCCGACGCCGGTGCACGTCGTCGTGCTGGTGGTGCATCACATCAGCGCAGACGGCGCGTCGATGGCGCCGCTGGCCGCCGACCTGGTCGCCGCGTATTCGGAACGCACGACCGGTGCGCCCGACACGCGCGCCCCGCTCGCGGTGCAGTACGCCGACTTCGCGCTCTGGCACCGGGAGGTGCTCGGCGACGAGGCGGACCCGGAATCCACTGCGGCACACCAGATTCGATTCTGGCGAGAGACCCTTGCGGGTGTGCCCGATGTGATCGAACTTCCCACCGACCGCCCGCGCCCGGCGGTGCAGACCATGCACAGCGCGGACTTCCCCTTCACCGTCGACGCCGAAACACACAGCGCGCTGGTGGAATTCGCCGCCGCACGGAACGTCAGCCCGTTCATGGTCGTGCACGCCGCGCTGGCGGTGCTGCTCGCCCGGCTCGGCGGCACCGACGACGTGTTGATCGGTACGCCGGTCGCGGGCCGCGGCGAGGAGGCGCTGGACGAGCTCGTCGGCATGTTCGTCAACACCTTGGCGCTGCGCACCCCGGTCGAGACCGGTCTGGGATTCGCGGCGTTCCTGGACACCGTCCGTTCCGCGGATCTGGACGCCTTCGCCAACGCCGACGTCCCGTTCGAGCGGCTGGTTCAGGTGCTCGACCCCAGCCGCTCGACGGCGCACCATCCGCTGTTCCAGGTGACGCTGAGCCTGCAGAACTTCGTCGAACCGGTGCTGGAGCTGCCCGGATTGCGTTTCGAGGTGGAAGACTTCGACCGCAATGCTTCGCAATTCGATCTGACCCTCGAGCTGCGGGAGCATGTTACCGAGGCGGGGCCGTCGGGGATGGACGCCGTGCTGACCTATGCGACCGACCTGTTCGACGAGGCGTCGGTGTCCTCGTTCGCGCTCCGGTGGCGGCGGGTACTCGCGGAAGTCCTCGCGCAGCCCGAGGTGCGCATCGCCGACATCGACATCCTCGACGACGCCGAACGCGCGACGCTGATTCCGGTGCGCGGTCCCGAAACCGCAGGGACGACAACACTTCCGCAGCTGCTCGCCGAGACCGCCCGGCGGTATCCGGATCGCCCGGCGCTCGTGGTCGGCGGCAACACCACCACCTACCGGGAGATCGACGCACACGCCAATCGCCTGGCGCGGGTGCTGATCGACGCAGGCGCCGGCCCGGAAACCGTGGTGGCACTCGGTCTTCCGCGCTCAGCGGAGCTGCTCACCGGCATGTGGGCCGCTGCGAAAGCCGGCGCGGCGTTCCTTCCGGTCGACCCGAAGCACCCGGTCGAGCGCATCGACCACATGCTCACCGATTCCGGCGCCATGGTCGGCCTCACCCTCGCCGAATTCCGGCCGATGCTGCCCGACGGCACGGAGTGGCTGGTGCTCGACGACCTGGCCCTTGTCGAACGCTGGGGTGCCGCGAGCAGCCGTGCGCCGCGCGAAAGCGAACTGCTCGGACCTATCCGACTGGACAATCCGGCATGGATGATCTACACCTCGGGCTCCACCGGAACCCCCAAGGGTGTCTCGGTCTCCCACCGCGGCATCACCGACATGGTCGCGGCGCAGCACGCTTCTCTCGGCTTGGACGAGCACTCCCGGGTGCTGCAGGTGGCATCCCCGAGCTTCGACGCGTCGCTGTTCGAGGCGATCATGGCGTTCGGTTCCGGCGGCGCGTCGGTGGTGTCGCCGCCGGAGGTGGTCGGCGGCAGCGCGCTCGCCGAGCTGATCGATGCCGAACAGGTGACGCACCTGGTGATCACCCCCTCGGCGCTGGCCACCCTCGATCCCGCCGAGGTGACGAACGTGCGGGTGCTCTCGGTGGCCGGGGAGGCAGTCGGCGCCGAGTTGGTCGAACGCTGGGCCGCGGACCGAACCATGGTCAACCTGTACGGCCCGACCGAGTTCACCATCTTGGCGACCGGCTCCGTGCTGTCGGTCGGCACGCCGGTCTCCATCGGCACGCCGGTGCACGGCGCGGCCGCCCTTGTGCTCGACGACCGGCTGCACGCGGTCCCGGTTGGGGTGGCGGGCGAGCTGTATCTCGCCGGTCCCGCGCTCGCCCGCGGCTACCACGCGCGGCCGAGCCTCACCGCCACACGCTTCCACGCCAACCCGTTCGGCGCGGCAGGCGAACGGATATACCGCACCGGCGATCTGGTGCGGTGGATCCGCGCCGGGTCGGGGCTGGAACTGGAGTACCTGGGCCGCACCGACTTCCAGGTCAAGGTGCGCGGCCAGCGCATCGAACTCGGCGAGATCGATGCGGTGCTCGGCCGCGCCGAGGGCGTGGACTTCGCGATCACGCTCGGTGTGCCCGGCCCCACCGGGGCGACCGCACTGGCCGCCTACCTGGTCCCCACGCCCGGTGTCGACCTCGACGTCGCGCGGGTGCGCGCGTTTGCCGCGGACATCATGCCCGGCTATATGGTGCCCTCCGCGTTCGTCGTGTTGGACGAGATCCCGCTCACCGCGGTCGGCAAGCTCGACCGGAAGGCGCTGCCCACACCGGAATTCACCGCGGACCGCACCGAGTACCGTGCGCCGGAGACGCTGACCGAACAGGTGCTTGCCGAGATCTTCGGCGAGCTGCTCGGCCTGGAGAAGGTGGGCACCGACGATTCGTTCTTCGGGCTCGGCGGCGACAGCATCCTGGCGATCCAGCTGGTGTCTCGGGCGAAGCAGCAGGGCATCACCTGTACGCCGCTGCAGGTGTTCGAGCATCGCACGGTGGCGGCGCTCGCGGCGGCCGCCGACGCCGCGGAGACGGCGGTGACACTCGATGAACTGCCCGGCGGCGGCGTCGGCGAGCTACCGCTCCCGCCGATCGCGCACTACATGCTGGAGCGCGGTGGCAACCACGACCGCTTCACCCAGACCGCGGTGCTGGAACTGCCGGTCGGGATCGAACGGTCTCAGATCGTCGCGGTCCTCACCGCCGCGGTGGATCGGCACGACATGTTGCGGGCGCGGCTGGTCACCGACGCCGACGACGGCGCGCACCTGCTGGTCGGCCCGCCCGGCTCGGTCGACGTGGACGCGCTCGTGCACCGCGTCGAATTCGATCTGGCCGACCCGATCGAGCTGCGCGAATTCGCGGCGACCGAACTGGACGCCGCGGCGAACCGGCTCGACCCGGCGAACGGCACCGTGCTGCAATTCATTTGGCTCGACCCGGTGGGTGACGCGGGTACGCGGACCGGGGCGGGACGGTTGCTCGTGGTGGCTCACCACCTGGTGATCGACGGCGTGTCCTGGCGCATCCTGGTGCCGGATCTGCTCGCCGCGTGGGCGCAGGTGTCGGTCGGCAACCTCCCGGTTCTCGCCGAGACCGGAACCTCCATGCGGCGCTGGTCGCACGCATTGGCCGAGGAGGCGCGCTCCGACCGCAGGGTGTCCGAGCTGGCGTACTGGCAGGACGTGCTCGCCGGACCTGATCCGCTGATCGGCGGCCGTGAGCTCGATCCCGCGGTCGACCGTACAGACACGCTGCGCATGGTGGAGCGGGAGGTGTCCGCGGAGGTCACCGCAGCGGTGCTCACCACACTGCCCGGCCTCTTCCAGGGCGGCGTCAACGACACGTTGCTGGCGACCCTGGCGCTCGCGCTGGTGCGCTGGCGCGACAGCGCCGAATCGACGGCGCTGGTGCGACTGGAAGGCCATGGCAGGCAGGAGGAGGTGGTGGTCCCCGGCGCCGAGCTGTCCCGCACCATCGGCTGGTTCACCAGCATCTACCCGGTGCGGCTCGACCTGGCGAACATCGACGTCGATGACGCGCTCGCCGGCGGACCCGCGATGGGCGCGGCGATCCGCGCGGTCAAGCACCAGCTGCTCGCCGTGCCGGACAAGGGCATCGGGTTCGGCCTGCTCCGCTATCTGAATCAGGAAACGGCACAACATCTTCCGGCGCCGCTGCCCGGCCGCATCGGCTTCAACTACCTCGGCAGGTACTCGACCGGCGACATCCCGGCCGGACTGGAGGGTCTCGGCTGGCTGCCGACCGATGAACTCGGCGATCTGCATGCCGCCGAGCATGCCGACGTGCCCTTGCAGTCGGCGATCGACGTGAACGCCGTGGCGATCGGCGACCGGCTGCGCGCGAGCTTCGGCTTCCCCTCGACCCTGCTCGCGCAGGACGAGGTGGCCGAGCTGGCCGACCTGTGGGTCGAAACGCTCGGCGCGGCAGCCCATTTCGCGCAGACCGCGGCGGCGCGCACCGCCGCCGCCGAGGAGGCCGCGGCCACGACCCCGGTAACGCCCGTGCCTGGCGGGCTAGGACTGGACATTGTGCTCCCGATCCGGCTCGGCGGCACCGAGCCCGCACTGTTCTGCGTCCACCCGTCGGCCGGAATGTCATGGACCTATCTGGGATTCGCGGATGTGCTGGCGCCGGGCAGGCCGATCTACGGTTTGCAGGCGCCGGACCTCAGCGGCCACGAACCCGCGCGCTCGATCGAGGATTTCGCCGACCGCTACGTGCACGAGATCCGCGCCCTGCAACCCGAGGGGCCTTACCACCTACTCGGCTGGTCGTTCGGCGGACTCATCGCCCACGCGATGGCGACCAAGCTGAAAGCGGACGGCGCCACCGTCGGCGTCGTCGCGCTGTTGGACGCCGACACGACCGACATCGACGGCGACAGCATCGAACGGCTCACTCCGGGCGGCTTCGTCAACGCGTTCGGCTCGGTCTTCGGCATCCACGACGTGCCCGCCGAGGCGACGGCCCAGGAGGCGGCCGATCTGATCCGCGAACGGCTCGGCGGCGTATCGCTGATCGACGCGACCACCCTGGAGCGGATGGCCGGGTCGTTCAACGCGTCGGCCCGGACCAGAACCGGCTATCGACGCCCGGTGTTCGACGGCGACATCGTGTACTTCAGCGCAACCGTCGACACCTCCGACATTTTCGGTCCCGGCGGCTGGCGGCCGTATGTGACCGGCGAGATCATCAACCACGACATCGATGTCACCCACGACGAGCTGACGGCGCCGCAGGTGCTGCCGATCATCGCGCGCGTGCTCGACGAACATATGGGAGGCCGAGGATGAGCTTTGATCACGGAGTCGTCGTCGAAGGAATCGAGAAATCGTTCGGAGCCGTCAAGGCATTGCGCGGCGTCGATTTCGCGGCGGAACCGGGCGAGGTGCTCGGCATCCTCGGACCGAACGGCGCAGGCAAAACGACGATGGTGAACATCCTGTCCACGCTGATCGCGCCGGATCGCGGTCGCGCGCTGGTCGCCGGGCACGACGTGGTCGCCGACCCGGCGGCGGTGCGCCGCATCATTATGCTGACCGGCCAATACGCGGCGCTGGACGACATGCTCAGCGGTTATGAGAACCTCGTGATGTTCGGCAGGCTGATGGGCCTGCGCAAGCGGGCCGCCCGCGCCCGCGCCGACGAACTGATCGGCGAGTTCGATCTCGAAGGTGCGGCGGGCCGCCGGGTCGGTACCTACTCCGGCGGCATGCGCAGGCGCATCGACATCGCGTGTGGCCTCGTCGTCCGCCCGGACGTGGTGTTCCTGGACGAACCCACCACCGGGCTGGATCCACGCAGCAGGCAGGGGGTCTGGGATCTGGTGTCCGACTTCAAGAAGGCAGGCATCACCACGCTGCTCACCAGCCAGTACCTGGAGGAGGCCGACGCGCTCAGCGACCGGATCATCGTCATCGACCACGGTGTGGTGATCGCGCATGGCACCGCCGACGAGCTGAAGTCGCGGACCGGCGGAAGTTACTGCGAGGTGGTGCCGCTGGATCTGAAGGATCTGCCCGCCATCGCGGCTGCGCTGGGTTCGCTGCTGCCGCAGGAGAATCGGGCCGCGCTGACCGCCGATGCCGATCGGATCGCCATCCCGGCGCCGGATGGCGCCAAAACCCTTGCCGAAGCGCTGCGGCGACTCGACAGCTCCGGAGTCGAACTGGTCGACATCGCGCTGCGCAGACCCTCGCTCGATGACGTGTTCCTCCAGCTGACCGGGCATCTGTCGACGGTGGAGGCCATCGAGGTGCCGGAGGTCGTGTCGTGACGGCCGCGACCTGGCTCGCCCAGACCCGCGCCGCGCCGATGCGCACGCAGCAGTGGTGGGTGCTCACCACGCGGCTGATCGTGCCGTCAGTGCAGACCGGCGAGGTGCTCGCCTCGGTGCTGGCGCCGGTGGCGTTCACCGCCAGCTTCTACATTCCGCTGAAGACCGTGATGACGTTCGCGGGCACCGGGTTCAGCAGCTACGCGCAATTCATGATGCCGATCTTGATTATGCAGGCCGCCTCGTTCACAGCCATTTCGGCGGCCTTCCGCGCCGCCACCGATTCGGTCGCCGGGCTCAACCGGCGGTTCGGCTCCATGCCGGTCGGCCCGCTCGTCCCGGTCGCCGCACGGATGTCCGGCAATGTCTTCCGTGTGGTCATCGCGCTCACCACCGCGGTGATCTGTGGGTACGTCATCGGCTTCCGCTTCTACCTCGACACCGTGCACACGATCGGCTTCCTGCTGTTCTCCTTGCTCATCGGGATCGTACTGACCTTGGGCGGGGACGTGATCGGGATGGCGTCGCGCAGCCCGGAGGCGACCACGCAGGCATTGGTGTTACCGCCGTTGATCTTGGGCATGCTCTCGACAGGACTCGCTCCGGCGCGCCAGTTTCCGGACTGGGTGCAGCCGTTCGTGCGCAACCAGCCGGTCTCGCAGTACGTCACCGCGTTGCGCGCGCTCGCCGGTGACACTATGCCGAACGCGGGGCAGGTGACCTGGACGCTGATGGGCCCGCCGGTGGCCTGGGCGATCGGCACTCTGGTTCTCTGCATCCCGCTGTCCATCCGGTTGAACTCGAGGAGGGCGTGATGGCACTGGTTGCCGATCGCACGGAGGAAACCCACACCGGCTCGGAGGTGTCGATGTCGGCACTGGTGCTGCACACGCTGATCCAGACGCAGCGTCTGCTGCTGCGCTGGGCCCGCAATCCGGTCACTTTGCTGGAGACGCTGATCATCCCGTGCCTGCTGTTGATCATGCTGAATACCGTGGTCGGTAACCAGATCGAGAAGTTCACCGGCGAAAGCGCGCTCTTCGGCTCGGTGCCGATGGTCACCATCGTCGGCGCGCTATCCGGTGCGGTCGCCGGCGGCATCCTGCTCGGCCGGGAGCGCGACGCGGGTCTGCTCGCCCGCTTCTGGGTCCTGCCGGTGCACCGCGCCTCCGGCCTTGCCTCTCGAATCCTCGCCGAGGGCTGCCGGATCTTCGCAGGCACCCTCGCCGTGGTCCTGGTCGGCTTCTTGCTCGGGTTCCGCTTCCACCAGGGCGTCATGGCCACGATCGTCTTCCTGTTCATCCCGATCCTTTTCGGTTTGGCCTTCGCCACGATCGTCACCGCGATCGCCGTCTTCACAGCGAAAGCGACGCTGGTGGAAGGGATCACGATCCTCACCTCCCTGATGATGTTCTTCAGCACCGGCTTCGTCCCGCTGATTTCCTACCCGCACTCGATCCAGCCGGTGGTGCGCAACCAACCGATGTCGGTCGCCGTGGACACCATGCGCGCCCTCGCCCAGGGCGGACCCGTGGCCCATCTCCTGACCCTCACCTTCGCATGGTCCCTCGGCGCCATCATTCTCTTCGCCATTCCGGCGACCGTCGGGTATCGCCGCGCCAGCAGGCAGTGAACAGCCACTTCCGGCTCACAGCGGAGTCCCAGCGAAAGCCCAGCCAACCGCGAGCACGCGTTCCTACTGTCAGCGGTGGCAGTGGCCGACGGACGGAAGGACAGACAGTGGGCGCACGACGGGGTAACGGCGAGGTGCATGAGCACGATCTCGGGCTCGCGCACGATATGCAGGTGATGGTGTCCCGTCGCCGTGCCCTGTTCTTCCTCGGCGCGACGGCCGGCGCGGCGGCGGTGGCGGCCGGGTGCGCGTCGGGCTCGACCGGCACGACGGCAACGACGACCGGAACCGGCACAGCGACGGGAACGACGACCGGCGACACGGCCGCCGCGCCACAGGAGACCGCGGGACCGTATCCGGGTGACGGGTCGAACGGACCCAACGTGCTCGTCGAGTCCGGCGTGGTGCGCAGCGACATCACCACTTCCTTCGGGTCGTACTCCGGTGTGGCGCGGGGCGTTCCGATGAAGCTCGAGCTGACGCTGCGCGACCTGGCCAGGAGCGGCGCCGCGGGCGCCGGGATGGCGGTGTATGTGTGGCACTGCGACCGGGACGGCAACTACTCGCTCTACAGCAGCACTGTCACCGAGCAGAACTACTTGCGCGGCGTGCAGGTGGCCGATGCCGACGGCAAAGTTACCTTCACCTCGATTTTCCCGGCCTGCTACTCCGGCTGGTGGCCGCACATCCACTTCGAGATCTACGACTCGCTGGAGACCGCGGTCGCGGGCCAGAACGTGCGCCTGACCTCGCAGATCGCGCTTCCGCAGGAAGCATGCACCACGGTGTTCGCCTACGACTCCGGGTACTCGCGCAGCGTCTCCAACCTGTCGCAGGTCACGCTGGCCTCGGACAGTGTGTTCGGCGACGGCTGGGACGCGGAGTTGGCCTCGGTAGCGGGCGCACCCGCCACGGGGATGACGGTCTCGCTCACCGTAGGCGTCGCCGAGAAATCGCAGAACACCCAGTCGGGCAACGGTTCAGGTCCGCAGCCCGGCAGCCGACCGCCCGGCGGGCCCGGCGGTGGCGCACCCGGCGGTCCGCCGCCCAGGTAGAAATTCGGCCCTGCCCGTCCTCGACGGAGTCGGGGCCGAAACTCGTTCGGACGCTCGACTATTCGATTGCGAGCTGCCGGGCCAGCGCCCAGATCACCAGCACGTCGATGGCGATCATCACCAGTGCCCAGAACGGATAGATCGGCGCGAACAAGAAGTTGTCCAGAATGCTGATCGCCGCCATCACGATGCCCGCGAGGTAGCTCCAGGTCTTCCCGGTCACGATGCCGACGCCCGCACCGACAAACAGCACAGAGATCACCAGGTGGACCCATCCCCACGCGGTGACATCGACCAGGAATACCTGGTCCTCGGTCACCACGAAGATGTCACGCCCCGCGATCGCCGCGATGGCCGTCAACAGGTGCAGGACACCGGCGACGAGAATGAGCACGCCCGCGAAGATCGTCATATCGCTGAGCACCGGACGGGTGCTGATCGGGCCGGGACTGGTCATGGCACACACTCCTTCCGTAACGCGTGGTACAGCTGTCGGCCCAACGTAGCCGCTCACCTGGTCGAATCAGTGCAAGTGGCGGGGCGGGTCACCGGGGCGCCCGCCCGGCGCCACGTCGGCGAGGCACGGAGCCAGGGTCTGTCGGGACGCGGCGGCCGGTCGCGGGTGTCGGTCGAGTCCGAAGGTGACTTCCGGCACTGCCGGTTTCCGGCATGGTGGGGGCTGATCTGCGAATCGTCGCGTCCGGCAACAGTCTCGCGGCCGATGCGAGCGGAGCATCCGCACCTGTGCCGAGTGTCGGCGGCGTGTTGAGTCAGGCCAGCGATCGCCGATAGGCAAACTTTTAGCGATCGATATGAGCTGTCGGAACCGATGCGGTCGCCATGCTCGGCGTGCCGCACAATAGGGGGCTGTGTTTGATTTGCAGCGCCTACGGCACTGCGTGTTCGCGGCGCTCGTAAGACTCGCACCCGACGGGGTTGGGAGTGCGTTGATCGGCGGTTTGCGGGTCTACTTTGGAGCTCGGCGACACAAGGTGTTGTGCTGTGCGGACTCGTCAGACACAAGGAGTAGTGTTCCAACGGTAGGCGTTCCCCAACAGAAGCATGCTCGGGAAAGGCGTGGAGGCAGGATGAAACTGATCGATCGGGTGTCGGCCATCAACTGGAATCGGGTGCCCGACGAAAAGGATGCCGAGGTCTGGGACCGGCTGACGGGCAACTTCTGGCTGCCGGAAAAGGTCCCGGTCTCCAACGACATTCCCTCGTGGAACACCCTGACCGCCGATGAGAAGCAACTGACCATGCGGGTCTTCACCGGCCTCACCCTGCTGGACACCATTCAAGGCACGGTCGGCGCGGTGAGCCTGATCCCGGACGCGCTCACCCCGCATGAGGAGGCGGTGCTCACCAACATCGCGTTCATGGAGTCGGTGCACGCCAAGAGCTACAGCTCGATCTTCTCCACGCTGTGCTCTAGTCGCGAGATCGACGAGGCGTTCCGCTGGTCGGAGGAGAACCGCAACCTGCAGCGCAAGGCCGAGATCGTGCTGGGGTACTACAACGGCGACGATCCGCTCGAGCGCAAGGTCGCCTCGACGTTGCTGGAGAGCTTCCTGTTCTATTCGGGCTTCTACCTGCCGATGCACTGGTCGTCGCGGGCGAAGCTCACCAATACCGCCGACATGATCAGGCTGATCATCCGAGACGAAGCGGTGCATGGCTATTACATCGGCTACAAGTACCAGAAGGGCCTGGAGCTGGTCTCCCAGGCCGAGCGCGAAAAGCTGAAGAACTACACCTTCGAGCTGCTGTTCGAGCTCTACGACAACGAGGTCGAATACACCCAGGACCTCTACGACGAGGTAGGCCTCACCGAGGACGTCAAGAAGTTCCTGCGCTACAACGCCAACAAGGCGCTGATGAACCTCGGTTACGAGGGCCTGTTCCCGAAGGACGAAACCGAGGTGAACCCGGCCATCCTCTCGGCGCTGTCCCCGAACGCCGACGAGAACCACGACTTCTTCTCCGGCTCGGGCTCGAGCTACGTGATCGGCAAGGCCGTGAACACCGAAGACGAGGACTGGGAGTTCTGATCCTTTCGCAGCATCGACCACATCCGGCTCGGCCCTGAGGGCCGGGCCGGATCTGTCTGCAGCGCAGGAGGATTCGGTCAGATCCCGAGGACGAGCTTGGCTGTGGTGAAGTAGATGATCAGGCCGGTGGCGTCCACCAGAGTGGTGACCATCGGCGCGGAGACGACCGCGGGATCGATCCGCAGCTTCTTCGCCAGCAGCGGCATGGTGCCGCCGATGGTGGCGGCCCAGCCACAGATCAGGACCAGCGTGATACCGACGACCAGGGCAATGCGCGGGCCGACGAACAGGGCGCCGATCACCAGCCCCGCGGCGGCCAGCAGCGACCCGAGCACCAGCCCGACCCGACATTCCCGCCAGATCACCTTGAACAGGTCCGACACCTTGACCTCGCCGACGGCCAGCGCGCGTACGCAGGCGGTGGCAGCCTGCGCGCCCGCGTTGCCGCCCGCCCCGATCAACAGCGGGATGAACAACGCGAGGTGCGCGGCCTGCTGCAGGGTGCCCTCGAAGAAGTCGGTCACGCTCACTGTGAGGGTCGCCGCGAACAGCAACAGCAGCAGCCACAGCGCGCGATAGCGGGCCAGCTGGAACACCCCGGCCGCCATGTAGTGGCCCTCCCACGGCGCGGAACCCGCCTGTCGGGCCACGTCCTCGCTGTCGGCGGCCTCGATCACCTCGACCGCGTCGTCGATGGTGAGCAGTCCGACCAGCCGGTCCTCGCTGTCGACGACCGGCAGGTTGATGTCGTTGGTCTCACGCATCAACCGAGCGGCCTTCTCCGCGGAGCCGGTGGCGCGCGCGAAGGCCGGTTCGGTGACGACCAGTTCCGACACCATCGTGTCCGGCTCGCTGAGCACCAGCTCGCGCAGCTCGACGATGCCGGTCAGGCGCCTGCCCGAGTCGACGACGGGCAGTGTGTACACCGTCTCGGCGTTGCCGCCCTCAGCCCGCACCATGCCGAGCGCCTCGGCGACGGTCAGATCGCGCGGCAGCGCCACCACCTCGGGCGTCATGTACTGCCCGGCGGAGCCCTCCGGGTAGCCGAGCAGGCTCGCGGTCATCCGCCGCTCGCGCGGGCTGAGCCCGGCCAGCGCCTTCTTGGCAACCTTGGCGGGTGCTTCGCGCAACATGCGGGCCCGGTCGTCGGGTGCCATGCCCTCGACCAGGTCGCGGAAGCTCTGGTCGCGCAGGCTCTGCAAGATCTGCTGCTGGTCCACCGGCTCGAGTTCCTCGAACACGGCCAGCGCCAGGTCTTTGTCGAGCAGCCGGAACGCCATCCCGGCCCGCACCGCGTCCATGCGGGCGAGCTGGTCGGCGATGACGTGCGGCGGATGGTTGTCGAGCCAGTCGAGTGCGGCGTCCACACGGCGGCTTTCGACGATGTCCTGCAGGGATTCGGACAGCGTCGGGCGTACTTCGATGATATCGGTCTGCGACATGGGAGGACCTCAGCACGTGCGTGAGTGAATGGAGAAGGCGAAATTCACACCGCGGGCGCCGACCCCTGCCGTCGCGACTATCTAGAAATGAGAAGGGGCGGCGCCGCGCGGCGTTCGACTGGGAGGTTCGCTGCGCATCGCAACCCCACCTCCTTCTCGTCGTTGCCGCGGACTCAGGACAGCCGCGTCCCTTGCAGAATACATCGCTTCCACTTGGGCCAGATGTGTACCGCGGCCAGTTACCGCAACCCACATCGACGACCTGTACCGCGGCACCGCCGCCGTCGGCACCCCCGAGCAGATCGTCGACAACCTCAGCAAGGTGCGCAACCTCGGCCTCGGCTACGCCATCCTCAACTTCCCGAAAGCCGCCTACGACACTTCCGGCATCGAACTCGAGGAATGCTCGAATCCTGTGGATGACTGGGAAGGAGGTACCTTCCAGGATGACTATCGGTCAAAGGATTCGATCAGTCCGGCGCGCCAACGCCGGCAGGAAGGTACGTCCCGATGCTCAAGGTAATCGACGGGGGCTGCGGCTCCAACCAGGACGGCGTGTCCGCGGCGGGTCGCTCGCCGATCGACGAGATCGTGCGTGAGGGCGCGCGGCGGATGCTGGCCGCAGCGCTCGAGGCCGAGGTCGCCGCCTACATCGCCCAGTTCACCGACCAGCTCGACGAGAACGGTCACCGGCTGGTGGTCCGCAACGGCTACCACAACGAGCGCAGCGTGGCTACCAGTGCGGGCGCGATCGAGGTCCGCGCGCCTCGGGTCAACGACAAGCGGGTGGACCCGGAAACCGGTGTGCGGCGACGGTTTTCCTCAGCGATCCTGCCGGCCTGGTGCCGGCGGTCACCGACGATGACCGAGGTGCTGCCGCTGCTGTATCTGCACGGGCTGTCCACCGGCGATTTCGCTCCGGCGCTGACCCAGTTCCTCGGCTCGGGGGCCGGTTTGTCACCGGCGTCGATCACCCGGCTGACCGCGCAGTGGCAGGACGAAGCGAAAGCCTTTGCCCAGCGGGACCTTTCGAATGTCGACTACGTGTACTGCTGGGTCGACGGGATTCACGTGAAGGTCCGCTTGGAACAGGACAAGCTGTGCCTGCTGGTGATGATCGGAGTGCGCGCCGACGGACGCAAGGAACTCATCGCCATCAGCGACGGCTACCGCGAGTCCATCGAGTCCTGGGCCGATCTGCTCCGCTGGCGCGCGGTCAACGGCGCCCACCTGGTCGCGCTCGTGCGCGCTGGCGCACGCTTCGAACGCGGACTGCTGGTCGAGCGCGAGGAGCTGGCGGCCTGATGACGCTCCCCGAACCGCTCACCGATACCGAACTCGACCAATTGGATGCACTCGCCCGCGCCGCAACACCGGGACCGTGGTTCGTCCGACTCCTCGACGACGAACACGCCATGAACCTGGTCGCCGTGAGCACCGTCCCCGACACCGGCCTCGGCGAACGGTGGCCCACCTTCGACCACCACCAAATCGTGGCAGCAACCCTCATCCAGCAGCCTCGATACGTCGACACCGCCGACGAACGCTGGGACGACAACGCTCTGTTCATCGCCCACGCACGCCAAGCCGTCCCACGACTCATCGACGAAGTCAGACGCCTACGCCAGCAGCTCGATAACGCCAACCGGAAGGAATCCGAAGCACCATAACGCCCACACCTAATCCACAGGTATTGACAATTCCTCGAGTATCGAACTCTTCGAACGCGAAGTAATACCGGCTTTGGCGGCACCGTAATGCGCAATCGACCACCCGTTCGATCGACGCAGGGCGAAGGTATTTGCACATTATCCGGAACACGCGCGGCCGAAACTACAGCATGCAGGACACGCAGCCCTCGACTTCTGTTCCCTCCAAAGCCATTTGGCGCAGGCGGGCCCGCTACGCAGCTTCCTGATCGACAGCCGATTGCGCGCGCTGGGCCAAATCGGCACCGATCCGGTATGCCTGGTCGATCAACTGCTTGTGAGCTTGGGAGTCGTCGGTCTCGGTGCCGTAGAGGAACGCTATGGATGACTCGGCTATCCCACAGTATCCGGCAATGCCGTGCACCATCTGGGTCGTCATCGCCTCCTTGTATCGGCGCCGGTCGTAGGTACCTTCATCGAGACCGGCAACTGCGATGAAATGCAAAGCTTTTACTGCACTCCGACCGCTCTCCGAGCTGGTGTCGTAGGCCCAGCCTCTGGCGAATACGCGGTCTATCCATCCTTTGGCCAAGGCCGGCATCGACCACCAGTACACCGGGAACAGAACGGCGATTTCCGCAGCCGAGTCAAGCAACTCCTGCTCACGCCTGACATCGGCGGGAACACCGTTGCGTAGACGGTGCACCGCCAGATCCTGCTCGCCGAAGACCGGATCGAATCCCGATGTTGTCAGATCGTGTGTTGTGGCAGTGGTGTTTCCATCCGCCTGAATGCCTTGTTCGACTGCTCTGGCAATGGCCCAGGTAGTGGAGTCGTGATCCGGGTGCGCAACCACCAATACGACGTTCGGTCGACCGTCTTCGTTCGTCATACGGCCAAGCTAAAGTATGACACTAACGTCAATGTCAAGGAGGTTGCCGGGTGCGGATCAGCGATCTGAGTCGTATCACCGGCGCGAGCCCTCGGATGCTCCGTCATTACGAGGCCGCCGGTGTCCTCTCGCCTCAGCGAGATCCCAACGGCTATCGACATTACAGCCCCGAGGATGTCAAGACAGTAGAGGATATTCGCTGCTTGCTGGCATCAGGACTGTCGCTGACCGAGTCCTACACGATGCTGCACATTGCGTGCACCGCCCCATCGAGTGCATCCGAGGACGAACGCGATGCCGTGTTGGAGCAACTCGACGAGCGCACACGCCGATTGGACACCGCCATCGAGCGACTCGTCGCCGAGAAGGCCAATCTGCGCGAGCTCCGCTCGAATATCGAGGCCGGCGGTCCTCCTGCCCGCAGCGCAGGCTCCGAGGTCTCACAGTGCTGAGCTCCCGCCTGCGGAGCTGGCTGGTAGACACCGGCCTCGACACCTCCGGCCGAGGCCCGACTACCTGCCGGCTGGAGGCATTCACCGTGTGCACCTGGTACGGCCACGTCGTCTACGTCTCGCAGCCGAGCGATCGAAGCGATACGCCGAAAGCGCAAGTCTCGATCGCTCGGCCACGAGCCATCAGGGGTCGCGAACACGCCGCGGCCGAAATTACAGCATGCAGGACACGCAGCCCTCGACTTCTGTTCCCTCCAAAGCCATTTGGCGCAGGCGGATGTAGTAGAGGGTCTTGATGCCCTTGCGCCAGGCGTAGATCTGGGCGCGGTTCAGGTCGCGGGTGGTAGCGGTGTCTTTGAAGAACAGCGTCAGCGACAGGCCCTGGTCCACGTGCTTGGTGGCCGCGGCGTAGGTGTCGATGATCTTCTCGTAACCGATGTCGTAGGCGTCCTCGTAGTACTCGAGGTTGTCGTTGTCCATGTAGGGCGCCGGGTAGTAGACGCGGCCGATCTTGCCTTCCTTGCGGATCTCGATCTTCGACGCCACCGGGTGGATGGAGCTGGTGGAGTGGTTGATGTAGGAGATCGAGCCGGTCGGCGGCACCGCCTGCAGGTTCTGGTTGTAGATGCCGTGCTCCATGACCGAGGCCTTCAGCGCACGCCAGTCGTCCTGAGTCGGGATGTGCACACCCGCGTCGGCGAAGAGCTGACGGACCCGTTCGGTCTTCGGCTCCCACACCTGTTCGGTGTACTTGTCGAAGTACTCACCACTGGCGTACTTCGATTCGGGGAACCCGCCGAAATAGGTGCCGCGCTCCTTCGCGATCAGGTTCGAGGCCCGGACCGCATGGTAGACAACGGTGTAGAAGTAGATGTCGGTGAAGTCGATGCCTTCTTCGGAGCCGTAGCGCACCCGCTCCCGCGCCAGGTAGCCGTGCAGGTTCATCTGCCCGAGGCCGATAGCGTGCGAGGAGTTGTTGCCCTGCTCGATCGACGGCACCGAGTAGATGTGGGTCTGGTCCGACACCGCGGTCAACGCCCGGATGGCCACCTCGATGGTCTGCGCGAAATCGGGTGAGTCCATCGTCTTGGCGATGTTCAGCGAGCCGAGGTTGCACGAGATGTCCTTGCCCACCTTCGCATAGGACAGGTCGTCGTTGAACTCCGACGGTGTGGACACCTGGAGGATTTCCGAGCACAGGTTCGAGTGCGTGATCTTGCCCGCGATCGGGTTGGACCGATTCACCGTGTCCTCGAACATGATGTACGGGTAGCCGGATTCGAACTGCAGCTCGGCGATGGTCTGGAAGAACTCGCGCGCCTTGATCTTCGACTTGCGGATGCGCTTGTCGTCGACCATCTCGTAGTACTTCTCGGTGACGTCGATGTCGGCGAACGGCTTGCCGTAGATCCGCTCCACGTCATAGGGCGAGAACAGGTACATGTCCTCGTTCTTCTTCGCCAGCTCGAACGTGATGTCCGGTACCACCACGCCCAGCGAGAGGGTCTTGATGCGGATCTTCTCGTCCGCGTTCTCCCGCTTGGTGTCCAGAAACCGGTAGATGTCCGGATGGTGTGCGTGCAGGTACACCGCGCCGGCACCCTGCCGCGCGCCGAGTTGGTTGGCGTAGGAGAACGAGTCCTCCAGCAGCTTCATGATCGGGATGACGCCCGAGCTCTGGTTCTCGATCTTCTTGATCGGCGCGCCGTGCTCGCGAATGTTGCTCAGCAGCAACGCGACACCGCCGCCGCGCTTGGACAGCTGCAGCGCGGAGTTGATCGAGCGGCCGATGGACTCCATGTTGTCCTCGATACGCAGGAGGAAGCAATTGTGCACCACCGCACCGCGAATCGTATAGGTATGTGTCCCCTCGACGTGCAGATTGTAGACGTTCTCCGGAGTTTCCTCGGTACGCACTACTTCACGGATACCGTACACATGACGCCCGTGAACCACCTGGTACGTCGTGCGCAATGTCCCCTTCCGGCCCACATAGTTGTGCAGATTCTTGCCCACATCGAATATGAACTCTTCGTTCGTGCCCGGCAACCCCGGGACGAACAGCTGACCCGTGGGGTTCCCCGCCTGGTTGATGTACCGGCGAACTGTGGAAACGACCCCCAGACGTCGAAGGATCAGCTGCACCTGATCCACCAGCCCCGGATTCACCAGATCCAGAACCATCCCGCCGGACGTGCAGCAGCCGTCCCCGCGGAACAGTCCGGCGAGTAGTCCACGCTGGAAGTCTTCGTCGGCCGTGAGAACATCATGGGTCAGCTGCTTCGTGCTGTATCCGGTTCCGGCCATGGAGAGAATCAACGACGCCACGATCTTGCTGTTACACACCATGCGCACGGAGTGATCAGAGTGGTTCGAATGAACGGAGAGGTCCGCTGCGAACACTCGCTTGAATGCGCCGGACAGTTCTTCCTGGAAAGCAGTTTCATGCGCGCCGAGAGTGAAGTGGACACCGTTCGGCAGCACCCCACCGTTGGCCGCCCGCTTGGAAACGTGCCCCTCCGCGACATACCAGCCCAGGATGAGGCCGAGATCGTAGGATTCCTCCACGTAGCGATTGACCGAAACGAAAGTCATTCGATGACGCTGCTTGTTCCGGTGCTTCGCGTCGATGTTCACCTTGCGAATCAGGCCGTCGACCTCTTCGTAGACACCTTCCCCGACATACTCCATCAGGTCGTACGCACGTCGGTCGCGTCCCTCCAGCGGCGCTGCGGTAACGATGAAATCCGAAGGATGGACATCTCGGGCAGCCAGCCACACGAATCCGTTGAACGGATCCGCGCCATCTCCTTCGATCAAGGTATCGACATCGCGCGTAGTCCACACGAGAATTGGATGCTCAGGCGTGCATCGGATGGGCTCCTTGTGTCCGAAGTGCGAAATCGACACCAGAGCCTGGTCATTCGGGTTCTCCACGACAGTTTCCACTGCGGAGTAGGAACCGTCATGGGAGAGTACCCGGTCACCGGGCTGCAAAGTCTCGATCGCCCGCGGACCGGCCATCGTGTCCACCGGGGTCCCCGCGGGGAAGCATGACACCGGCTCGCCGCGCTGCTTCTTGCCCGAGTTGAGGAAGGTCGGGGTGGCTGGCTGGAAACGGCCGTCGATGATCTCGTCGACCAGCTTGCTCGCCAGTGTCTCGTCACCGGCGGCGAGAGTGAGCGCGACCATGCACACCCGGTCCTCGAACCGCTCCAGGTAGCGTTTGCCGTCGAAGGTCTTCAGCGTGTACGAGGTGTAGTACTTGAACGCGCCGAGGAAGGTCGGGAACCGGAACTTCTTGGCGTACGCCTGCTTGAACAGCTTCTTGATGAACCCGCGGCTGTACTGATCGAGAACTTCTGCCTCGTAGTAGTTCTCGTCGATCAGGTAGTCCAGTTTCTCGTCCAGATTGTGGAAGAAGACGGTGTTCTGATTGACGTGCTGCAGAAAGTACTGGTGAGCGGCTTCGCGGTCCTTGTCGAACTGGATCTCGCCGTTCGGGCCGTACAGGTTCAGCATCGCGTTGAGGGCGTGGTAGTCCAGTATCTCGCCCGCGTCGCCGCCGCGGACCGGGGGCTGCTCTAAGCGAGCTGTTTTTCCGGTCGGCGCTGTCGTTGCTGTTGCCAAAACAATCCCAATCCCTCGCGGACGCGTTCGACGTCCTCAGCGGTTCCCATGAGTTCGAAGCGATACAGGTACGGCACCCCGCACTTGCGCGAGATCACCTCGCCCGCAAAGCAATAGGTATCGCCGAAGTTCGTGTTGCCCGCTGCGATGACACCGCGCAGCAGGGCGCGGTTGTGCGGATCGTTGAGGAACTTGGCGACCTGCCGCGGCACGAAATCCTTGTCGGACCGGTGACCCCCCAGTACGTGCCGACCGCCCCCGTAGGTGGGGACGACCAGCACGTACGGTTCGTCTACGCGCAGCGAATCGGCGGTGTGCAGTGGTATGCGAGTCGCCGGGAGACCCAGCTTCTCGACGAAACGATGTGTGTTCTCCGAGGCACTGGAGAAGTAGACCAGCGCCGCCCCTTCGGACATGGTCGACTTCCTCCTCTCCGGAGTACCGGGCAGTGGACCGTCCGGCATTCGCCCTCGGACGAATCGGAAGCGGTCAGGCCGCCACGGTCGCGAGCGACTTGATGCGGTCGGGCCGGAAGCCGGACCAGTGCTCGTCACCGGCCACCACTACCGGCGCCTGTAGGTATCCGAGGGCCATGACGTAGTCGCGCGCCTCGTCGCTCACGGAGATGTCGACGACCTCATAGTCCACCCCGGCCTTGTCGAGGGCCTTGTAGGTGGCGTTGCACTGGACGCAAGCGGGCTTGGTGTACACGGTGACGGTCATTGATATCCCTCTCTCCTTGTGATCCACAGCCTCTGATCCGTATGCCGATCGCTCGAGCCGATCGTTTCGAGCGACCTGCAAGCAGTCGCTAGCGATGCACAATCCGACGTATGCTGCGCAAACTCCTGGATCCGGTCTTGAATCCCCTGATCAGCCACGTGTGGCCGACATTTTTCGAGCGAGGTCTCGCGCCGCTTCCAGTACCGAAGACACTACACCTAGTGGCCGACAGATTCATCCAACACGACATGTAGCGAGTCACACGGATGGAATTCCAACGGGAGAAGTACCAGGACGCTCGATTCGCAACTCGACACAACAGTGACGCAGATCACAATTTGACCAAGCAGCTTACTTTCGGCAAACCTTCTGGCACACGGCGAGGGCCACCGCTACTCCAGCAGCGGTGGCCCTCGCTCGAGACCGGACGTGGAGCTTACACGGACGCCAGTTCGCCGCGCGCCGCCTCGACCAGTTCGCGCACCGTGGCCGCCAGCTCGGTCAGCGCCTCGGCGTCCTCGCGCGGATGCGCGGCACCGAACCGCTCGCCTACGACACCGAAGTGCAGATGCGCGGACTCCACCACGCGCGCGCCCGCGACGCCGAGCGCCTTGACCGCGTCGCCGTGCGCCCACCGAGCGGCGTTCGGGCTGATCGACGCGCTGACGACAGCAGAAGGCTTGCCCTTGATGGCGCCCGCGCCGTACGGGCGCGAGGCCCAGTCGATGGCGTTTTTCAGCACCGCCGACAGTGTGCCGTTGTATTCCGGAGTCACCACGAGCAGGCCGTCGGCCGCGGCGACCGCGTCACGCAGCGCCTGCGCGGCGGCGGGGACGGCACCGGGAACGTCGATGTCTTCGTTGTAGAACGGGATATCGCCGAGACCTTCGTAAATGGCGACCTCGACGCCCTCGGGGACGGTCTGCACGGCGGTCTCGGCAAGCTGCCGGTTGATCGAGGCGGCACGGAGGCTACCGACGAGTGCGAGGATGCGGGTCTGACTCATGACGACTCCTGGTGTACTGAATGTGGTTTCCGAACGTTCCACTCACATCAACCGGACCATGGTCCGATTATTTCCCGCGGAGTCTGCGTGAGCGCTGTGAACTACCCCACACCCGGCACGCCGGCGCCGGACGAGCGCCGCCTGCTCGGCATCGGCGCTCCGCTGCCCGGCACGGCGGGGCCCACCGAACGCGCGGATGCGGCGCGCAACCGGCAACTCCTGCTGGACGCGGCACAAGAGCTGGTGCGCGAGCATGGCGTAGACAGCCTGACCATGGACGCGCTGGCCAAGCGCGCCGGGGTCGGCAAGGGCACAGTGTTCCGCCGTTTCGGCAGCAGGTCAGGCCTGATGCACGCGCTGCTGGACCACTCGGAGCGGAAGAACCAGGAAGCGTTCATGTTCGGGCCGCCGCCGCTCGGTCCCGGCGCGCCACCGGTCGAACGGCTGGTCGCCTTCGGACGGGAACGGCTGATGCATCTCGAGGTGGAAGGCGAGCTGCACCGCGCGGCCGAGATCGGCGAAGCCGGGGACCGCTATTCCGGCGCGCCCTACGGACTTCTGCGCGCCCACGTGGCCATGCTGCTGCGCCAGGCCGACGTACAGGGTCAGATTCCGCTGATCGTCGACTCGCTGCTGGCGATACTCAGCGCGGCGCTCGTCTTGCATCAGATGCACGTCCAGGGCTACACCCGCGAGCAGATCGGCGACAACTGGGAGGCCTTCGTTCGGCGCGTTGTCACCGGGTGAATCGCCAGTAGACTCGAGCGCCATGCGGAACCTGCGCGAACAGATCATCACCGAATTGGGCGTCCAGCCGAGCGTCGAACCGAAGACCGAGGTGCGGCGCCGGGTCGATTTCCTGAAGGATTATCTGAACGCCACTCCCGCGCGCGGTTTCGTCCTCGGCATCAGCGGCGGGCAGGACAGCGCGCTCACCGGACGGCTCTGCCAGCTCGCGGTCGAGGAGCTGCGCGCGGACAGTGTCGACGCGACCTTCCTAGCCGTCCGGCTACCCTACGGCGTGCAGGCCGACGAGGACGACGCCCGGATCGCGCTGAAATTCATCCAGCCGGATCGGTCGGTCGCGGTGAACGTCCGCCCCGGCGCGAACGCGGTGGCCGCCGAGGCGGCGTCGGCGCTTCAGGCGGACAAGCTGCGTGATTTCGTGCGGGGCAACATCAAAGCCCGCGAGCGCATGGTGATCCAGTACGCGCTGGCCGGCCAGGAGAACCTGCTGGTCGTCGGCACCGACCATGCGGCAGAGGCGGTCACCGGCTTCTTCACCAAGTACGGCGACGGCGGCGTCGACCTGACGCCGCTCACCGGCCTCACCAAGCGTCAGGGCGCGGCGCTGCTGCAGGAACTGGGCGCACCCGCCAGCATCTGGTCCAAGGTCCCCACCGCCGATCTCGAGGACGACCGGCCTGCACTGCCCGACGAGGAAGCGCTCGGTCTGCGCTACAGCGAGATCGACGACTACCTCGAGGGCGAGGACGTGACGCCGGAAGTCGCGGCCAAGGTCGAAGCGATATTCCTGAACACCCGGCACAAGCGCACAGTCCCGGTCACGCCGCTGGACACCTGGTGGCGTTCCTAGCCGCGCCGGGAAGAACTGGCACCGGCTCTCCCCTGGAGAGCAGCACGCAGACAGCCGGGGCGCCGCGTAATTATCCGCCTGCGAAGGGCGGAAGCACGTCCACCTGGGGGCTCAGCGCGACACCGGGGTCGCGGGTGAGTTCGTCGCCGATCAGGTAGGCGCAGACCGACAGCATCTTGTCCAGGTCGGGGCCATAGGAGGCGGACAGGGTGGCGCGCAGGTCGGCGATCGTGGCGCCGGCCGGGAATTCGAGGGTCTCGCGGTCCTTACCGACGGCGTCGGCGATGGCGGCGAAGTATCGGATCTCAACCACCGATGGCTCCCATCGTCCGTTCCGGGGGGACGAACCCTTCGGAGTCGATGCCGTGGCCTGCCCATTTGCTCCACATCGCACCACGCCACAGGGTTGCGAGCTCGTCGTCGTCGGCACCGGAACGCAGTGCCTGGCGCAGGTCGAACTCCTGATCGCTGAACAGGCAGGAGCGCAGCATGCCGTCCGCGGTGAGCCGGGTGCGGTCGCAGGTGTCGCAGAACTTGCGGGTGACTGTCGCGATGATGCCGACGGTCGCGGGGCCGCCGTCGACCGACCACTTCTCCGCGGGCGCCGACGGATCAGCACGGCCCACCGCAGTGAGTTCGAACCGGGCGCCGAGCACGTCGAGCAGCTCGGCGGCGGTGACCATGTTGGTGCGAGCCCACTCGTGGTCGGCGTCCAGCGGCATCTCCTCGATGAACCGCAGCTCACAACTCTCGTCCAGGCACCACTGCAGCAGATCTGGTGCACCCGAAAGGGTTTCGCGCATCAGCACGGCGTTCACCTTGACCGGCGCCAGACCGGCCAGCCGTGCGGCGCGGATGCCCGCCAACGTGGAGTCGAGGCGGTCGCGCCGGGTCAGCCGTGCGAAGCCGACCCGGTCGACGGTGTCCAGCGACACGTTCACCCGGTGCAGCCCGGCGACGACGAGCGCGCGGGCACGGTGCTCCAGCCCGACGCCGTTGGTGGTCATGGCCAGCGGGATGTGCGGCACCGCTTCGTGGCATCCGGCGATGATCTGCTCCAGGTCGCGGCGCATGAGCGGCTCGCCTCCGGTGAAGCGGACCTCCCGCACCCCCAGCTCGCGGACCGCGAGACCGACCAGCCGCACGATCTCGTCGGTGGTGAGCAGCTCGTGTCGGGGAATCTCCGGCAGACCCTCCTCCGGCATACAGTAGGTACAGCGCAGCGAGCACTTCTCGGTGATGGAGACGCGCAGATCACGGGCGACACGTCCGAACCGATCCAGCAAGTAGGGCGTGTCGGGGCGGCCGTCGAGCGAGGGACGCCCCGAACGCACGACGGGAATCCCGACCTCGACCAGAGTCACATGTCCATTATGACGGCCTGCCGAGAATCGTCGGCGGCGCAAGGTACCGAAATCGCTCACCGTAGCGGGGCGGCGAGTGTGCGTTCCGCACCAGCCGGCCCGCCTGGATCACCGGGCCGGCGGCCGTCGGCGGAGGCGGAAAGTCCCTGCATCCGGCGTTAGGCTGACTCGCATGAACCCTCGGCCCGCCAGTGTCTCGACCCGGCTCGTCGACGACTACCGCGACAGCATCGAACAGCTGTTGCGGCCGCTGGCCGCGCGCGCGGTCGAGTCTGCCCCGGTGCCGGAGGCGTTGGGCCGGCAGTTGGCCGACGACATCCGGTCGCCGATCGATCTTCCGGTGTTCCGTAACTCGGCGATGGACGGGTACGCGGTGCGTGCCGAGTCGGTAGCAATCGCGCCGGTGACGCTGCCGCTCGCGGGCGTGGTCGCGGCAGGTGCTCCCGGCCGGACACCGCTACCGCCCGGCGCGGCCGTCAAGGTGATGACCGGCGCCCCGCTCCCGCCGGGCGCGGACTGCGTGATTCCGGTGGAGGACACGCACGCCGACGGCGACACGGTGACCGTCGAACACGGCCGCAGCGCGGGCGAATTCGTGCGCGAACCAGGCACCGACGTGCGGGCCGGAGACCTGCTGGCCACCGCGGGGACCGCGCTGGCGCCCCGGCACATCGCGGCACTGGCCGCGGTCGGCATCCCGATGGTGGCGGTGTTCGCCGCGGTGCGCGCAGCGGTCATCACCACCGGCGACGAACTGGTAGCCGCGGGAACCATCCTGCGACCAGGGCAGATCTACAACTCCAACGGCACTGCCCTGGCCGCGGCACTGGCGGCGAACGGCGTCACGGTCGTCTCGGTCACGCACAGCACCGACGATCCGGCGCGCTTTCGCGCGCTGCTGTCCGCCGCGACGAGCGCGGCCGATGTGGTGTTCACCTCCGGTGGGGTATCCAAGGGCGACTTCGAGGTGGTGAAGGAGGTGCTCGAGCCGCTCGGCGGGCAGTTCGGCTCGGTCTCGATGCAGCCCGGCGGACCGCAGGGGCTGACCGTCGTCGGCGGCGTCCCGGTGCTCAGCTTCCCGGGCAACCCCGTCAGCACGATGGTGTCGTTCGAGGTGTTCGCGCGACCGATCCTGCGCCACCTCGCGGGCCTGCCCGAAGTCGAGACCTATGAGCTACCGCTGCGCACCACCGTGCCTCGCTCGCCGGAGGGTAAGCGGCAGTTCCTGCGCGGCAAGCTGGTCCGCGGACAGTCCGGGGATCCTCCCGGTTCGCTCCGACATCCGATCGCGGTCGAGGTGGTGTCCGGGCCCGGCTCGCACCTGGTGGCGAGCATGGCGTGGGCCGACGCATTGATCGACGTACCTGCCGAGGTTTCCGCATTGCCTGCGGGCGCGACTGTGCGAGTGTGGTCACTATGAGCGAGCGAACTGTAGGCGCAGCCGAGCATCGCTCGGTCGCGGCGGAGCCGAGCGCCAGCGAGGCGGAGACCGTGAGCGAGCGCAGCGAGCGAACAGTAGGCGCAGCCGAGCATCGCTCGGTCGCGGCGGAGCCGAGCGCCAGCGAGGCGGAGACGTGAGCGAGCTATCCCATGTCGACCGGGAAGGTCGCGCCCGCATGGTCGATGTGACTGCGAAGACCGACACCACCCGGATCGCCGTCGCGGCGGGCGAACTGCGGACAACCGCCGAGGTGGTCGCGCTGGTGCGGGCCGACAACCTGCCGAAGGCGGATGTGCTGTCCACCGCGCGCATCGCCGGCATCGCGGGCGCGAAGAAGACCTCGGAACTGATTCCGCTGTGCCACCAGCTGGCGCTGTCCTCGGTGCGGGTCGAGTTCGGTTTCACCGAGGCCGCGATAACTATCGAGGCCACCGCGAAGACCAAGGGCCCCACCGGCGTCGAGATGGAGGCACTGACCGCTGTCGCTGTCGCCGGGCTCACCCTGCACGACATGGTGAAGGCGGTCGACCCGGCGGCGACGCTCGACGCGGTGCGGTTGCTCACCAAGGAGGGCGGCAAGCACGGCCATTGGGAGCGTCCCGCCGCCGAAGCACCGAGCGAGGCCACGAATCGGCTGATCGGTGACGAAAAATCCTCGGCCGGTGAGCTTCCCGACACCGACCAGGAGATCGATCGGGAGCTCGGCGAGGAATCCCTCTCGGCCGTGGTCCTCGTCGCCTCCACGGGTGCCGCGGCGGGCATCCGCGCCGATACCACCGGCCCTGTTCTCGTGGAATGGCTTGCAGGCCTCGGCTTCTCGGTGCGCGGGCCGCTGGTCTACGCCGATGCCGAGATCGAGGTCGGCCTGGCCGACGCGCTGCGCTTCGCGCCCGCGCTCGTGATCACCACGGGGGGAACCGGCGCCTCCCCGACCGACGCCACACCGGAAGCCACTCTCGCGGTACTCGACCGCGAACTGCCCGGCGTGGCAGAGGCGATCCGGCAACGCGGCACTGCCGAGTTCCCGCTCGCCGCGCTGAGCCGGGGCGTGGCCGGGCTCGCGGGCCGCTCGGTCATCGTGAACCTGCCCGGCTCGCCCGGCGGCGTCAAAGACGGCATCGCGGTGTTGGAACCGCTACTGATTCATTTACTCGCACAAGTGGCCGGAGGCGGCAATCATGACAACAGCTGAGGCGACCGTCCGGCTCGCGCGGATCAGCGACCGCCTACTCGATCCCGCCGAGGTCGATGCGGCGGTGACCGGACCGCACTACGGCGCGGTCGTTCTGTTTACCGGTAAGGTCCGCGACCATGATGGCGGACAGGCTGTTTCGGCCCTGGAATACTCCGCGCACCCGCAGGCGGAGCGGTTCCTGCGCACAGTGTGCGCGGAGCTGGCCGCCTCCCGCGGCCTGCCCGTCGCGGCGGTGCACCGCGTCGGCGAGCTGACCATCGGCGATCTCGCGATCGCGGTCGCGGTCGCGGCCGCACACCGCGCCGAGGCCTTCGCCGCGTGCGCGGAATTGGTGGATCGGATCAAACACGAGGTGCCGATCTGGAAGCGCCAACTGTTCGCCGACGGCCTGTCGGAATGGGTGAACGCCTGCTAGTGCGGCACGCGGCGCCAGACGCCGAGCATGGTCTGCGGATCGAGCGGATCGGTGGCGGCATGCACCGTGTCGTGCAGGCGTGCCAGGGCGGTGTCGGTGTGCAGGCCCGCCCCGATGAGCACCAGCTGCGTGCCGCGAGATTCGCCGCGCGCCCAGCTACCCGGTTCGAAGACGATGTGGCGGCCAACCATGTGCAAGCCGAACTTCCTGCGTTCGCCCGCAACACCGAATGTCGCGAAGCCCTTGGCCCGGAACAGACCTGGCGGCGGGTCCTCCAGGAAACCGATCAGTCGGCGCGGGTCCAGGTCTCGCGTACTGGTGAACGAGACGCTGGTGTACTCGTCGTGCAAATGGCGGTGGTCGTCGTGGTCCGTGTCGTGGTTGTGCTCGACGAGCAGTTCATCGAAGCTCAATTGCTCTGCCACCCGCGGTATCTCGCGGAGCGGCTCGTCGAACAGCAGTCCGGGATCGATCCGGCCGTGCGTGGTCGCGTACACCGGCACCGGGCCGACGAGCTCCGCGATGTGGTTCCGCAGCCGGGCCAGCTGTGCGGCGGGTACCCGGTCGGCCTTGTTCACCACCACCAGATCGGCCAGCCGCAGATGCGTGACCAGCTCGGGATGACGTGCGCTACTGAGCGGAAACTGTTCGGCGTCTACCACTTCGACCAATCCGCCGTAGCGGATTCGGGGGTTGTCGCTGCCGACCACCATCCGGATGAGGTTGCGCGGCTCGGCGAGGCCGCTGGCTTCCACCACGATCACGTCGATCTTGGCACGTGGCTGCGCGAGCCGGGTGAACAGCTCATCCAGTTCGGTGACGTCGACCGCGCAGCATACGCAGCCGTTGCCGAGCGAGACCATGGCGTCGACCTGCCCGGCGACCAGCATCGAGTCGATGTTGATCGCCCCGAAGTCGTTGACCACCACCCCGATCCGGGTTCCCAGGTTGTCGCGCAGCAAGTGGTTGAGCAAGGTCGTCTTCCCGGAGCCGAGAAACCCCGCGACGAGCACAACAGGAATCCGGTCAGCCATTCCGCTCAGCCTACTGCGCGGCGCGGTGCCGCCTGCAAAGCCGGACGCCACCCTCGATGTGGCGAGGATGGCGTCCGGTGGGTTCGGTGTGCGGACTATTTCGAGGGGCCGTGCAGCAGGCCCAACAGGGTGTCGGCCAGATTGACCAACTCGGGGGTGATGACGGTGGTGTCGATGCCGAGCGACCTCGCCAACGGCATCAGCAGCTCAACGACCTTCCCGCCGGCGCTCCCTTCGGGACCGGCCCATTGCTGGGTACCGGGCGTGCTCTGAGACTGCGGCCCACCAGGAACAACCTGAGACTGCGGCCCACCAGGAACAACCTGAGACTGCGGCCCACCAGGAACAACCTGACCCGGCAGCGGGATGATCCGCGCTTGCGGTTCACCTGGAACTGCCTGGCCCGGCGGCACATCCGGAATGATCCGAGACTGCGGCTCAGTCGAAACCGTCTGACCGGGTAGTGCGCCCGGGACAGCTTGCGGCACGCTCAGCGCCATCGCTGGCCGATCCGACGGAACACCCGACCGCGCAGCGCCCGGAAATGCCCCGGGCCGATCCGACGACGAGCCGGTCTGCGGAGCGCCGAGCACATAGCCGACCAAGCCGGTAGTGATCGCGATGGCGTGCTCGAGCTGCCCTTCCTGGCTCTCCAGTAGGGCGGCGTCCTCAGGGTTCGCGCCGTTGCCCATCTCGACGAAAACGTCGGGGACGGCGGTCAGCGCGGGTCCGGCGATGTCTTTGCGGGTCTGTAGCCCGTCCGCCACACCCGCGTAGTTCGCCGAGGGGAACCCGGCGTGCAGGTAAGCGTCGCGGACCGACTTCGATGCGGCATATCCTGATCCGGACTGGACCTGATTCACCGTCCCGTCCGGTATCGGCAGTGTTGGAATGATCAGGTGGAAGCCCCGGTACTCCGCGGGAGCGCTGTCGGCGTGAATGCTCACGGCGACCGCGGCGCCGGACTCGTTGGCCGCACGCGCCCGCTCGTCGATGCAGCCACCCCAGCCCGTGTCGTCTTGGCGGCTCAACACCACGCGCGCGCCGAGACTCTCCAACGACGCCTTGACCAACTGCGCGACGTTCCAGTTGATGGTGTGCTCGGGGATGCCGTTCATCGTGGTCATACCGGTGGTCTGGCAGTCCTTCGTACCGCCGCGACCATCGCCGACTTGTCTGGCCAGGTCCTCCGAGTGATTCGACCCCTGGTGGCCGGGATCGAGAAATATGGTCTTGCCTGCGAGTTTGTTCGTTATGTCCGGCGCTGCCGGTGTAGCTTGCGCAATTATCGGGAGCAGTCCGGAGAGCGTCAATGTCACCGCGGCCGTGACGGCGGTACAGCTACCGGCCTTGATGATGCTTGGCTTCATGTGCGGTCGGCGCCCCGAGACAGGGCACCCCTCCCTTCCCACTAGTAACACCAAACCCAATAGTCACTCTTGCAACGTGGGTATCAGCAAGCAAGGCCAGTTATCGAACCGTTACTCAGCGGAATGGCATGTTCGGGCTGCTCAGAAGCCAGCGGCAGACTGCGCAGCGACCGAAGGCCGTAGTGCACCCGCGTCTTCACCGTGCCCACGGGGACGCCGAAGTCGTCGGCGACCTCCTGGTAGGCCCGGTCCCGCAGAATCACCTCGGTCACCGCCTCCCGCTGGGCGGCGGGCAGCAGGGCCAGCAGTTGCGCCACCAGTAGGCCGTCGACCAGCCCGTCGGTGAAATCGGGGTGCGCATACCGGGAATTGGTCAGTTCGTCGACCTCGTCCCAGTCGGCATCCCAGGGCCGTGCGGCCCGCGCGCGAGCCATGTCGATGACGACGTTGCGCTGAATGGCCAGTAGCCAGGTCCGGACCGCGCCCTTGGCTTCGTCGAACCTCCCACAGGAACGCCACGCGCGCAGCAGGGTTTCCTGTACCGCCTGTTCTGCGAGCCCCGGATCGTCCAACGATCGCGAGGCCCGCCAGTGCAGCAGCGCACGCTCGCTGGTCAGCACGGTGGCGAGGCCCTCGTCGGTGCACAATCGCGCGCAACGCAGGCCACACGGGACAGAGCGCACCTGCCCGACGCGGGAGGCAAGCCGAGCACATCTCATACCGGGATATCGCGGCGATCCGACCGGATGACAACATCGCCGACGATTCAGTGCTGCCGTCGACCGGAATTCCGGTTTCGATCACATACCTCGGGCGGTTCTGGTAAACCTTGCCCCCGGAGATTTCGGGGATCTCCCTCGTCAGCCGCGACGCGGCAGCAGAAGACAGTCGAGGAGAACATCGTCATGCGTGCAAGCACGCTCCTGACCGCGGGGGCCATGGCCGCCGCGGCGACCCTGCTCGGAGCAGGAACAGCTGCGGCCGAACCCGCGAACACCATGCCGGACGACGGCCTCTACCTGGTCGGGGTCGACATTTTCCCCGGCACCTGGGAGGCGCCGGGCACCCCCGATCCGGCTTACGGCTGCGACTGGCGCAGGCTGTGGAAGGTCGAGGGCGACAACACCGACATGAAGAACATCATCGCGAACAACTTCACCCGCCTCAGCCCCGTGCGAGTGGAGATCAAGCCGACCGATGTCGCGTTCAAGACCGAGAACTGCGGCCCGTGGCGGTTACTGCCCCCGCCGCCGAGCACCGGATCCTTCGGCGGCTGACCGCGCGGGGAAACGCCTCGTCCGCGTATCGACTCACGTTCAACAGGCACTAGGGTCGGCCGCATGACGAGCGCATGGCTGCCCATCCCGGCATCCGTGGCGATCGATCGATCTGGTGCTGCCCCAGCTGCCCGAGGCCGTCGTGGCGCGGATGAGGTGAACGGCGCGCCCTCGGCGGCTCACTTCACCAAAGTGAACTGCATGACGTCGATGTGCCCGCTGCGGAAGTTGGCCGCGCAGCCGGTCAGGTACTTCATATAGCGCTCGTAGACTTCCTCGGACGCGAGCGCGATCGCCTCGTCACGGTGGTCGCGTAGCGCGGCGGCCCAGCAGTCGAGTGTGCGCGCGTAGTGCGGCTGCAACTCCTGGATCTTCTCCGTGCCGAACCCGGCGCGACCGGCGAGCCGGGTCACCACCGCGGGCTGCGGCAGCTGTCCGCCCGGGAAGATCTCCCGCTTGATGAAGATGTGGAACAAGGCGTTGTCCCGGGTGACGGGAATATTCATGCGCCGTAGGTCGTTGAGCGTGTGGCCGATGATGGTATGCAGGAGCATCCGCCCGTCGTTCGGAAGCATTCGGTAGCAACACTCGAAGAAGGCCTCATAGCGCTCACGCCGGAAGTGCTCGAATGCGCCGATGCTGACGATCCGGTCGGCGCCGCCCTCGTACTCCTCCCAGCCCTGCAGCCGGACCTCGGCGCCCGGGATGCGCTCCCGGTCGATCATGGCCTGCACGTATTCGTACTGGTTGCGGCTGAGCGTGAGCCCGACAACCTTGACCCCGTACACCGTTGCGGCACGCACCATCGTTGCGCCCCAACCGCATCCGATATCGAGTAGGGTCATGCCCGGCTGCAGGTCGAGCTTGCCGAGCGCCAAATCGATCTTGGCGCGCTGTGCCTGTTCGAGCGTCATATCCGGGCGCTCGAAGTAGGCACAGCTATAGGTCATCGAGGGGTCCAGGAATAGCGCGTAGAACTCGTCGGACAGGTCGTAGTGCGCTTGCACCTGCCGATAGAACGGCGGGAGGTCGGTCATCACGTTTCTCCTGTTCATCGGGCCTCATCAGCTGATACGCGCGAGCGGGGAGTTTCGTTTACCGTCGGTGCCGAACGATACCGAAGCGTTGCCGACGCGCTGTCGAGGCACGCTCGCCCGCCTTGCGCGTCGACGGGCACCCCGGTAGCCTCAGGAATGTCTAGCTCTTGTGGACGTAGGTGTTCCTCCCACAAGAATTCCGAGGCCCCCGTTCCGAACCGGACTCGTGCATCGTTCCGCAACTCGGGGGATCGTCGCCGCAGTTCCACTGCATGTCACGGCATTCGCCGCATCCATGAACTACCCCTACCTGAACATGAACCGCACCTACCTGAAATGGAAAAACCATGATCCCCAACATGATTGAGAAGATGTCGCCTGATCGGCAAGACGAGGCACAGACCGTGACCGGCATCCTGGACATCGTGGGCAACCGTGGCGCACTGCGCGTCGACGGCTACCTCTCTGGTCCGCACGACGTCACCGTCCCGACCAGGCTGATCCGGGAGAACGCACTGCGTCGCGGCGACTTCGTCACCGGCACAGCGCAATCCGATTCCCGATCCGACAAGCCCGCCACACTGCACACGGTGCGGACCGTCAACGGGCAGCGGCCGGACCGGCTGCGCGGCCGCCCGGAGTTCGCCGATCTGGTCCCGATCTATCCCGACCAACGCCTCCGCCTCGAAACCGAACAGCATGCTATGACCACACGTGTCACCGACCTGGTCATGCCCATCGGCAAGGGGCAGCGTGCGCTCGTCGTCGCGCCGCCCAAGGCGGGAAAAACTGCTGTGCTGCAAGCGATTGCGCACGGCATCGTGAAGAACCACCCGGAATGCGAGCTGCTGCTCGTGCTGGTCGGCGAGCGCCCCGAGGAGGTCACCGACCTGACCAGGGCGGTGTCCGCCGATGTCGCCGCCGCAACCTTCGACCAGCCGCCGCGCGAGCACATCGCGGTGGCCGAACTGGCCATCGAACGCGCCAAGCGGCTCGTCGAGATGGGACGCGACGTCGTCGTCCTACTCGACTCACTGACTCGCCTCGCTCGCGCCTACAACGTGGCCGCCCCCGGATCGGGCCGCATCCTGTCCGGTGGCGTGGATGCCGCCGCGCTCGCCCCGCCCAAACGCTTCCTCGGCGCCGCCCGCAATATCGAGCACGGCGGCTCGCTCACCATCATCGCCACCGCCTTGGTGGAGACCGGCTCCCTAGGCGACACGGTGATCTTCGAGGAGTACAAGGGCACCGGCAACGCCGAACTCAAACTGGACCGCGCCGCGGCGAACAGGCGCGTCTTCCCCGCCGTCGACATCGCAAAGTCCAGCACCCGCAAAGACGAGCTGCTGCTCACTCCGGACGAACTGACCGCGACCCATAAGCTGCGCGCGTCCCTGGCTCCCCTGGACGGGCAGCAGGCACTCGACCTGCTGCTGGCGGGCCTTCGCAAAACCCAGACCAACGCGGAGTTCCTGGCCCCGATGCGGTCCGCCCGCGGCTGAGTGACCTCGGCCACGGCCGACGGTGCTGGCGTGAACCCGCCAGCTCGAGCACCACGTGACTGCTGGACTCGATCTCGTGTCCACAGTTCACACCACCGCACCGACGCCCCGCCGCACCACGCTGACCGGCTGGCCCGCAGTCGTCTCGGTCATGCTCGCGATTTTCTCGATCGTCACCACCGAGATACTGCCGATCGGGCTGCTCACCTCGATCGGCGCCGACTTCACCATCTCCGACGGCATGGCCGGGCTGATGATGACCATGCCGGGACTGGTCGCCGCCGTCGCGGCGCCGGTCGTCACCGTCGCCACCGCGCGTATCGACAGGCGACTCATGCTGTGCCTGTTCATGTTTCTGCTCGTCCTCGCCAACGCGCTGGTGGCGGCCGCACCGGAATACTGGGTGGTGCTGGTCTCGCGGGTGCTGGTCGGCGTCACCGTCGGCGGCTTCTGGTCTATCGCGGCCGGATTGGCCGAACGCCTGGTGCCCGCCGATTCGGTCGGCAAGGCCAACGCGGTGATCTTCTCCTCGGTGCCGCTCGGCTCCGTGCTCGGTGTTCCCTCGGGCACGCTGCTGGGTGGAATCGCCGGTTGGCGAACGACTTTCGTCGTGGTCGGCGTCCTGACGGCTGTCGTGTCGGCCATGCTGGTCACCTTCCTGCCCGCGCTACCCGCCCGCAAGATCACGCGGCCCGCGCTGCTGGGTGCGCTGCTGCGCCGCGGCGACATCCGATTCGCCCTGCTGGCAACATTTCTCATCGTGCTAGCCCATTTCGGCGCGTACACCTACGTGACGCCGTTCCTCGAACAGGTCACGCTGGTCGGCCCCGGCGTGGTCACTATCCTGCTGCTGAGCTACGGCGCCGCGGGCATTCTCGGCAACTTTCTCGGTGGCGCCTGGATCATGCGCAGGCCCCGCGCCACCTTCGCCGCGGCCGCGGCGCTGATCGCCGGCGCCACGCTGCTGCTGCCCGTGCCGGGCCGGTGGGGATTCGGCGCACTGGTTCTGCTGGTCGTGTGGGGAGTCGGGTACGGCGCGGTGCCGGTCTCCTCCCAGGCGTGGTTCGCAAAGGCGGCGCCTGACGCGCCGGAGGCGGCGGCGGTGCTGTTCACCAGTTCGTTCCAGGCGACGATCTCGCTCGGCGCGCTCGCGGGCGGCATCGTCGTGGACCACGATTCGCCCAGCACTGTTATGGCGCTCGGCGGAGTGACCGCCGCGCTGGCGATAGCGGCCCTGTGGGCACACCGCGCACAGGGACGCACCTCGCCGGATCGGTGACCATTACCTCCGGAGTAGTCGACTCGGCGCGCAGGCCTCGGGCAGGATCATGTCCATGATCGATGCGACGGGCACCACACTGTTCCACCAGACCATGCCGTTCACCGAGCGTCTCGGTGTCGAGGTCGTCGAGCACCGACCCGAGCTGGTGCGCAGCCGGCTCGCCTGGAGCGAATCGCTCTGCACCCTCGGCGGCGTGTTGCACGGCGGGGTACTGATGTCGCTCGCCGACGCGACCGGTGCGGTGTGTGCGTTCCTGAACCTGCCCGAAGGCAAGCAGGGCACCACCACGGTCGAGTCGAAGACGAACTTCCTGCGCGCCGTCCGCTCCGGATACGCCAACGCCTCCTCGACCCCGCTGCACGCCGGGCGTTCGTTCATCGTGGTCGAGACGGTGATCCGCGACGACGCCGACAAGCTGGTCGCGAAGGTGACCCAGACCCAAGCGGTGCTGTAGGCGGTGCCCCTATCCCGGTGCTGCACCAGCACATCGAGCAGCAGGACCGCCCGGTTCAGGGCGCGCCCGGCCCTGGCAGGCCTCCCGGGTGGACCTTCACCACCGCCCTGAAGGGCGGCGCACTGGACAGTGTTCGAGAATTGCGGAAGCCTCCAGTTGGTTTTGTTGTGTCGCAAGGAAACTCGACGCTGGGGGCTTCTGGTCTGGCATACCGGTCCCTGTTGTGCTCACCGTCGGTCAGTGGGGGTCCCGGACTCGCCGAAAATCCCACGAAGTTCTGGATGTGCACTAGTAGAGGGTGATTCGCCGGTTCCGGATGCGGCGGGCGGTGGTTGATGCTCGGCTTGGCTGCCGATGAGGTTGGTCGGGGTGCCCGAGGGCTGGGTTCGTGGCAAGGGGGGTATTCGCGGACGAGGAGTTGCAACGGCTTCGGGAGTTCCCGGAGATCAGCCGTGAAGAGCTGTTCCGGTGCTTCACCCTCAGCCCAGCGGATCTGGCGTTCGACATCGACGCCGAACTCGCCCAGCTCGGTCCCACCGGCTGCCGGCCGCTACGGGTCCGCGACACTCTGTTCTGATCATCGGACGTGGCGACAATCGGTTCGCGAACAGGCTGTGGACCGGTCAGTGCGTCCACAGCCTCCGGGTGCGGTATCAATGTTCCCAGAGCAGGTTGTTTAGCGTTGCTACCGGGCCGGGCATGGCGGCCAGGAACCGCTCGCGCTGTTCGGGTGTGGGCCCTCGACGCGTGATCTTGTAAAAAACAGCGGTAGCGAAGCCTGTTCGGGTCGGATCGCATCCGCATGTGATCATGGATGGTTTTGCGTATGTTGATGATTCGTGTCATTGGATGAGGACAGCTTCCTGACTGCTCGGCAGGTCGCGCTGTACGGCAGGTTCGGTGGTCCTCCGTCGGAGGAGGAGCTGGAGCGTTTCTTCGTCCTCGACGACGCGGATCGGAAGCTGATCGCGAAGAGGCGAGATGACAGCTCGCGCTTGGGTTTTGCGTTGCAGTTGACGACAGTGCGTTTTCTCGGCACGTTCCTGGCGGATCCGATCGATGTTCCGTTGGTCGTGGTGGAGTATCTGGCCGAGCAGCTCGGGATCGCGGATGTGTCGTGCGTGAAAACGTACGTGCGGCGGGATCAGACCCGGTTGGAGCATCGGTGGGAGATTGCCCGGGTCGACGGCTGGGGTGACTACGCCGATTTCCGGGAGCTGCTGAGGCTACATGTGGATCGGCGGGCGTGGACGACGGGCGATGGCCGCAACACCATTTTCGACGGTGCTCTGGCGTGGCTTCGTCACCGCCGGGTGCTGCTGCCGGCGATGAGCACCTTGGAACGGCTGATCGGGCAAGTCGTGACCGCGGCGGAGACTCGCCTGTTCGACACCTTGTTGGGCCTGATCACCGCCGAGCAGGCGCGGCTGCTGTTGGCTCTGCTCGATGTCGGCGACGGAGAGCGGGTCTCGGCGCTGGAACGGCTGCGCAAGGGGCAGATCGACACGACAGCGAAGGCGCTGGTCGCCGCGCTGGGGCGGGTGGCCGCGGTGGCCGGTATCGGGCTGGGGGAGGTGGACTTGTCGGTGGTGCCGCGGCGGCGGGTGATCGAGCTGGCCAAGTACGGTCGGGCAGCGACCGCGACCACTCTGCGGGGCAAGCGGTACCCGAAGAAGTTGGGGATCTTGCTGGCGACGGTGGTGTGGCTGCAGGCCAAGGCCACCGACGACGCCCTGGAGCTGTTCGACGTCGTCATGACTCACGAGCTGCTAGCCCGCGCGCAACGCCGAACCGACGACGACAGAATCAAACGGTATCCACGCGTGAGCAGGGACGCGAGCCGCCTGGCGGCGGCGGTGGCGGTGCTGCTGGAGGCACGCGAGTGGGGTGAGGACGTCACCCTCACCGTGGTGTGGGACGCGATCGAGAACGTGGTGTCTCGCGCCGAGCTGCACGCCTGCGTGGCCAATATCAACGCCGTGATACCGCCGGGAACCGACCCAGACGGGGAATGGCGCTCGGTGCTGATGACCCGCTATCCGCTGGTCCGGAAATTTCTGCGGCGCCTCGTGGAGACGATCGAGTTCGGGGCGAGCACCGACGCGGCCCCGATCTTGGCTGCGTTCACCGCGCTGCCCGATCTGCTCGACGCCGGGCCGACGAAACGGGTACCGGCCGGGTATCTGGACGCACGCAAGGTCGATGTGGACATCGTCCCTGCCGGCTGGCGTGTGCAGGTGTTTCGTGAGGGCCGCCCCGAAGCCACGGTGGACCGCAACGGGTACGTGTTCTGTGTGCTGCACCTGTTCCATCAGCGGCTCAAGCGCCGCGACATCTTCGCCGCGGCGTCCGCCGGCTGGGCGGACCCGCGCGCGCAATTGCTGAGTGCGCCGGTGTGGGAGTCCAAACGCGAGGCGTTGCTCGACGAGCTGCAACTCCCCGAAGACCCCGGCGACCTGCTGGCTGGCTACGCCGAGCAGCTCGACGCGACATGGCGATACATGGCCGCCCGTGCGGCGGCCGGGGCCCTCAGCGTCGACGCCGAGGGCAGGGTGCACACCGCGGCGCTGGAAGCCATCGACGCCCCCGCAACACTGATCGAGCTGCGCAACCGGTGCAAGGCGATGATGCCACGGGTCGATATCGGCGATCTGATCCTGGAGGTGATGGGCTGGCATCCCGGCTTCGTGGCCTCCTACACGCACCTGTCCGGCGGTGAACCCCGCCTCGGTGACCTACCTGTCACGGTGGCGGCGGTACTGACGGCACAAGCGCTCAACGTCGGTTGGGGCCCGGTGATCACCCCGGGCGTGGCCGCGGTGAGCAAGGCCCGGATCAGCCACGTCTACCAAAACTATGTCCGCGCCGAAACCCACGCCGCCGCCAACTCCCATCTCATCGCCGGGCAAGCCGGGATCGCCACCGCGCAACTGTGGGGCGGCGGGCTGGTCGCCGCGGTGGACGGCACCCGGTTCGTGGTGCCCGTGCGCAGCAACGACGCCCGACCGAACCCGAAATATTTCGACCGGCGCAAGGGCGCCACCCTTCTGAACATGATCAACGATCAGGCCGTCGGCAGCTCGGCGATGGTGCTCTCGGGCACGCCCAAGGACTCCCTCTACGCGGTGGACCTGATGTATCGGCGCGACGGCGGCCGAAGACCGGAAGTTCTGATTTCCGATACCGGTTCCTACAGCGACATGGTGTTCGGACTGCTCAAACTCCTGGGCGTCGACTACCGCCCCGAGCTGGCAGACCTGCCCGATCAGAAGCTGTGGCGTGTGGATCAGGGCGCGGACTACGGTCTGCTCGATCCCGCCGCCCGGGGAAAGATCGACCTGACACGGGTAGCGCGGCACTGGCCCGACATTCTGCGGATCGTGGGCTCGGTGCATGATGGCGCGGTAGCCGCCTCCGACGTGATGCGCATGTTGCAGCACGGCGGGAACCCGACCCAACTCGGTATCGCACTGGCGCATTTCGGGCGCATCTTCAAAACTCTGCACGTGTTGTCCTACGTCGACGCCGAACCCTACCGGCGCGACATCAAACGAATGCGCAACCTCCAAGAAGAGCGCCACGGGCTGGGCAAGCACGTGTTCCACGGCCGCAAAGGCGAGCTACGGGAGGCGTACCACGCCGGGATGGAGGACCAACTCGGCGCGCTGGGCCTGGTGATCGGCTGCATAACCCTGTGGAACACAGTCTATTTGGATCGCATCCTCACCCAGCTCCGCGAGAGCGGTCACGAAGTCCGGGACGAGGATGTCGCTCGCCTGCACCCGTACCTGTACGCGCACATCAACGTCCACGGCCACTACGCGTTCTCCCCACCCGACCCCGACGCCGCGATCAGGCCGTTGCGCGACCCCGCCGCGGACGAAGACTGAACGTGTTCGCGCGCCGCGATGGCCTCGGCGAGGTCGTCGTTCCGGACTGGTGAGGTCGCGTGTCCAACTGTCGCCTTCTTTGAGCCCCGCCCCGCCAGTTGGTTTCCAGAGGTGGGAAAGGTGGATGCCTGAGGTTGTGCTGGGATGTCAGCGCGGAATGGTCGCCCCGACGGGGTAAGGATCCGTTTCTGAGGTGGGTCGGTGGATGTGGCGTGAAGGTAGGTGTGGATGTCGATTCCCTCGGAGCAGACTGCGCAACGGCAGTTCGCGTTGCAGGTCTATCAGGAGATGATGAAGGTCGGCGCCAGTGCAGTGGCGTATGACTCGGATGAGTTCGTCATCCGATACAACGACGGCGTGGTGCTCAATCTGAGCAACATCTTCCAGCAGGTGCGGGATTTCTCTGCCGCGGAACAACAGGTTGAGGTGGAGCGGTTCGTCGCCGCGATGCTCGCTCCAGCTCTGGCACTGTCGAGCTGGGACCAGGTTCGTCCGCTGTTGCGACCTGTTCTGCGGCCCTGCGCCGCGTACATGCTCGAAGATTCCGATTCCCGGTTGCAGCGGCCGGCTTTTCCGTTCATCGACGAGATGGTGGCAATCGATGAGCCGGGCCGGATCCGACTCCCGGCACAACAGCAGCTGGTCGAATGGGGCGTGGGCGCGGAGGAGGTGTTCGAGGCCGCGCGGCAGAATCTCGCTGAAACGGTCATCACCACCGAGTTCGACGAGGATGCCATAGTCCGCATCGTCGTCGACGACCCGAGCTATCTCCCGTCGTGGCTGCTCGTCCCGGGCTGGCTGGCGGCGTGTACCCGCAGCTACCGGCATCGGCCGGTGGCATTCATTCCGGATTACACGTCGTTGATCGTCGCTCCAGGTGATCCGGAACTGCTCGAGCATCTGTATCAGACCGTGGAGCAGGAAGTCCGTGACGCCGCCCGTCCCCTGTCACCGCAGGCCTACACAGTCGACGACAACGGGATGGTGGTCCCACTGGATCGGGCGATCACCGGACCGTTGCCGCCCGCCGTCGACCGAGCCCGCACGCTGCTGGCCTACAACCGATACGAAGCGCAGCGCGACTGGCTGCAGCAGAAATACAACTCCGACGCGGTGGTGGACGGGGACTTCGACGATGACGAGTCTGCGTCTCTCTTTGTCGCCGACATCATGGTGCGGCAACAGAAGGAGGATAGTTCGCCACAGATGGTGACGGTGTGGGGCGAAGGGGTACACACGTCGCTGCCCGAGGCGGATTACATCGCTTTCACATGTGAGGACATGGAACAGACACTCATGGTTCCGTTCCAGGCCGCGGTGGAGATCACCGGCATCACGCCGATCCCTGGGTTTCGCCCGACTCGATACCGTGCGGTCGACTGGCCCGACCCCGTTGCATGGTCCCGCCTTTCCGAGGCGGCTGTGACGACCGAATCGATGGATCGGGACCCGCAGAGCGTTGCGACATCGGGAGACCACATGACCTCGACAACCCACTACGACGGTTTCCTCGATACCAGCGATATTGTCACCGATATCGTGCACCACCAAGTGGTCGATTCTGAGCGGACCGCCCGAACCATTCTGGCTGAGCGCTTGACCGACAGCCCGCTCACCGCCTTGCAGGACGTCGCCCCCCATTTCCTAGGTCTCGCAGGGTATTTCAGCCGCGGCGAATTCGGTGAAGGCTCGGGAATTGTCCGTTCCCACGCTGACTCGGCCGCCAACGCGTTGGTGGCCCGGTTACAGTCGGCGCGCCAGCCAGTAGGTGCTGGCTACGTCTCGATGATCATCGATGACGACGTATACCAGATCCCGGCTACGGGCGGCACGACACCACCGTTGCCGGCCTCGGATTTTCTGTCCGCCCTGTGGATCAGCGTTGTCACACGCAACCCACGGCTGCTGATGTTTCTGCTGGGCAGTGCAGACCGCCCCGGCTACCCGCTCGCTGAGACGAATGACTACGCGAGTCTGTGGGGGCTGGCGTGGCAACAAATCCACTGCGGCGCCCCGGCAGTCCACGACACCTTGCACGCAGCCCAGAGTGCCGCCAAGGCGGCGGGCGACGAGTACGCTACCCTCTGCGCAGCTCCAGCGATCCAGGCGCTACAGGCTGCCGTCAGTGGTACGGCAACCGAGTTCAACACCGCGTTTCTCGACGCCCTGTGGCAGTACAGAAGCTTCTCGGGAACGAACGAAAGAAGCCCGATATCAGCCGGTTTCGTCGCCTGGCATCTGCTCGCACTGGCCTGCTTCGCTACCGATCGCGGTCTACCGCTCACCGTTGCCTCGGACTACCTCCCGCCAGCCCTTCTCGATCGTGCGTGGACACTCCCCCTCGCCGACGACATCATCCGCTACCCCAACTCGACGCACGACGATGATGGCAACCCGCTCCCTGCGCTCCGTCTCGGCGTCGACGGCTTCTGGGAGTTTGCTGGCTGGCCCAGCGACATAAGTGGGTAGCACTGGCGAAGTTTCGGCATCGAGCTGGTACCTCGGCGAGGTATTGCGGCCGGCGATGCGCGCGCAATGGTGCTACTGCCCCGGTGATCCCGACGGAGACAACATGTTCGTCGGTCGTCCGTTCCTGGACCAGTTCATCCCGAATGGCGAGATGGCGGTGCCGTTTCTGCTGCACCAGATCGCGCTCGACAACCGCGAACCCGGTCTGCTCCGTCAGATCTTCGAACGGCTTACCTGAGTTGCGAATGCTCGACATGCAGGGCAACCCCAGGCTCGGACACGGTCAGCGCGCAGCGTCGGCCAGGGCACGGTAGAGCGATGCGACCGAGGGATGCTCGCCAGCGTTCTTGCCGATCTTGATCCGCAGACGCCCGGCGATCGCGTTCATCGGCACGCCTTTGTCCTTGAGCGCGCGGGCCAGGATCAGCATGTCGTCGTCGATGACCTTCGGCCGCCCGCCGTGGTTGCCCTTCGCGGCGGCGGCCTGCTGTCCCTCGAGGGTCTTCTCCCGGATGTAGTTGCGGTCGAGTTGGGCCGCCACTGCCAGGACCGCGAACAGCATCGCGCCCATGCCGTTGGGGTCGTAGATCCCGGCCATCGGCCCGGTCAGCAACTCCAATTGGATGCCGCCGGTGTCCAGTGTCGCCGCCAGCTCCATCAACTCGGCGGCGTTGCGGGCCGGGCGCTTGAGTTCGTGCACGCACAGGATCACCGCCTGATCCGGCGCGGCCGCCTTGATGTCGCGCGCCAACGTCAGCGCCTTGTCGAACTCGGGCCGGTGCTTGATCCGGCTGGAGATCTTCTCGGAGAACACGCTGCGACAGTTCGCGTCCGCGAGCGCGTCGAGCTGGATCTGAAGATCCTGCTGCGCGGTCGAGCAGCGGGCGTACCCGATGCGGATCGGCGCGGCCGTCGCGATCGGTGCCGCGGGCTCCACCGCCGGACCCGGTTTCCACACCGAGCCCGGCCGCCGGTCGGGCGGGGAGGGCACCGCCAGATCCTCGCGCACCGCGGGCACCAAAATGAACCGTGGAGTGTGGTACTTGGCGGCGACCTTGCCGGCGCGGGTTCGGCACGCGCTGCCTGCCGGGGCGTCGCACTTCGGGCACCGATGGCGCTCGACCGCCGTCGCGGCCTGCTCGGGAGTCAATTGCACTCCAGAATTCTCGCAAAAATGTAGTCGCAGAACACGCGGGATATGAGAGATGTTTTGCGAATCTCGACCTGGGGGAACTCCGGTCGATCCGACCGATTCTCAGAACTCGCACATCCGGTCATTTATGCGAAACACCCGGCGACATCCCCGCCTCGCGACGCCAAGGGGAACCCCGGAAACACAGACCAGGACTCCCTCCATGCCGACCGTTGTCCCGGAAGGGGAACCGGACACCGGCCTCACCGCCCCATCATGGCACCGGCCTACGACAGCGCCGACACCATCACACCAAGACCCGAACCGATCTTCGCTACCGCTGTTTTTTACAAGATCACGCGTCGAGGGCCGTCTATCGGTTACGTGACCTCGGCGAGTCCGCGCTCCACGACTGGGGCTGGGTCCTGTGGGAGTTCCAAGAGCTCGTCCTCATCGACCGCACCGCCGGAACCCTCGCCTTGGTCGTCGCCGCCATCGACTGACAGCGCCACAGGCCGCGGGGCAGGGACACGCCACTTGGCACCGCGAAAACACCGCCACTTTCCGCCGCGAGTCACAGCCGCGAGCATAAACGCGCGGCCGGTGATCGGAGCGCGGAATCGAGCCGGTAGACGGGGCCTCCGACATGAACCACACCATGTGTCTTGAAACCAAGGATTCGAGACGCAGCCTCGGGAAGCGCTTGCCGCCCATGGAATCCCAGGTCATCGAGTCTCGAAATTTAATCTCGAAATTACGTCGCGAAAAGCCGTTACGGGGTAAAATTATGAGACATCTGAGGAGCAGGAGAAGAGATGGCGCGCCACGCATCCGCAGTCCCCGAACACGTACACGCCGGACTTCGGGCAGCGGGGTGGCCCGGGATCGTGCTGCCCGAAACCCGAATCAGTGACTACACCGTGTATCCGGTCATCAACATCGACCCGGCCGTCTGGACCGAACGCGTCACCAAACGACAGGGACCAGAGCTCGACCGATCCACCCTCGCCATCTGGGAAGCCTGGACGGCCGACCTCGGCAAGCCGCCACTCCGGTCAGCGGTTTCGATCGTCGGGTTCATCTCGACAGCCACCCGGCCGGCATCAGCGCTGCACGCGCTCGACTCCCTCGCCGGATACGGTGCCGGACTCTGGATCGCCTCCGGGCTCCACGGCCCGACCCGGTGGACACTCACAGAATTCGACGTTGCCGACATCTGGGTCGTGCACACCCATAGCGCTCAGAGCACAGTGCTGGTGCAGGGACGCCACGGACCCATCAGCACCGCCCGCCGATTGACCTCCACCCGCCACAAGGAAGAACTCCTGTTCCAACAGGCGCTGGTGTGCTGATGGAATTCGGATACGCCCGGGTCTCGACCACCCACCAGGACCTCGAACGACAGCTCGTCGCGCTGCGCGAGTACGGCATCCCGGACGAGCGGATCTACACCGACCGCAAAACCGGCGCCACCATGGACCGCCCCGGATGGGCTCGTCTGCAGCAGATGCTGCGCGAGGGGGATCGGATCGTGGCCACCAACCTCGACCGCTACGGCCGCAACCTGCGCGAGTGCCTCAACATCGTCCACGAACTGCGCGAGCAGGGTGTCGGGGTCACCACCCTCAAGGACCCGATCCCGATCGACACCGGCGACGCCTCACCCATGGCCGAACTAGCCGTTGCCCTGCTGGCGCTGTTCGCACACATGGAACGAGTTTTCATGCGGGAACGCGCCGCCCACGCCCGTGAGGTCGCCGCCGCCAGAGGCGTGCGCGCGGGCCGGCCACGCAAGCTCACCGACGCCCAACTCGCCGCGGCACGCGCCGCGCTGGCCGACGAACAGCCTGTCGAGCAGGTCGCCGCCGCGTTCGGCGTCTCCCGCGCCACCCTGTACCGCTACCTCGCCGAACTCGCCGACAGCGACCAAACCGAATAACGAAGAAGGAGAATGAATCATGGCTGATCACACTGCGGATCATGAGTTCGGTGCGGGGATGGGTGCGCTGATCGCTGCAGCTGGGGCTGAGCGGTCTGCAGGGCTGATCGCACAATTGCTACGCGAGTCGCTGGACAGCGGGCAGGCGTGCGCCGCGGCGCTGGCGGCACTGTCGGGCCACCAGGTGTCCTACCGACTGCCCGGCGGTGTGCTGGTGGCGCTCGGACAGACGTGGCGCGAGACCGACGGCCAGCAGCGGATGCTGCACGTCGATCACCTCGAGCCCCAGCCGTCAGGGCGCATGGTCGTGGTCTGCGAGGCACACCACCCCGGCATAGACACAGTGAGGCAGGCATACGTGACCGCCGACCGATTCGCCGCCAGCGGTGAGTTCGAGCTGGTCAGTGCCTGACCAACCACCACAGCGCCGCGGCTGACCTCCACCTGGCAACAAAGATGAGCCGCTGTCTGCCCAGGCACGGCTGCGGCCCCCGAACTGCGATCAGCGGGTTCGGGGGTCAAGTCGTTCATCCCTCTGACCAGATGGCCTCCATGAGCCTGGCGGACTGTTGTCAAGAAATTCAGCGAAAGACATTGCCTCGACGGCATTCCGGCTAATCACCGATGTGGTGTTGGGGTGTACCCCAGATCGACACCTCGCACGGGCGGAGCATGAGCGTTCAGGTGCCGCCGTCGAATCGGTGGAAGATGCTGCCTGCGAGGTCGACGTAGCCCAGGCACTGCTCACCGAGGCTGTGCGGCAGGCCCGCGCCGCCGGGGCGAGTTGGAGCACCATCGGCAAGACCGCAGGCATGAGCACCGATCCGCCCACGAACGGTGGGCCAAGCTCACTATCCCCGAGGCTGGAGAGCAGCCGCTGGAGCGATCCGAAGACGACTACTACGAGGATACGGTTCCCGTCGCTACCTGATCACCGCTGTTGCTGGCTGCCATCGGTGTCGCGGTCTGGGTCGATGCGGGCGATGTGATCGAAAACGCTTCGGAGCCCGCTGCTGGTCTGTCACGATGAGTTATCGAAAACGAGTGTCTCCCTGATATTCCGGACTTCGTTGGTGGGACGCAGGGAAAGGAGGGGACGGCTGTGCGATCGATTGAGAATCCCGAAGATTATGAGTTCGATCTTCCTGACGGGCTGGTGTCGCAGGAACCGCCCGAAGCTCGCGGTGGTGAGCGCAGTGACGCGCGTCTGGCTGTGGTGCGGCGGGGTACGGATCGGGTGGAGCATCGCGGATTCCACGACATCGTCGAGTATTTCGAACCGTCGGACGTGCTCGTCGTCAACAATGCCCGGGTGGTGCCGACTCTGCTGTCCGGTGAGGACCAGGACGGGCGTGTGGTCGCGGTGAGCATCCATTCGCCGCGGGAGGATGGCACCTGGCATTGTCTGGTGGCGCCCGCGGCGGTCTGTCATCCCGGCAGCGAATTCGCACTCGGCCCGGACCGTCAGGTCACGGGCCGTTTGCTTGCCGAGGCCGATGCGGGGGTGTGGCAGATCGACCTCGACCCGGCCGACGGTGACACCCTCTACCGGTTGGCGGAGCCGATCTATCCCGGTTATCTCAAGCAGGTCCCTGCGGATCCGGAGCACTACCAGACTGTTTACGGCTCGCGACCGGGTGCTGTTCTCTTTCCGTCGGCCGGTCGCCATTTCACTCCAGCGGTGTTGAACGACCTGCGGGCCAAGGGCGTTGCCGTGGCCGAGGTGACATTATGGCTCGCCGCCAGGACGCATTTCTTCGTGCGTGAGCTGTTCAAGCAGCAGATCGCCGCGGGCGGCGTCGGAGATGTCGCAGCCGAAGACGAGGTCGACAGGGCCACCCAGACCCAGGGTTTCGATTTCCCAAGGGCCGAACGCTACGAGGTCTCCGCAGCCGGGGCCGAACTGATCAACGAGCGGCGAGCCGGCGGAGGCCGGATCGTGGTGTGCGGGACATCGGCACTGCGTACGCTGGAGACCGTCGCGGGAGAACACGGCCGAATCACGGCAGCCACCGGCTTCACTACGCTGACAATCGTTCCGGGACATCAGTTCTTGGCCGTCGATGCGTTCCTGACCAATCTGCATCGGCCGAAGAGCTCCGAACTGCTGCTCACCTCCGCTTTCACCGGCCGCGAACCCCTCCTCGACATCTACGCGAGAGAATTGATCCCCCGCGAATATCTCTTCTACGAATTCGGTGACTCGATGCTGATCATCTAGCGGCACAACAACTCCCGAGACGTACTCGCAGCCGCGCGCAATGTCTACTCGTAGCGGAGAGGTGGGCGGGGGAATGATTGTCGACGATGTCGTGCGGCAGGAAACCGCACAGGGTTGGCGGCTGTCGGCCGCAGTCCGCGCTAGGCCGAGGCTGGCCGCGAGTCGGCTCTATTTCGAAGTCCACGGCGGTATGCCCGACTGGATGCCCGAGCGCGGCGACGCGTTCCTCGCGGCGCTTCTGATGCCGGCTATGAGCCTCGGTGAGGAACTGGTGATCGACGCACCGGTATCGCCTCGCCTGCTGAGATCCGTGCACACCGTGATGGATATCTATGCGGCCTGGTGGGGTGAACTCCACGGAATCCGGCTCGCGACGGCCGAAGTGGCAGCGTCGACGCACAGCGGCAACAGCGTCGGTTTGTTCTTCACCACCGGTGTGGACTGCTTCTACAGCCTGCTCAAGGACCGCGAACGTGGCACGCAACCTGGTTATGAGCCGATCACCGAGTTGTTGTTCGTCAACTTCGAGCAGCAGTCCGGTCCCGACTACGACCGGTTGCTCGGTCGTGTCCAGCAGATATCTGCCATGACCGGGTGCCGAACCGTGGTGGTGGACACCAATATTCGTGCCATGACCGACCTCTCGGTGGAATGGGAGGCCTATCACGGTGCGGCATTGGGCAGCGTCGCACTGGCGCTGTCCGGGCTGCTCGGCCGATGTGTGATCGCGGCCAGTGACCACTACTGCCACCTCCCCGCGCTCGGCTCGCACCCGGTGCTGGACCACTTGTGGTCCAGCGAGCGCTTGGAGGTCGTGCACGACGGCGCCGAGGCGACCCGCACGCAGAAGGTGGAACGCCAACTCGCCCACTCGCCGCTGGCGCTGGCGAACCTCGGTGTGTGCTGGCGGAGCAGACCGGCGCACAACTGCGGTGTCTGCGAAAAGTGTTTGCGGACGATGATCGCCCTCGAACTCGCCGGGTGCCTCGATCGGTGCCAGACCCTACCGAACCACCTCGATCTGGATCTGCTCCGCGGGGTGTCGATGGGGTCGGCGGACGCTGCCGACGCCATGCGATCGATTGCCCGAGACGCCAGGATCCGTCGGCGGCTCGACATCGCCGATGCCGCCGAGGAAGCGCTGCGGCGGCAGTCCTCAGCACAGTCCGGGCGGTCGCGATGACAACTCACGCCGCACGCCGAGTCGCCACCGTCCTCGCAGGCCTGCTCGATCCGGGTTCCCGGTGCGCTCTGGTGGACTTTCCGCGGCATTCCAATGTCGGCGACAGTGCAATCTGGTTGGGAGAGCGGGCTTTACTGCATGCATTAGGGGTTGATCTCGTCTACACCTGCGATCTGCGCACCTACTCGGCGGATCAGCTGGCCGACCGTGTGCCGCCTGGCGACACCATTTTGGTGCACGGCGGGGGAAACCTGGGCGATCTGTGGCCGCACCATCAGCGGCTGCGCGAGCAGATCATCGGTTCCTTTGCCCAGCATCGGATCATCCAACTACCGCAGTCTGTGCATTTCGAAGACCCCGACAACCTCTCTCGGGCCAGTGCCGTGTTCGACGCTCACCCGGACCTGACCTTGCTGCTGCGCGACCGACGCAGTCTTCGCCAGGCGCGCAGGGCGTTTCGGGCTCGCTGCATCCTCTGTCCGGATTCGGCCATGGCATTGCCTGAGCTTCCCCCTCCCGCGGTGGCGCACCGCCGTATTCTCTGGCTGAAGCGCACAGATCACGAGTCCGCCAACGGTGGCGATCCGCCGCCGGTCGACGGCATGCACGCTACCGACTGGACCGGCGCACAAGGCGCCGAGCCAAGCTGGAATCTGCGGCTGCGAACCACTCAGCAGACGATGGAACAGGCGGGATCGGCGGCCTATTCCGTTACCGGTCTGCTCAATGCCTACGACCGACATGCCGAACAGCAACTGTTGCGTGGCTGCCGTCTGCTCGGCACCGCCCGGGTCGTCATCACTGACCGGCTGCATGCCCACCTGCTGTGTCTGCTCATGGGCCTGCCCCATGTGATCCTCGATGACAAGAACGGGAAAGTGAGCAGTTACTGGCAGACCTGGTCCCCCGACGGTCGATCACCCGTCGTAGTGTTCGCCAGGACACCGGGGCAGGCCATCGACGAAGCCGAACGACTGGCCGATGCGCGGGAGGACAGGTGAGCGCGGACGAGGCCGCATCATTGTCGGCGCTGCGGCCCTTACCGGAGCTGGTCAGTGTCGTCATCCCCGCACGAGACGCCGCCACGGTACTGCCCGGCCAACTGGCAGCGCTGAGCCGACAGCAGTACCCCGGTGCCTGGGAGGTCGTGGTCGCCGACAACGGATCCTCGGACGACACCGTCGCCGTGGCCATCGAGTGGCGACCGAAATTGCCGCGATTGCGAGTGGCCGATGCGTCCTCGCGCAAGGGCATCAACCATGCTCGCAATGTCGGCGCGGCCGAGGCCCGAGGTGATTTCCTGATCTTCTGCGACGCGGACGACTCGGCAACCCCCGGCTGGTTACTGGCCATGGCCAAGGCTTCGCATACTGCCGACCTGATCGGCGGGTATCCCGAGCCCTACGTCGTGCACAACCAGCACGCCCGCACGTGGCGTCCGCCGCAACCGCGGGATCGGCTGCCCGAGATGATGGGCTACCGACCGTATGCCGTGGGCGCCAGTCTGGGAGTACACGCGCAGGTGTTCCATGCCGTGGGGGGCTTCAACGAGGCATACGGAGGCGGCGGCGACGAGGTCGAGTTCTGTTGGCGCGCCCAAAACTACTCCTACACAATGGCATTCGCACCCGATGCAGTGATGCGCTATCGACAACGGGAACAGTTGTGGCCGGTCGTACGGCAGGGCTACTGCTTCGGTCGCGCCGACGCCCAGCTGATGCGCGACTTCCGTCCGCACGGCCTGCGACCGGTGCCGGTGAAGGCAGCGGCCCGCAGCTGGTACCACCTCATACGCCGGACGCCCGAGCTCATCTATCCTCAACGGGCCGGGCGATGGTGGTATGGAGCGGCATGGCGGCTGGGACGGCTGGTAGGCAGCATCCGCTACCGCGTGCGGTGTCTGTGAGTACCGCATTGCGACCGAATGCCGAGACGACCCCCGAGTCCGATGCACCCGAGGTCAGCGTCATCATCCCGGCCCGCAACGCCGCCGACACCCTCGGCGACCAACTCGCAGCGCTGGCCGGGCAGACCTACGACGGCCGGTGGGAGATCATCGTCGTGGACAACGGATCACAGGATGCCACCACCGATATCGCGGAATCCTGGCGCAGGCACCTGCCGCACCTGCGCGTGCTGCACGCTCCGGGCACGCACAGCGCGGCCAGAGCACGGAATGTCGGCGCACGAGCCAGCCGAGGTGATCTACTGCTGTTCTGCGACGCAGATGATGTAGTGGACCGAGAGTGGGTGACCCAACTCGCCAAGGGGCTGCGCGACTTCCCGACGGTCGCCGGCGCGGTCGAACGATGCAGTCTCAACCCTGCGGCACAGCTGGCCTGGCGCCCCACTCGTCCTACGGATACCCTGCCCAACCACTTCCGGTTCCTGCCCTACGGCCAGGGCGCCAACTGCGGCATCCGCAGGCACATCTGGCGCGAGATCGCAGGATTCGACGAGCAGTTCCGCCACTCGGAAGACGTCGCTTTCTTCTGGCGCATCCAGCTGGCCCGATACGAGATCGGATTCGCCCCCGACGCGGTGGTCTCCTACCGCTACCGCTCCACCCTCCGCGCCACGATTCGGCAGAACTTCAACTACGGCAGGTCACACGCCCAGCTGTATCGACGTTTCGCCGCAGCAGGGATGCCTCGACGCCGCGTAGCAGCCATCCAGGAGTGGTGGTGGATCACCACTCACACACCCCAGGCGCTGGGCTCCCGACAGGCTCGCGGCGTATGGCTGGCCAGAGCCGCGCGCTGCATCGGCCGTCTCATCGGCTCCCTACAACACCGCACGCTCTACCTCTGAACAAAGGAGCGAGGGAAACATCGACCAGAAACCCGGCGGTACCACGCGAAGCTACTCTGCGACTGAGGCCAGCCTCAAGGTTCCGGGAAACACCCGGAGTTCACGGCGAAATCGCTTCAGTTCGACTGAACCCACGGGAGAGTCCGAACTCCTGTCCGTGGCATGAACCGCAAGGCACTGGCATGTTTCATGGGTGTGTGTCGCAGACTGCGAAACCGAGCGACCTGCAACTATCGGCCTCCACGGGCGAAGCTCCAGGCCGTCCGTGTCGGTTTGGTGTGTGTACCCCAGACCGACATCGCCGAGCATCAGTTGGTGCTCACCTGAGTGTGACTCGCGGTGCCATGTGGCGGTTATTTCGCGCTGTTCGATGGCGGCGATGGGAGGTGCTGTAGCGGGCGGGTGGGTGTGTTCGGAGACTGTAGGCAGGGTGAAGTCGGAAGGATCGACTTGCTTGGGATGGCCGACTCGGGTAACGGGTGTGTTATTCCACGGTCGGCCTTTGTGCGATCTGTGCCAGTCGTTCCCAGGCCGGCGAGGTGATACCGATTGATTCGCTCACCAGGTGAACCAGTTTCGGGTCCAGCGCCGGAGTTGTCCGGCCTGCTCCGGTGGATCTGGCGGTCAGCCACTGCCGGGTGCGGTGGGCGAGGTCGACCAGGCGCGGGTCGTCGGGAGGCCAGTCGAAGGCCGTGTCGTAGTCGAGGTAGATGGCCCGGAATTGCGGATCGTCGATGGCGTCGAGCTTGTCGGCGATCCACTCGGACGCCTGGTTCGGGGCGACCGATTGCAGCAGAATCCAGATGTCGCGTTCCATCCGTATGCTGCGCTCGCTGATCCCGAGGTGTTGCAGGCGGTCGAGGTACTCGGCGACGTCGGCGGACACGAACAGTCGGTCGCCGCAACTCAATTCGGCGATCTGCTCGCGGGTCCGGCGGATCTCTTCGGCGCGTTCGGCGAGCATGCGGTCGATTTCGGCGATCGCGGCCGCGAACTCGTCGGAGTCGGCGGCCAGCAATTCCTTTACCCGCGCCAGGGGCACGCCGGCCCGCGCCAATGTCTTGATCTTGACCAGATCGACGGCGTCTTCGGCGCTGTAGCGGCGATAGCCGGAGTCGTCGCGCGCCGGCTCCGGGAGCAAGCCGCGCTGATGGTAGACGCGCACGGCCTTGATCGTTACGCCCGCATACCGTGCGAGCTGCCCGATCGTGATCATGCGCGTCTCCCTTCGCTGATGCGCCCAGCCGCGTCGCACATCATCACACGCGGGTGAACAACCGGCCGGCGAGATCGATTCCGGCCACCGCGCCGGATTCGTCACGGGTGAAGAACCCGCGTTGTCCTTGCAGACCACCCTCGGTGACGATGTACTCGTCCGCGTCGCCGGGCAGCAGGCCGAAGACAGCCGGTGGCAGGTCGGGCGGCATTTCGGTGTTCGCGGCGGCCCGGACCTGCGGTTTGATGGCACATCCGATCGTCAACACTTTCCCGTCGGCGTCGAGGGTGAGCCGCATCATCTCGTTCTCGTAGCTACCAGCGATCTCCGCTGCCCGCGCCGTGTCGTAGGGCAGCGGTTGCGGGTCGGGTTCGAGCACGCCGAGGTAGTGTTCGAGCACCCAGTTCACCAGGGTCCGGTTGAATGCGAGGCCGGCGTCGGGGCCCGCGTTCGACGTCACGGCGACGGCGAAGTTCCGTTCGGGCACGATGAGCAGGTCGGCGAACTGGCCATTGCCCGATCCGCCGTGTCCGATGGTCGCGACACCGTCCACTTCACGCAGGAACCAGCAGATGCCGAATGCGTCACCCAGGGTGCTGCCGCGCAGTTCTACGGTTTGTTCTCGCATCCGGTGCAGCAGTTCGGTAGGCAGAATGCGCTCGCCGTCCTCGGTCCGGCCGTCGCCGAGATGGAACCGCGCCCAGCGCAGCAGATCGCTCACCGACGTCGCCACACCGCCGCCGGGGTTGTTGGAACGGTTGTCCTTCCACTGCCGGGCCACCGCGAGCGCACCGTTCGCATCGACGTTGTGGCCCACCGCGAATCGCCGGGTCATGACGTCGTTGACCGCGTAGCGGCTGTGCGTGAGTCCAAGCGGTTCGAACAACAGTGACGCGACGGCCCGCTCGAAACTCGATCCGGTGACATTCTCCACGATCCGGCCGGCCAGGTTGAACCCCGCCTGGCTGTAGGACGCCCGCGCTCCCGGTTCCGAGATCAGGGGCGACTCGGCCAGTTTCGCCGCGTGTCGCGCCAACGCGTCGTCTCCTTCGCCGGTGTCGACGCTGAGTTTCCATTCCAGCCCGGCCGTATGGTTGAGCAGCCGCATCACGGTGATCTCGTCCGCGCCCGCATCGGTGGGGGCGAATTCGGGGACATACCGCCGCACCGGCGCCTCCAGCTCCACCCGCCCCTCGGCGACCAGCCGCATCAACGCGGTAGCGGTGAAGGTCTTGCTGACCGACCCGACCACGAACATCGTGTCCCGGTCCACCGGAAGCGGATTGTCCACACACGTCACCCCGTGGCACGCGAAATCTTCTCGACCACCGGCCAACACCCCGACGGCGGCACCCGGCAGGCCCAGCTTCTGGGCCTCGGCCGCGACGAAATCCGACAATTGCTGCGTTATCTCGTTCATGCCACCATGCTCGAACCCTGCCCCGGGGGCAAGGTCAAGCCCTCATCCGAAACTCGCCGACCGCACCACCGATCGGATCCGGATTCCAACACCCTCTGGTGTCTCATCAAGATCGTTACCGGACGCTGCCATCAGTTTCCGGTGTGCACGATCGTCTTTGCGCGAGCCCTCAGCCGAACCAGACGACCAGTCGAACGTTGTCATCCCCATGCTCGGCAGCAAGATCCCGCATCGCCGTCCAGAGTCGGGCCCAGTGCTCCTCGTCCGGAGGAGCGAGCATCCTCGCAGTCAAGACCACGGGCCGATACACCGCGCCGTCCAGACACACCTCACCACCCGGCGGCCACTCCGACGGGGGGCCGCCGGGCCAATCGTCGCCGAAGGTGTCGTACGCCGCGTCGAGCACGTCGCCCCAAGCCGCCTCTACAATGCCGTGCAGGACAGCGGTAACTCGAACAGCGACCTGGGCATATGCAGCTGGCGGGTACCGACTCGCGAAACTATCTGCGGTGGCGGCTTACCGCCAGATCCGGCGAACTTGGACCCCACAGGCCGTATCCGGCACGCCCCCAATCCCACTTCACTGACCAGGGATGTCTTCCGGCAATCCGTTTACCCCTGACGAGTGGACACCTACCTACCCTTGCTTGAGGTTTCGCAAAATGGGCTACGCGTGTGCGCAGAATCAGTAGAGCCGGACCCAGACTGACGCCTAGAATTTCTGGTGGCTCGACAGAGCGAGGAAGACACCTTCTGAGCAGCATCAAATAGCAACAGCAGAAAGGTGTTTCGACGTGAGTTCGAGCGACCACCCGAGAGATCGGGACAACGACGACGACTTGCGCCGCCAGATTCTGGCGCAGGGGTTGTCGGTGATCGCCGGGGCATTCGCAGTGCTTCAGCTGCTACTGCCGTTGGTGATTGCCCTTCAACCGGACGTCCTGAATCCTGGGATCCAGGACGGCGGCTGCCAGGCACTCGTGACATAGCTTCCTAGGGCGGCGTCACGAGAATCGGGCCCCGGCTACTCATGCAGATGGGTGGTCGGGGTCTTCCGCCTCCGATTATAGGAAAGAAAAGCGAAACTAAAGCGAATAACCGAGGCACTTCCACAGCGACGCCGGGTGATGCCGGGAGTGTGGAGGGCGCCCGCGCGGGGCGCACGGGATGCGTGTCAGTTGGCTCTGCTGGTGGTCGCTGCTTGTAGGCAGCGGACGCGGTCGCCGAGTTCGCGGACGGCGGGCTGACGCCGGAACGGGGTGAGGTCGCTGAGCAGGGTGGTGAGGTGGCCGACGACCCGGGTGGAGGTGACTTGGTCGGTGAGCAGGTCGACGGCGTGCCCGGCGAGGCTCAGGGCACGCTCGATGTCTGGTTCGGGTTTGCGGGTGTAGGTGGTGGCGAGCAGGGTGTAGCGCAGCGCGCCTTCGCGGGAGTCGTTGCCGGTCTGGCCCCGTAGTGCGGCACGCAGGTGGTGGCGGGCGGCGGTGTGTTCGCCGAGACGCAGGTAGCAGTATCCGGCTTGGCCGTGTGCGTGGGTTTCGTCCAGCCAGTAACTCCAGTCCGGCGACGCGGCAGCGGGGGCGTCGAGGTGGGTGAAGGCGGCGTCGATCGCACGACGGGTATCGCCCGCCGACCCGGCGACGGCGTAGGCTTCGGCGACCCGCAGGTTCAGGATCGCCGAAACCTGTCCGCTGGCACCGGGATACCCCGACAGCGCCGTGTCGGCCAGTAGCGCGGCTTCGTGGGGCTGGCCGATGTCTTTGGCCTGGCACGACATAAACCCGAGGATGTTCGCCGCGAGGCCTCGGTCTCCGGCGCTGTGGGCCGTGCGTAGAGCAGCTACCCAGTAACGCTGGGCGCGCGCATGCTGGCTGGTGTCGAAGCAAAGCCACCCGGCCAGGCGCAACAGTTCGGCGGCAGCGGTGTGTAGGCGACGGCCGGTGGTGTCGTCGTAGCTGGCGTGTCGAAGCAGATGCAGGACGTGGCGCAGGTGCGCGCGAACCATTTCCAGCAACGCGCCGCCGCCGAGTTGGTCGTCCATGCGGCGCAGGCTGGCGGTCATGGTGTCGATCTCATCGACCGTGCCCAGACCGATGCGGGTTCCAGCGACATGAGCGAGCTCGGTGACCTGCGTGGCGAGTAGCCACTGATGCGCGGGGACGGTGATCGCGGTACCCGTCAGGGTGAGGAAAAGCCGTCGCTGCATGGGATCAGCCTCGGTGACAGCCTCGATGGCGCGCAAGGCTCCTTCGGCGGTCCACGGTCCCTGCAGCCCTGAATCGGCCGGGAGCATCGGCCCGGTGGACGCGGCAGTCCAGCCGAGGTCGGTGGGGGTGATCGGGCGGGAGAGTTCGGCGGTGAACAGCGCCGCGACCAAGTCTGGCCAGGGCGCGCGGGGCAGGGCACCGCCCAGCCATTTGTAGGGGGTTTTCGGGTGGACACGGTCGCGACGGCCGTGCAGCACGGCGTGTTCGCCCAGTCGGCGTCGGCCCAAGCCAAGGTCGCCGGAGGCGCCGGTAAGGCACCCGTGGCGGCGCTCGCGCGCGGTAGGCTTCCCGCCTGCATCATCGACCGCGACAAACAACCGTTCACCCTGCCGATCACCGCGATGATGCAACCCGGCCAGCCGCTCTACGACATGGTCGCCGACGTGGTGCTACCCGCCGAACACAGCGGAAACCTGTTCAATGCGGTGGAAATGAAATCGCTGTTCGCACGACAGACCGCCCGACCCGCGAACCAGACCGCGGAGTTGCTGTGGTCGATTCTGATCCTGGAGCGATGGCTGGCAGTTCGGGGTCTGCAACTGTGAGAGGAGAGACAGCGCCGTGATGACAGATGGAAGCGGCGGCCGGTGACCGGAACCATCGACACGATCGAAAAGCTGGCACCGGTCGCGCTGATCTTCGGAGCAGGCGTCGTGTTCGCCCGCCGCAAGATCATCGACTCATCGACATCGAAAGCATTCTCCGAGTTCGCATTTCGATTCGCGATCCCCGCCTACCTGCTGGGCAGCCTCTACACCAGCAACCTGCGCCAAGTATTCAACATCACCGCGATCAGTGCCTACGCCGCGACGGCCGTGGCCGCCATGGCGGTCGTCGCGATCGTCGCGCAAGCGGTGACGGGGTCGAGCACCCGGGGAACCGCGCTGCGGATCATGAGTGCCTGCCAGGTGAACACCGCCTATTTCGCGATACCGGTGTTCATTCTGCTCTTCGGCGACGCCTCACCCATCTTCCCGGTGATCCTCCTGCAGGTCTGTGTGCTGACCGTGGTGGTGATCGCGATCATGGAATCCGCTGCCAGCCACAACGACCCCGGGGCGGCCACGCCGACCAAAGTGCGGCGCGGCGTGTGGGCGGCACTCACCACCCCGGTCGTACTCGCCTGCTACGCGGGCATCGCCGCCAACGCAGCGAACCTACCGGTGCCCGGCTGGACACTGGATGCATTGTCGATGGCCGGTGCAGCGGCATCACCCGTGGCGTTGTTCGCGCTGGGATTACATCTCGGCGGCACTGGCCTGCGGATACGGGGTACAACCAGCGATGAATACTGGCTGATCGGCTTCAAATGTGTGCTGTTCCCCCTGCTGGCCCTCGCAACAAGCCGGTACGTATTCGGCCTGACCGGCCAGTGGCTGAGCTACATCGTGCTCATCGCGGCCATGCCCGCCCCGCAGAATCTGTTCATCTTCGCTCAGCAATACGACACCGAAGTCGAACTCGCCGCCTCCGTGGTAGTCAAGACATCCATCGCGGCGCTGCTGTTGCTACCGATATGGGCGCTGGTCGCACGCTGATCAGCCTGCCGTAAAGGGTCCCCGTGTAGGCGCCGCGGGGTCTTGGCTGCGGCGATGCCCGCACGCTGACGCTCCAGGATCAGGGAGCGCTCGAACTCAGCGACGGCCCCCCGCCGGGGGCCATAAGGACTTCATTGCACCGGTGGTACACACGACCACCGCGCCCACGGTGCCGCCGGAACCGGTCCAGCCGACGGTGGCCGCGCCGCAGACGTGCTACCCATTCCAGGCGTCCTGCAACTGACCGCAGGGCGGCCCGCCTCGATCACGCTTGATAGCTTCTACGCCTGCCCGTCGCGGGCCGCGTCGAGTTCGGCGCGGGTGAAGGTCGTGCCGTGGGGCCAATCGGTCTGCAGCAGCTTCTCCAGTCCGAGGGGCCCGCCGCGTACCTGGTCGGCGGCGGGGGTGGTGATGTCGTCGAGCAGCCGCGTGATGAGCAGGGCGAGGGTGCTGGTGCCGCTGCCCGAATAGCCCCAGTTGATCCCGGGTGCATCCCGCCGCGGAGCCAAGTGCACGGTGCCGTCTGCCAGGCGGACCCATATCGGTGTGCCGACGGTCACCGCAGCCAGGGGACTGCTCGTCGGCAGCCGATGCGGCACGGCCGCCAGGAGATTCCCGGATGCCAGGCGGACCGCGGGCGCGTCGGTGGCCGGATCGGTCAGATAGCCGGTGATCGTGTACTCATCCCCGGAAATGAGGTGGCTGTAGAGGACTTCGAAGCCCGCATACGGGCTGGTCGGCCGCAGCCGGGAGGCCCACTCCGCGCCGAGCCCGGTCGTGGGGTCGATGTACTCGGCGGCGGTGTAGGGCAGCCAGACGCTGTACCGGGATTTGCGGACCTCGCTCACCGCCTGATGGGCGAGGGTGTCGGTGCGGGCGGCGATGCTCAGCCACCCGTCACGCCCCACGACCTCCTCGAGGTCGCCGGGTTCGGGGACCTGCATGCTGGTCGCGGCCAAATCCACCCACGGCGCCATGTTCGGATCACCGGTGATCATCTCGACCGTGTCCGCGGCGTCCCCGCTAGCGCGGTGCTCGGCGTATCGGGCAAGCGCGACCAGGACAGCGTGGGCGGTGTCCCCGGCGGGGATGATGGCCGCCAACCGCAGCAGCGGCGCCGGATCGAGTGCGTCGAACGCGGCCGCCACCCGGACCGGTGGGGCACCGGGCCGCCAGCGCCGCATCGCCGCACCGTCCCGCAACTCATACGGCCAGTATGGTGCTCGACCGCCCAGAACCAGCGCCAGCTCGGGCCAGACCGGCCCATCGGCATCGATCATGCGACCGGACTCGTCATACACCGACAGCGACGGACCACGGAACCCGAAATCGTGACGCACCTCGATCACCCTCGACACCTGGGGAGCGAGCTGCGCCGCGGCGGCAACCACCCCGCCGGAAGCGAGCGCCTCAACGGTCGGCCACACCACCCGCAGTACCACCCCGCGCACCGACCAGTCCTGCACCACCCCGTCCGAGATCTCCCGAGCTCGCTGATAGACCGCCACACCACGAGGCCAATACCGCAACGGCACGACCGCCGCCGCCGCCGGACGCTGCACGGCCAACCACTCCCACACCCGATCCGCCGACCACCGCGCCACCCCGGCACCGTCACGCTCGCTATCGGGAAACCCTGGTGCGCGAAGCCACCACCGATCCGCCCCGAACACCTCGCGCAACTGGCCCTCGCTCAGTTGGTCCATCTCCCACACAACGACCTCCCTACCGACTCGCCGAAGACATCCACACCGGCAGTTGACCTGGACTCAGGTGGTGGTGAGGCGGACCCAACCGCCCGCTACCTGGCCCTCGCTGATGGCGCCGGCGAACTCCTGCACGAGGTCCTTGATCTCGTGTGCCGGGTGGAAAGCGCTGCTCACTGCCAACGCTATGCCGTCGAGTTCTCGGATGCGGTCGGCGAGCTCGGGGTCGCAGGGGCTGGACCAGCCTGCACGGAGGTCGCCGAGCAGCACGGTGACCACGCCGGAGTCATCCAGGGTCGCGAGGGCGTTCGGGACGGTGTTGTCGACCCGCAGTATCTCTCCGCCGGCACCGAGCCCGTACTGGGCGTAGTAGTTGGTCGTGGCGACGCGCCATTGGCCGCCGTGATCGGCGAGGATGACCTGCTCCAGCCCAGGATTGACGAGCAGGAACGGCCGCCACACCTGCGCACCCGTGCTCTCGACGTAGGTGGGCAGCAGCACGGCGCGGGCGACGAAGTTGAGAAGGGCGGCGGCCGGGCCGGTCTGGTTGATGGGGTTGTCGTCCCAGCGCGCGGCCTGGCAGTCGGGGTGGTGCAGGGTCGCGGACGCGACGGCGTCTGCAGCCTTCACATGCACGGTAGGACGGACACCAGCCAGAGACCGCCCGCAGCTTTGGCACTCGTGTGGCCACAGGTTCCCGGCCAGTTCCTCCAACCCCGCAAGGCCAAGAGCTTGCTGGGTGGCATCGTCTACCACCAACGGATACGGTGCTGAACTCTCATCGCTTCTGCCCCATGCCATCTCGGCGTCCTCCCCACTATTTCGGTAACTCGTCGAGGACAGAATGCCGTGTGAAACCGACAGACCGCATCGACATCGGTGAATCTCAGGGAGAACGACAGGGGATGTGGTGTCGGTCCGGCATGTCACACTTGCGATGTAGCCGCCATGGCCAGAGGAGACTGATATGGCCGCCACCGACCAGGACCGGCCCACGGTGAGGCTGGTTGTGCACTGCCGCCGCTGTCACGGCTGGCTGCTGTCGCCGCAATCGGTCGCATCCGGGATCGGACCGACGTGCGCAATCCGCGAACGCGCCGAACTGCGCGCTGCGGCCGCGCGACGTCCGCAGGAGCTGACCCTGTTCGACATCGCTGCATGAGTTCCTCACGGATTCGGTTGTGCCGCAATTCGTTCGGACTGTCGGTATCGCGCGGATACTGACGTTCATGACGACGTATTGGAACAGCACGCCGCGGTGTGCTGGATGCGGGCAGCTCGACGACGATGCGAGCAGTGACCGGCACTGGTCGCGGCAACGGGTTCGGCTGTGTGGTCACTGCGCCGACCAACAACAGCGGTATCCGAACGACTCATCGGCGCTGCCGATTACCGCCTTCCTCGCCGACATCGCCGCGCTCGACGATGACGACGATTGGGTGCCCAGCTACTCCAGATCCGCACTGCAGAAGGTGCAGTCCGGTGCGACCACCCTCCCGCACCGCAGCCTCACCGAGCTGGCCCGGTTTGTCGCCGGCTTCCACGGCTGGCGTCTGCACGGAGACGAGCTGTGCACACCGGACGGCTTGATCATCGCCGACCAACTCGAGGTCGCCGCCGCCGCCATGGATGCCATGGACTGGTTCGCGCCGGACCGTTCCGGCATCTTCTGGCGCGTATTCACCGGCGGCCGCCCGTCCGAGACATGCACCTATCCCAACGCCTTCGCCCTCCGCCGCCAGATCGCGAAGAACTGAACCGCGCCGCGGGCGGATTGGGGCGGTTGTCAGCACTGGCGTCGGTAACAACCGCCCCACGACCACCGCTAGAGTGTCCAGTTTCCTGAACACTCTGGCTGAGGGGTTCTCTGGTCGTGGACTTGGTGGCGTGGCGGCGCAAAAGTCGGGTGCTGGCTCGGGTGACCCGGGCGGCGTGGCGGCTGGAGCAGGCCGAAAAGGAACGAGCGTGGGCGCTGGCGTCGGCAAAAACGGACGGCGCGTCGATCAGGGAGATCGCCACAGCGGCAGGGCTGTCGCCGTCGCGGGTCCATCAGCTCGTCACCGGCGCCGATCTCGACGCCCTCGATACCGCGCTCGGTGGTTTGCGTTCGGCGGGCTGGCCCGCGCCGGAGGATCCCGACGTCGATGACGGTGAGCTGGCGGGCCGTGCCGATATCGCTGGGCGTCTGGAGGACGAGGTGGAGTGGATCCGCCACTGCGCTGACTGGCTCGAGCACCTGGACCGCGAGACGTACCCGCCGAGGGTGAACCTGCGCCCGGAGTCGGACTGGCCCCGACGGTTCCACGTTGTCGCGGATGTTCCCCGCGTTGTGGCGATCTTGCGGCGTATCGCCTACGACGTCGGTGAACTGGCCCGATCCCGCCGCGTCGCCGACCTCGAGCAAGCCGCAGTTGCCGAGGATCCGCGCGCGGAGCGGCGCCGGCGGGTGGCTGAACCCGCCCTGGAATTCCTCGCGTTCTGCCGCCATCGCAAGATCCCGCACCAGTCCACCCCGCAGCTGGAACGGGCCTACGACGCCTGGAACACCGAACGCTACGAGCGAGGCGAGACCGACCAAAACTCGTGGGAGTCCTACAACCCCGTTCGCGAAGCCCGGAACCGTCCAGGAAGCTGGACACTCTAACGCCGTTCCTGGGGTGGTTGTTACCACCACCGATTCGGAGAGGAGTTATGTGATGTCGAAGCCCGACAGCAAGCGGCACGCAGGCGGCACGGCGATGACCGGCGCAGCGGCCGCACGGATCCAGTCCGCCGCGGCGAAGAACTCTCGAAGCTCCAGCGCGAAATCCGGTTTCGCACCGCGGGCACAGTCGGCGGCCGCCAAGAACAGCGGCGGCTCACGAAAGAAGTAGCAGCCGGATACAGCAGTGGGGGCCCGGAACCATCGTGGTTCCAGCCCCACCTGTTTCGGTTCAGAGTCGGCGCAGCTTCGCGACAATGTCCGGGTCGGCGAGCTGGTACACGATCCATCCGTAGGTGACCAGTGCACCGTTGAGCAGGCTGATCAGCTGGAGAGGTTCCATCCCGGCGACGAGGTCATCCAGCCGGGAGGGTCGACTGTTGAATTCGTCGTCGAGAATTTTCTTGGCCGCGGGCAGCTCGCTGTAGTCCACGGTCCCGACGACCTGTGCGCCGGCGAGCGGGTCCGCGTGCTCGATGTCGAATTCGCGGCCGTCGAACAGCCACGGGTGGCGGGCCGCGACGATCTCACGGGCGGTGGTGACGATATGGGAGACCACCATCGGCGCAAACCCGGCCTGCACGACCGCGTACCAGGTCTCCGGACTGGTGATGCTGTCGAGCCGGATCGCCTCGTGTGGCGCCATCTCGATGCGCTGCATGACCACCCTGGTCTTCTCGAACACCGCACCCAGATCCACCGCGACCCTGTCACCGTCCTGGATCCGGTCGACATCGTCGTAGGGGTCGATGAACCGCGCCACATCCTCGTCCAACTGGATGTCGTTGTCCTTGCGTCCCAACCAGTCTCGGAAACTCACACCAACCCCCTCGTGCTCGTAGTAACCCTGCCGGTCCGAGTATGTCCGGGCGGTCCGACAGGGGGTGCCGTTAACGATCGTGTCACCCGGTACATGAAGCCCTGTTCGGCCAGGTAGCCGCCGGGATTACTGTTCTTGTTCGGCCGCTGGCGTGAGGTAGCGGTGCAGTGAGGTCTTCGGGATGCCGGTCTTGCTCGTGATTTCGCCAAGGCTGTTTCCCTGTTCGCGGAGCAGTCGGGCGTAGTCGATTTTGTCGTCGGGCCAGGCGGCGGGTCGGCCGATGTGGCGGCCTTTGGATTCGGCGACGGCGCGGGCGTGGGCGGCGCGTTCAGCGGTGAAGGTGCGTTCCATCTCCGCGAACAGCGCGAGCAGCAGGAACGCGATGCGGGCCATGCCGTCGTCGGCGGTGTTGATCGGGATGGGGTCGGCGAGGGTGCGCACGCCGATTCCCTTCTCGCCAAGGTCGTGGACGAGGTTCAGCACTTCGCGCAGGTTCCGGCCGAGCCGGTCGAGGGTGTAGGCCACGACGGTGTCGCCGGGACGCGCGTATCCGAGCAGCTTGGTCAGGCCGGGCCGGTCGACGGTCGCGCCGGTCTTCTTGTCGACGTAGATCCGTTCGTCGGGCAGTCCCGTGTTGGCGAGGGCGTCGAGCTGGCGTTCGAGGCTCTGTTTGGTGGTCGAGACTCGGGCGTAGCCGAGTTCGAGTCCGCCGGGCGGGTGTGCTGGTGTGCTCGCCATTCCCGAAATGTACCGGAATTCGTCGGCGTACGGGCCTTTCGGAACACTTTCGGTGGAACGACTTCCGGAACGAATGCCGTTGCGGTTCACCCTGGTCGCCGAGCGCCGGCGGCAACTTGATCGGCGTGGCATCGGTCGTTCCACTTCCAAGGAAATGGAACAGTTTGCTGGCGGGTGCACCCCCATCGGATTGGGCCTACTTTGCGGCTGGGTCACCTGGGCGTTCGAGCAGGCCCTACCCCAAATGACACTGCGTCAGGTCGGTGAAACGAATCGCGACACACGGTCTATGCGGACTTGCGGTCGCTGTCGCGTGCATGCCCGGCGGCGCGGAGGGCGGTGAGGGCGGTGGTGAGCGTTTGAATGGTCTGGTTGTCGAGTACCGCGCCGATGCGCTGTTCGAGTTCGCGGTCGAAGACGGTCGTGGCCTGGTCGAGGGCCTGTTGCCCAGACGGGGTGAGTTCGACGAGGGAGGAACGGCGGTCGTTGGGGTTGGCGCGGCGTGCGCAAAAGCTGGCGGCCTCGATGCGGTCGACGGCTTTGCTGGCGCCGCCGACCGTGATGGCGAACTCCGCGGCGATGTCCTGGACGCGGCTGCAGCCGTGTCCGGCCAGGAATCGCAGGATCTCGAACCAGGTCAATTGGAGATCGCATTCGGCGCGCAGGGCGGCGTCGATGGCGTTCCACAGTTCGATCTCGTAGCGGATCAGGTTGTCGTACAGCGACTTCAGGTCGGTGATCATCACTATTTCCGTTGGTCTGTGGTTGGGGTGCTCGTGGTGGATGCCGGCGCGTGGCGGGCAGCAACCCACCGCGAGCAGGGTCAATCGGCGACGCCGTCGAATGAAACGACCGTGTCGATGCGGCCGTAAATGTTGATGATCCCGGGGCCGCCGTTGCGGGCGGCGTATTCCTCGGCGCGATCTTCGCCCATGTAACGGGTGCCCAGACGCCCAGCCCAATACCGCACGTCGTCGGGGTCTTCGGAAATCGCGACCCGGCCCCGTAGGGGCCGGTCGTCGTCCACCAACAGGGTGAAGCGGGGATCGCGGACGAGGTTTCGGCCCTTGACCGAGGTCTTGCCGGTCTGGAAGACGAGATCGTTGCCGTCGAGAGCGAACCACAGCGGGGCGATGCGCGGGTCGCCGTCGGCGGCGACGGTCGCGAGTGTGCCGGTGCGAGTTCCGTGGGAGATGAAGGCGCGCCACTGTTCCTCGGTCATGGTCGGCATGCGAACCATCCTTATCCGCTTCGGCAAGTGTTCGAGAGGATGCGCCCTGGCCGGTAGGTGGTGGGCGTGGCGGGTTCAGCGGCCCCAGAAGGCGTCTTCGGCGGCCGGGTCGGCGGAGAACAGCCACATCTCGGCGATTTTGCCATCGGTGATGCGCAGCAGGTCCACCCCATCCATGGCCATGGACAGGTCATCGCGTCGGCCGGAGAAGTGGATGGTGGCTGCGACCTGGTCGCCGTTGCCCATGAGGGTGTGGACGGTGTCGATGGCGAAGCTGCCGGCGCTGGCCTGCATCATGGCGCCGAGCATCGCGAACACCGCGTCGCGGCCCTTGTGGTCGCCGGAGAACTGGTTGGCGCCGGGCTGGTGCCAGACGATGTCGTGGGCCAGCAGGTCGGCGAGGGTCGCCATGTCACCGGTCCGCACGGCCTGGAAGTAGGTGCGGGCGATGTCGATATTGGTGTCGCTCATGTGATTTCACTCCTTGCGGTCCTCAACTGGTGAGGTACGGGTGATGATTCGGCCGCGGTGGGCGGCCTTTCTCGTCTCAGGGAATGCGACCCTCGTGGGCTGCGAGTGCAACCATAGCAAACTACATTCCATGGAAGCAACTTCCATGTTTGTGTATTGCGGATCTCGGCAGCGCCCGATCTATCGCACGACGTTCGTATGCGGTGAGGTGGCGTGGCGGGTCCGGTGGCGGTGCCGCTCGACGGCGTCGGCGTTGCCGCAGCGTGCCGAGCAGTAGGTGCGGCGACCGTTACGGCTGGTGTCGACGAACACGCGTGGGCATCCCGCCCTCGTGCAGGCGGCGAGCCGACGACCTTCGGCTTCGACGGTGAAAATGGCAAGGCTTCCGGAGGTAACGGCCATGACACGGCCGACCACGTCGTCCTCGTCGGGGGTGAAATGCAGATGCGGGCGCAGCGCGTCGTGCGTGGTCAGGTAGACACCAGCGGCGCCGTCGACGAGCAAGGCGTTGACGGCGTGGCAGCGAGTCTCGGCGTCGGGGGCGGCGAAAACCGAACGTAGCCGCGCCGTCCAGCGGCGCAGCGCGGTGACCGCGGCCGGTGAGAGTTCGGGTCGGCGGATCTCATGGTGCCGCAGCACCGCCTCCACGCCTTCGAGGGACCAGTCCTGCCCGGTATGCAGGTTGACCAGGTCGGCGGCCAGGAAGACACCCGTCATATTGTCATGGTTGAACTGCACCGACCCATTACAGCAAGGTTTGCTGTGTGCATGCTGTTGCCACCGCGATCGTTCCCGTCGTCCTTGTTCTCGTTCTCGGCGCCTTCCTGCGCCGACAGGCGGTGACCGACCCCGGGTTCTGGCGCGGCTTGGAATGGATGAGCTACTGGGTCTTCACCCCGGCGCTGTTCGTCGGCTCTATCGCCCGCACCGACCTGCGATCGGTCTCCCTCGGGCTGCTCTCCTTCGGGCTCGCCGTCCCGATCCTCGGCACCGGACTGCTGGCGATCGCGCTGCGACGGGTGCTGCGCGCCGACGGCCCGCAACTGACGTCGCTGGTGCAAGGCAGCATCCGCATCAATACCTACATTGGCCTGGTCTTCACCTCCGCCCTGCATGGCGCCGAAGGCGTGGCCACGTTCGCGATCGCCGCCGCCGTGGTGGTCCCGCTGGTCAACGTCATCTCGGTGACCACGCTGACGATCTACGGCGACGAGGACTCCCCCGCGCACCGGGCCGGGCCGTGGCGGGAACTATTCGCCAACCCGCTTATCCTGGGCTGCAGCATCGGCTTGGCACTCAACCTGCTCGGCGCCGGGCTCCCGGACGCGGCCGCCGCGCCGATCGAACTGCTCGCCTCGCCCGCACTTATGTGCGGAACCCTCGCCGCTGGCGCGGCCATCACCCTGCGACTGCGACTGCGCGACGTCCTCGACATCGGCACCGCATCCCTGCTGAAATTGGTGGCGCTGCCGCTCTCAGCGGGTGCGCTCGCGCACGCACTCGGCGTCACCGGCGCCGCGCTGGCCAGCATCGTCATCATCTGCGCGCTGCCGACCGCGCCCTCGGCCTACGTCCTCGCCGCCCGCATGGGGGGCGACTCCCGGCTCATGGCCTCCATCACCGGTGTGCAGACCATCCTGGCCGCCGCCACCCTGCCCGCCGTTCTGGCCTTCGCCGGAGTCATGTAGCCCGCACGCATGTATCTCACAACATCGAAGCCGCGCGCTGCTGGGGATTCGCGACCGGGCGGTGTCCGACGATCAAAGCCGCACTCGAACCCCATCGTGGCGGAGCTGCTGGACAAACACGGTCTGCGGCTGCATTTCGAAGTCGTCCACCATGACGACAACGACGCCCTGCGGTAGAGGCTCGCGCCCTCGGCATGACCGTGTCCGCGCCGCCCGGCGGGGGCGCACGTCAGGCGGCGCCGTCGGCCCCGGGATCCGGTACCGCCATGGCCCAGGTCCCCATGGCGTCCAAGACGTCGCGCAGCCCCTCGCCCAGAGGAGTCAGCGCGTACTCGACGCGCGGCGGGATCTGCGCGTAGATGGTGCGGGTGACGATGCAGTGCGCCTCGAACTGGCGAAGCCGACTGGTCAGGGTGTGCGGACTGATGCCGGGCAGCGCGTCGCGCAGCTCGGTGAAGCGGTGCGGGCCGCGCAGGAGCTCACGCACGATCAGGGTGGCCCAGGGGCCGTTGAGCAGCGTGAGGAACCGGGCGACACCGCACTCGGGCAGACAGGGATCGGGCATCTTTTGAGCGTATCCCATTAGTGCACTTGATGTAACTGGTGCATGATATGCACTAATAGAGGCATGACCTACGTGATTCATGGCGCCACCGGCGCCCAGGGTGCCCCTGTCGTCGCCGCTCTCGCCGCTGCGGGAAAGTCGGTGACCGCGGTGACCCGCAACCAGGACGCCGTCGTGGACGGCGCGCGCGTCGTATCCGCCGCCTACTCCTCCGCCGCCGACCTGACCGACGCCTACCGAGGTGCCGCAGGAGTCTTCGTCCACTTGCCGGTGGCCTCGGAAGACGACCGCCGACTGTTCGCAGGCAACATCCTTACCGCTGTCCGCGCGGCCCGCCCGGACCGCGTCTTGTTCTCCACCAGCGGCTTCCCGATCGATCCCGCCATCAGCGGTGCCGCCGAGACCTTGGCCGCCGGCCTGGCCGAGGCCGGTGTGTCCTACGCGGTGGTCGCGCCCGAGCTATACCTGGAGAACCTGCTCATGCCGTACGTGATCGACTCGGTCCGCGAGCGCGGTGTACTGCCCTACCCGATCCGAGCCGACTTTCCCGTCTCCTGGGCCTCCCACCTGGACATCGCCGACGCGGTCGTCGCCCTGTTCGACCGCACCGACGTCACCGGTGTGGTCTCGGTCGGACAGTACCCGGCAATCACCGGACCTGACCTGGCCGAGGCATTCGGCGCCCGGCTCGGACGAGACGTGGTCTTCGAGCAGATCACTTCCGAGCAGATGCGCACCTTCATCGCGCCCCTGATCGGGGAGGGCCCGGCCGCTGATATCGCAGGGGCCTATCAGGCGATGAGTGCCATGCCCGGCCGCTCGATCACACCGCAGACCTCCGCCCAGAAACTGCTGGGCGTCACCCCCCGGACCACAAGCCAGTGGCTGGCCGACGTCGGCCTCTGACCGCAACCGCTCTCGGCGTCGACCGAGTAGGCAGGGCTTGGCAAGCCGTACTCGATGGACGGTCTGCCAAACCCTCGAGTACAGCCCGACCACCACGCCAAGACCCGCCCCGGCGTCCTCCCGTCAGGCCCCCCGGGGCGGTCACCGGGACCACTCGTCCGATTCCGGGCCGTCTCGTGGAGGTCGAACGGCCGATGGAGTCGGGCTGATCAGCCGCCGCCGAGCGTGAGCCTGTTGCTCATGTTGAGCTTGACCTCCCCGTAAGGCAGGACGTGTTCCCAGAACAGTGGTGTCACCCCGCGCTTGTCGGCGGCGGTGACGAGGACCTCGCCGGTGTCGGGGTCCTCGATGAGGTCTTGGATCATCAGGGTGTTGACGTAGACCAGCGACGCCTGGACGATTCTCAGGCACTGCACGCTCAGCTCCTGCTCGTCGGCCCGGTTGGACGACAGTTCGCCGGTCTTGCCGTAGTAGATGACGCTGTTGGCCCGGTTCCAGGACTCGATGACGTTGAGCCCTTCCTCGATCTCCCGCTGAAGTTCTCGACTGCGCAGGTACCGGCATAGAAAGATCGTCTTCTGGGCGCGGCCCAGCTCGATCATCGCCTGGTAGGTGGGGTGGGTGGCGTTGGCCTTCATGAACCGTCGCAGGATCGCCTCTGTCGACGCGGTGCCGGTGCGGATCGCGGTCGCGTACTTCACCATCTGGTCGTATTGCTCGGCGATCAACTCCCACCGGATCGGGCGCGTCATCGCCGGTCCGAGACTAGGCCGCAGCCCGGACTCGCCGGCCGCGGGCCGCGGGCCGCGGGCCGGTACAGCTTGCACTTGTTGATCCGCTTGATCCGCGGCAGCAGGTCGAAGCCCAGCAGTTTTGTGATTCCGAACCCGATTTCGGACTGGCCGTGACTGTCCACATAGTTGGCTTCGACCTTCATCTCGGTTCCGTGGCGGACCGCGCCCTCGACCATCGCGTGGACCTCCGACGCGGAGCAGTTGATCCGCTGTGAGTGGATCACCACCGAGCCCTTCTCCACCGACCAGTAGATCAGCACGCCGCGCCCGCCGTAGCGGGAGTGCCACTCGGTGAAGATGTTCTGGTCCCACGACCGGAAATGCGTCGAGTCACTGGCCACGGCGGTGGAGCCCTCGCCCCACACACTCGCGCGGCGCACCCGGAAGGTCGCGTTGGCGATCTCGATGGCGATCTGGTGCGCCGCCTCCGGCGTCAGGTACCGACGGCGCACGTAGCGGATGTCCTCCTCGCTGTGGCCGTGGTCGCCACCGGCGACCGACCGGATACCGGTGTTGGTGCCATAGGCGTAGAGCCCCAGAAGAAGCCGTTCGGCAAGAACGTCTTCGGGCATGACGCCCCGGTCCGCGACCGAGGTGACCGATTTCAGGCACCCAGTACGCAGCACCGTCTCCTTGACGATATCGATCAACGGCACCTGCCCCCACCGGGTGCGGATCGCCCTCTTCATCTTGCGCAGGTTCGTCGGCTCGGGCTGCTTGGGCACCGGCGTCAGCTTGATCGCCCCAGATTTCCGTTCCTTGATCTCGAGCCACTCGCACTTGGGCAACGCGGCGTGCAGCCCCTCGAGTTCGGCGCGCATCTCGGCCTGCATCGCCGCGATGAACTCCGACCCGTCCAACGGTTTGCGCAGCGCCTCGTAATGCTCGACGCGGCGCTCCTCGAAATCGGCGGGCAGATCCTCGGCCGGGTTGCGCCATTTGTCCGCACCGACCACCCAGATCTCCTTGCACCGCAACTGATCCCGCAGCCCCTGGAACGTGCACACCTCGTACACCATCCGCACCACACGCTGTTTTCCGTGCTTGTCGGTCTGATACACAAGCTCACGCCAATCCGCGCTCACCCCACGATGAGCCGGGATCGTCTCCTCGACCGGGTAATAGCGCAAAGCGCCCGAGGCATGGCGGCCGATCAGCTTCAGCGCGTCGAGCACCGGCCGATGGGCGGTGTTGTTGGAACAGAACTCCAACACGGAAAGCAGCTTGATCAGCCCAGCCTGGTAGTGATTGGTGTAGGAGCCCTTCAACGTCGCCTTCACCGTCCGCTGATACGTCGGCCCCGAAGTCTTGAACTCGGCCACCAGGTCACGCAGCACCCGTTGCGGCGCGACCTGGAACACGGTGTCGCGCACCAGCTTGTCACCGGCGTCGACCGTGGCCTCGGCCACCTTGAACAGCAGGTTCTCCTTGCCGGTGACCCGCTTGAACTCCTTGATCAGCTGATTGGTCACACGAACCTCGGCGCGGGCGTTGATGCGATGCACCGTCGCAATCAACAGTTCCACCAGCGTGTCGGTCAGCTCCCGCGCCTGGCAATGCAGCAATGCCGCCAACAGCGTCAACACGACCTCCGGGGCGTGCCGGCGCAAGTGGCTCGGCGACTCCACCGACGCACGGCCGCGCCAGGCCGCGACAATCTTCGGCGAGACATCGGCGAACACGTCAACAGGCAGCCCGACCGCCCGCACCGCTTCCAGCTTCGCTATCTCCGACAGCATCGTATTCAAACTGACCGTGCCCGGATCAGAGCGGATCGCGGCGAACACCGCCGAACCATCTTCTTCGGCCTCCGCGTCGCCGATCAACGCGAACATCCGGTCGGCCACCTCGCGGGTCAGCCGGGAACTGACCCGCTCGAACAGCAGCTCCTCACCGAGACTCAGCGCCGAGCGGACGATCCGGTACACCCGGCCACCGGTCGGCGGCTCGATCTTCTCCGCCCGGCATCGGGCCAACAAATGGTCGCGAACCGCATCGACGCCCCGCTGAGCCTGCGTGATGTTGTCCACCAACCACCCTGTCAGCGCGTCGGCGTCGGCGACGCTGCACTCACGAAAGCCCAGCGCCTGGCGGATCTGGGCTCGATGAGCCTTACTCGTGCGCCCTGTGAAGTCGTAGAACGCGATCTCGGTCCGATCAACTCCGACCTGCCGGGCCACGTACTCGACCGCATCGTCATGGATCTCCGACCGCCCGCGCGGGAACCGACCCTTCTCGGTATAGAACCGCAGCATCAGCGCAAACCCGATCTTCGCTGCACCCCGCTTGGTGGCAACCAGCTCCGGCTCCTTGCCGATCAACGTCCACCGGTCGATCAACTCATCCTGGTCGAGCTCCCTCATCACGCGCGAAAACTACACCGCGCCAACCTCCCTCGAACTGGGTTTCGGGAACGTTCATGTACCAGGTGACACGATCGTTAACGGCACCCCGACTATCTGGCCTCGCAGGAACTCCGCCGGGAGATCAACTCCGGATTGCAGGTGGTGGAGAACTGGAACTCCGCCAACACGGTCCTGTTCTACGGCAAGGACTCCCAGCTCACCGGCGCCGACCGTGAACACGCCGAGGTGTCGATGCTGGCGCTACACCTGCTGCAATCGGCGATGGTCCACATCAACACCCTTCTGCTGCAAGCAGTTCTGGAGGAATCCGAATTCCGCGAGCTGATCGGAGAGAACGAGCGCCGCGCGTTGACACCGCTGTTCTGGTCGAACATCAACCCCTACGGCCGATTCCGGCTCGACATGGACACGCGATTGGACCTGACGGGTCACCGCGTCTCGGCCTGATCGGTGGATCGGGCCGGTTGTCGGCCGTGTTGGTCCGGTCGATGGGTTCTGTTCTCGTCCCTGGGCCGAGGCGCTGAGCCGCCGGCAGGCGCGCACAGGTCCTACGCCGCCGGTGATGTCCGGGTTCGGGGGCCTCGTCGCGCACTATTGCCCAGGAGAGACCCCACTGGCTACCGGCCGCTGCGGGAACGCGACCGCGATGACGCGCATCGGGTTCCAGTCCCGTCGTGTGCTGGCGGATCGGTCAGTCGAGGTAGCTGACGCCGGTCAGGTCTTCGGAGACCTGCCACAACCGGCGCGCCAGATCGGGGTCGTGGGACTGCTTGCTCGACGACACCAGCTTCGGGTGCCCGCGCATGCTTCCGAGACCGTCGGGGCCGTAGTACTGCCCGCCCGTCACACCGGGGTCGGTCGCCGCGCGCAGGGTCGGCAACGCGCCCATCGTGGGGGATTGGGTGAGCAGGCCTATCGCGGGCCCGAATACCGCCGGCAGGTGACGCATCAGATCGGTATTCGCTCCGCCGGGGTGGGCGGCGACCGCGATCGTGGCCTGGTCGGCGGCGGCCAGGCGCCGCTGGAGTTCGTAGGTGAACAGCAGGTTGGCCAGCTTGGATTGGCCGTATGCGGCCAGTGCGCTGTAGCCGTGATCGAAGTTCAGGTCATCGAAGTGGATCGCCGCGCGGATACGGTGCCCGATACTGCTGACCGTGACCACCCGCGAGCCGGGCACGGGCAGCAGGGCGTCCAGCAGCAAGCCGGTCAGGGCGAAGTGCCCGAGGTGGTTGGTGCCGAACTGCAACTCGAAGCCGTCTGCGGTGGCCTGCTTGGGCGGGTACATCACCCCGGCGTTGTTTATCAGCAGATCGATCCGCGGATGGGCGGCTTTGAGCTCAGCGGCCGCGGCGCGCACCCCGTCGAGGGATCCCAGATCGAGTTGTTGCAGCTCCACGCTGGCGTGGGGTGTTTCGGCCAGGATCCGGTCCACGGCGGCCTTGCCTTTGTCCAGGTTGCGCACGGCCAGCACGACGTGTGCGCCCTTGGCGGCCAGTGCGGCGGCCGTTTCGAATCCCAGTCCGGAATTCGCGCCGGTCACGACGGCGGTGCGTCCGGTCTGGTCGGGGATGTCGGTGGTGGTCCAGTTCGTCATGCGGTCCTCCTCGGTAGTATGAGCAAAGCGGAACGGTAGCTCCGCTTACATTCAACCATACGGAACGCGCGCCCCGTTTGCCAGGAACGCGAGAGGTGATTCACGTGACAGACCAACCCAAACCGCTCCGCGCGGACGCGCTACGCAACCGCGAGGCAGTCCTCGAGACCGCCTATCGAAGCTTCGCCGCCGAGGGACTGTCGATCCCCATCGATGAGATCGCGCGTCGCGCCGGAGTCGGTGCGGGCACCGTCTACCGGCACTTCCCCACCAAGAACGCCCTGTTCGCCGCCGTTGTCGATCATCGACTGACCCAGATCGTCGCCGCGGGGCGCGCCCTGCTCGACGAGGGCGACCCGGGGCTGGCGCTGGCGGAGTTCATCCGCGCGATGGCGTTGCAGTGGGGCGCTGCCGATCAGGGATTGTCCCAGGCGATCGCCGGCGACGGGATCGACATCGACACCGTCGCCCCCGATACCGAAGCCCAATTCATGAGCCTAATCGGCGAACTCCTCACCGCCGCGAAACACGCCGGAACCGCCCGCGCCGACCTGACCGCACGAGAAGCCAAGGCCATCATCGTCGCCTGCCAGGCCACCCAAACCCACACCCCCGACGTCGCCGATCGCGTCACCGCCCTCATCCTCGACGGGATTCGGCCCCCGACGTGAGGGTCAGGAGTGGGTCGATAACGTTCGTTCACGAGACACCTCGGCCGAAGCGGGTTTCCGCAGGCTAGAGTCGTAAGGTTGCCGTGTACGTACCAGTGTCAACCTGTCGGGTGTTCGCAATACACTGCGCGCCATGCGAATTGGCTAAGGGCGGGTCTCCACCCGCGACCAACACCCCGAAGCCCAGCGCGACGCGCTCACCGCCGCCGGGTGCGAACAGATCTTCACCGACAGGGTCCGGCGAGCTCGCCTCCCGGCCCGAGCTCAGCGAGGCGCTGCTGGTGGCCAACCGGCCCAAAGACCAACTGGTGGTGACCAAGCTCGACCGGCTCGGCCGTTCCCTCGAGCATCTGATCGAGCTGTCCAAGACCCTCCAGGACCGGGGCGTGGACCTGGTGATGCTCGACCAGGGCATCGACACCTCCACCGCCGTCGGCCGCATGTTCTTCCAAATCCTCGGCGCGATAGCAGAATTCGAGCACGCCCTGATGTCCGAGCGCACCCGCGACGGGCTGGCCGCAGCCCGCGCCCGCGGACGTACCGGCCGCCAGAAACCCAAACTCGGCGCCCGGCAGGTCCAGCTGGCGCGGCAGATGTACGACGAACTCGACGAGCGGGGCAGGCGCCGCTACACCGTCGAGCAAATCGCCGCCGAGTTCGGCGTCACCCGCCCCACCATCTACCGCCACCTGAACAAGACGACCTCATAGCCACACCGCACCCGACCAGGAAATACAAGAAATTCGTTGGATTTTCGGCGATTACAGTCCCCCGGAACCCCCAGTGGCGGCACCCGGGCCGCCGGCTGCCCGTCCCTGCTGTGGCGATCAGGCGCGGTCCTGCGCGCTGGCTAGGTGGGCGTTGATGCGGCCGAGCAGGTCGAACAGCTGCGCGCGCTCGTCGCGGCCGAGCGGGGCCATGATGTGCTCGTTGACGCCGTCGAGGACGCCGTCGAGGACGCGGTCGAGTTCGGTGAGGTGGGACTCGCCGTCGTCGGTGATGGTGATGACGTTGCGGCGCTTGTCGGCCGGGTCGGGGGCGCGGCGGACCCAGCCGCGGTCTTCGAGGTCGTTGAGGACTGATACGAGGTCGCTCTTGTAGATCCGGGTGCGGCCGGAGAGGGCCGCCTGGCTCGCGGGGCCGAACTCGGCGAGGGCGGCGAGCACCACGAAGTGGTCCTTGTGGGCGCCTACCGCGCCGAACTTGCCGACCTGGTCGCCCGCCACAGCCTGTGGGTCGATGAGGGCCGCTACGGCGAGACCGACCGGCTCTTCACCGGGGACGTCGTCGTCAGGTCCCCGCGCGGTGAGGTCCGGAGCTTCGAGGCGCTCATCGAACTCGTGCGCTCGGGCGATGACAGGTACGTCCGCACCCTGCACAACAAGTCCAACCTCGTCATCGAGGTCGATCGACGGCGAGACCGCCACGGTACGGGCCCACGATATCGCCGTGTTCGTCATCGACGACAAGACCGAGGCCGTCGCGGCCGGGTTCCACCGCTACGAGGCGCGTCGCACCGAGGAAGGCTGGCGCTTCGACCCGACTCGAAATCACCCCGGTCGCACTGACCGAAGCCCTCGACCGGGCCCTCTGGGTCGCGCTCGAGAATGAGGTAGCCTCCTATTGAATCTTGTTGTGCTGCAACATGATTTACCAACAGGAGGCTTCCTTGCCGAGCGGAGCGGGCTTTTCGTGCTCAGCCGACGAGGACGACAGCGCAGGCCGCCAGGAACACGACCTGGACCAGTGTCCGCAGCGGCAGCGGCATGGTCTTGATCCCCAGTTCGGCCCGTGCGGCGCGGACGTTGGCCGGGAACATCACCACCAGCAGCGCGATCAGACAGATCGCGGCAAGGTCGGCGGTCGCGGGGATCACCAGGCCGACGGCGCCCGCCAGTTCGAGGATGCCGGTCAGCGTCACCAGCGCGGGCGGGTTCGGAAGCCTCGGCGGCACCATGGCGATCAGGGCGGCGCGGCGCGGCTGGAGGAAGTGTGCCGTCGAGGTGAGGACGAACATCGCGGCCAGCCCCAGCGCGGTCGCGTGCGGCCACGAATCGAGCCAGCCGATACCGGCCAGCCAGCCGATAAGCCGAGCCAGTGCGGTGACGACGGCGAGTACAACCAGCGGTGCCATCGGGATCTCCTGTCGAACAACCAATCTTGACAGTGGAAAGATTAGGTCGACGATAGAAACTTGTCAATGCCTAGATTATCGGCCACCATCGAGGTATGAGGAAGAACGGCTACCACCACGGCGATCTGCGGGCCACGATCCTGGCCGCGGCCGCCGAACAGATCGCGTCCAACGGCGTCGATGCCGTCTCCCTGCGCAACCTGGCGCGGCACGCCGGGGTCTCGCACGCGGCGCCCGCGCATCACTTCGGCGACCGAGCGGGCCTGCTCACCGCGCTGGCCGCCGAGGGCTTCGAGCTGCTGACCGACCGGCTCGAGCAGGCGGCCGGAGATTTCCGAGAGATCGCGGTGGCCTACATCCGATTCGCCCGCGAACACCCCGGGCACTTCGACGTCATGTACCGGCACAACCTGCTGCATGCCGACGACCCGAAGCTCCAAGCGGCACGGGTACGCTCCGGCGCTGCGTTACGCTCCGGTGTCTCCGCGATTCAGCCGGAGCGGAACCGACAGCATCAGCAGGCGAGCCAACTCGCCGCCTGGTCGCTGGTGCACGGTTTTGCCTCGCTGTATCGCGAAGGGGCACTGGACAATTCGGCGCTGGTTACCGAACCGGACCCGGAGGCACTCGCCCGCCTGATGCTGTCGACCATTCGGTTCGACTGACGAAACCCGCCTGCGGCGGGCCGCCACAGTGTTATCTAGAGGACCTGGAAGGAGTAGGCGGCCATCATCTCGTGGCTGCCGTCGACACATGGACATCCACGCCTACCCAACCGAGGCGAGCACGCCGGTGGACCAGAGCGAGGCGCGCCGGATCGCCAAACGCTACCTCTCGAACGACGACGACGCCGAACGCGGAATCACCTACCAGATCACCGAATTCGACACCTGCTTCGTCGCCGCCGCCGTCTTCCCTCCCTCGCCATCCGCCGACCCGAACGTCCCCCTACTGGTCGTCGGCGGCTCGGTCTGCGTCATCGACAAGCCCACCGGCGCGGTCTCCTACTGGCCCACCTACCCGACCGACATAGTCGCCGAACAGTACGCGGCCGCACTGCGGGACGACCGTCTGATCATCGAGGACAGCTGGCCGAAAGACGATGACCAGCCCGAAGACGATGAGCCACCGTCCGCCTGAAATGATCCGTCGCCGTCGAACCAACCATTCCTCCCCTCGCCTGGACGGACCTCGACCATCCCCCAGTGGGTTCAAGGCCCGCTGATCAATGCGATCACTTCCCGACCCGACCGGGCAGCTGCCTCGGCACCACCGCTGCGGGGTCGACAACTGCCCACACAAACGCGCGATTGCGCCAGCCGAGCTGGCACGGGTTGCTACCCGTAGACCAGCTCATCAGTCCCACGCGTTGAAGAGAACCCCGCCCAGCGTGGTGATTCCGTAGTAGCGAATCTCGCGCCATTCACTCTTCGAAAGCACATCGGTATTCACGTAGCGGAGTGGTGTGGCGAGCTGCTCGCTCGTCAGGACCACAAATCCCGCGCTGGCGAAGATCAGAGCCCATGGCGGTGGCACTACGAATTCATCCTCGGAGCAATGCCGACGTTCCTGGCTGAATGCGATCCATGGGTGATAGGCGTGACACAGGACGATCGTCTCACCCTCGTGCTCGACAATCGGTGCGGTGTGGAAGGTCCGGGGGTACGCCCGTTCCTCCACCTCACCCACTTCGCCTCCAGCTTTGCGAGCAGCGGCATACAGAGCGGTACGGAATGCCCGCAGGTCGGTCTCGGGCAGGGGACCATCCTTCGACCGAAAGAAACCCGTCGCCCCTCTCGGCAGCGTGAAACGCGTACATTCATCGTCGACCATGTCATTCATCTTGCCTGCCGCCGCAGTACCGGTACGTGCGTCGTGCCGGCTCGGCGGGAACGAACTTGCTTGTGGGAGTGGGTGTGTCGTCGGCTGGTCCGAGGTGAGGTCTTCAGTAGTCGAGTGCCAACGTAGTTCATGGGCGTCAACGCCTCTTCGACGGAATTCGATAATCGACAGCCCTGCCCGCAACAAGCACATCGCCCTCGGTGACATGCTGGTAGCCGAGGGCAAGATGCTCTTCGGCACCGCCATTCTCGACGATGACGGCACGATGATCGGCTCGATGCTGATCCTCGAATTCGACTCCCGCGGCGAACTCGACGAATGGCTGAAGGTCGAGCCGTATGTCACCGGAGACGTCTGGCGGCATATCGACATCCGGCCGGTAAGGGTCGGCCCTTCGTTCACCCGGCTGTACAGAGCCTGACCGCTCGCGTGCATCCCTCCCGCTGTCGACAGCGTTCTGGGCGCGTCCCCGCCAGGTTCATTCATACAGTGCCGGCAGGCCGATGAGTGCGACGTCGTCCGACTCCGCCGCCCTTCGTGCATTGTCGTTGAAACCAGCGCCGCTGAAGCACAGTAGTCGAGTTCGGCTGGTGTCGTATCGACCATTGCGGGCGATGACATCCCGGATATGCCGAAGGCGGTCCAGATGACTTTGTCCCATCATGTCGTTCCACTTCGCCTCACCGATCGCCAGGAGCGGCGGCTTGCCGCCGTCCGATACCCCGATGACGGCGACGTCGATCTCGTGATTTGTTCGAGTGCTGGCGTCGTGAACCGTCCCATGACCGACCTTGGCCGGAAGTTCGGCGAACAGACCGGGATCGGAGTGGTGCAGCGCCCAGTCCCGGCATATCTGCTCGAAATGTGGCCCGAGAACGTTGCTGATGAACCTGAGGCGACTGGCGCGCCACACACGGCTGGCACTTCCGGGGCGTTCGAGCTGGTCCCAGACCGGGCGCATGATTGCGTGGTAGAAGCGAATCAGCGGCTCGGAGATGCGATACGTGGATCTGTTGTCCCGGAAGGCATCGGCGTCACGATACAGGAGTCCGACATCTTCGAGAACATTGATGGGATGGGCGATATCGGAGGCCTTGCGCTCGAGATAGCTGGCAATGCCGCCGCGCGTGGCGTTGCCGTCCGCCACTGCGCCCAGCACGGACAGATACAGGGCGGTGTCGCGTAATTCGGGTTCCTCGGCGAGCAGATATCGTGGCTCGCGAAACAGTGGCGTCTCCGGATTCATGACGGTTCGGACAACCCAGTCGTCGAAGTCATCGGGTCCGGTGGGCGTATCGCCACGTGCGAACTCCCGCCGATACGCTGGAGTACCTCCCACGATCGAATTGACCTGTAGCGCCAGACGTGCGTCACTGATTCCCCAGAATTCAGCTGCCAGGCGATAGTCGAGCGGACGAACCAGCAACTCGAGTCCGGCGCGGCCACGCAAAGGGGCGCTACCGGACAGGATTCGACCCATGAACGACAGCGCGGATCCGCATAACAGCAACCGCGTCCGTGAGTTCGTTCGCTGTTCACGCAACGGCCGCAAAGCTTCCTGAATGACCGACGGAAGCTCGGGGCTCGCCTTCGCGAGGTAGGGGAACTCGTCGATGACGACAGGAACCGGCTGTTCGATCCCCAGACTGAGCAGCGTGTCGATTACCTCTGCCCAACGATGGAAATGAAACGGGCTCACCGGCCGAACATGAGCGGTCAAGGCAGCGCTGATCCGCCGCAGCGATTCGGCTTCGGTTGCCTCGGTCGCACCGAAGTAGAACCCGCCTGCCGCCTTGCAGATCGCTTCCAGCAAGAAAGTCTTGCCCTGGCGACGCCTGCCCGAGACGACACCGAGCGTCGCGCCGGGCTGCTCGTCCGAGACGAAGCGGGTCAGCGCAGACCACTCGTATGCACGATCGAACATGTCCGCAGGTTTCCGCACGACACTCCCGCAGTTTGTAGGATCACAGTTTATATAACTGTACTCCCCAAAGATAGCTGCCCACCATTTTCGCTTGTCCGTTGATACACCGAAGGCCCGGTCCTGGTGGACCGGGCCTTCTCAGTGGCGATGATGAAACACGCCATCCCCGCCTCGTCCGCAGCGTGCATAATCGACTCGGCACGCCTCGACAACCATCGGGCTGGCGGAGCCTGACGACCGCCCAGGCGCGGTCGCCCATTCAGTACGCAGGCTGGGCAGGCGGAGCCTCGTTTTGGACGCTGGCAGAGGGTTCGCCCGCGTCGTTCGGGACGCTCGGCGAGGGTTCACCGCCGTCGGGGACTTCGGTGCCGCGCAACGAGGTTCCGGCCGTTTCGCGGAGGAAGGTCCAGGCGACCAGGCCGATCAGGGACGCGCCGACCATGTAGACGGCGGGGAACAGGGACCAGCCGGTCGATTCGATCGCGGCCTCGTTGATCAGCGGGGCGGTGCCGCCGAAGGCCGCGGTGGAGACGTTGTAGCCCAGCGCGAAGCCCGCGTAGCGGACATGGGTCGGGAAGATGGCCGGGAATGTGGCGCTGATGGTCGACAGCTGCGGCACGTACAACAAACCGAGCACAATGAATCCCGTGATGGCCCACCCGATGCCCTGGCCCATCAGCCAGTACATCGGCACCGCCATCACCGCGAGGCCGAGCAGCGAGAACAGCCACATCGGACGGCGGCCGACATGGTCGGACAGCTTGCCGAAGAACGGCAGCACCAGCATCATCACCAACTGCCCGACCAGCATCATCGCGGTGGTGGCCGACTCGCCTATGCCGATCTTGTTCTGCAAGTAGGTCGGCTGGTAGGTGAGCAGCGTGTAGTTCACCACGTTGAGGGCGACGACCAACCCGGCCAGCGTGAGCGTCTCGCGCCGGTAGGTGGTCAGCACCGCACGCAAGCCGCCCGGCGGATGCTTGTGCTCGGCCACCTCGCTGAACACCGGGCTCTCGTCGAGCTTGGCCCGGAGATACCAGCCGATCAGGCCCAGTGGGATGGCGAGCAGGAACGGGATGCGCCAGCCCCAGTCGTGCATGGCGTCCGAGCCGATCGCGAGCTGGCAGGCCAGCACCGTCGCGAAGCCGCCGACGAACCCGCCGAGCGTACCGAACTCCAGGAAGCTGCCGAGGAATCCGCGATTACGGTCGGGCGCGCACTCGGCCAGATACGTTGCGGCGCCGCCATATTCACCACCGGTCGAAAAGCCTTGCACCACACGCAGAGTGATGAGCATGATCGGCGCGAACACACCGATGGAGGCGTGCGTCGGCAGTAGGCCGATGACACCGGTGGCGGCGGCCATGAGCAAGATCGTGGTGGCCAGCACTGCTTTTCGGCCGATCCGGTCACCGAGTGGACCCCACACCATGCCACCGAGTGGTCGAAGCACGAAAGAGACGGCGAAGCCGAGCATGGTGCCGAGCGTGCCTAGTTCGCCGGGAAAGAAAGCGTCGGTCAGGTAGCTCGCGGTCGCGGCGTAGACGCCGTAGTCGAACCATTCGGTGGCATTGCCCATCGCGGAGGCGGCGACCGAGCGCCGCAGAGGGAAACTCTCGGAGGTTTGGCCGGTCACGTGCACGTCCTCTCCAGCCCGTCACGGACCTCGATTCGTTCTTCCTTCGGCTTCTCACCGAAGGCGCGGCACGAACACAGGCAATACCCAGATTCCATAATTGGCAAACAGCGGCGGCTCGAAAACAGCGCTGGGAGAATACTCTGACCTGCCGGTACGTCAAATAATGTGACACCAGTCACAATTGGCCACAATCTGGAATACAACCGCGAAACCGACCAGCCAGTCTAGAGATGACGTCGCTGCATCGACTCACCCGCACCCGCACCGCCCACCGAAGCGAGACCTCCCGATCAGCCGCCCGCAAGCATCGCGGTGACGCCGGCGGTAACCTCACGCGCCAACGCGGCGCCAACAGGAGCGTGCCGGCTCAATAGCCGGTACCACATGGCCCCGAACGCGAAATCGACTACCAGATCCAGCGGCACAGCCTCGGCCAACTCGCCCGCGTCGACCCCCTGTTGCAAGAGTGCGCGCATTGCGGCACGGCGGGGCCCGATCACGGTGTCCTGCAACCGCTTCGAGAGCGCCGGGTCGCGCTGCGCGTCCGCCATCAGGCCGACCAGCGCCTGCCCGGTCACCTTGCGCGCGAGTTCATAGGTCGTCGCGAGCAGGCGTTCGACGTCAGCGAGGACGTCTGTGGAGTTGTCTCGCACCACGAGCGCGGCGTGTTCGTACGCCAATCCGACGAGCGCCTCCATAAGCACCGACGCCTTGTCCGGCCACCAGCGGTACACCGTTTGCCTGCCCACACCCGCCGCGTCGGCGATCGCCTTGATGGTCAACTCCTGATAGCCATCGCGCTCGCACAGCTCCAGCGCGGAACGCAGGATCGCCCGCCTGGCGTCCTCACTCCGCGGGCGGCCTCGGGTTCCGGTCATGCCCGCACTTTACAAGACACCGTGCCTCGTTTATATTTCGAGGCACAATGTTTCGAAAATAAGGAGAATGTTGTGCGCAACCGAGTCGTCATCGTGGGCGGTACATCGGGCATCGGCCTTGCCACCGCGCGCAGGCTCGCATCCCACGGGCGCGAGGTGATCATCGCCGGACGCAGCGCCGAGAAACTCGCCGAGGCGCTGGCCGAACTCGGTCCGGACGCCACCGGACAGACGGTCGACGCGCGGGACGAGGCGGACCTGGCCCGATTCTTCGCCGAGGTCGGGCAGATCGACCATCTTGTGGTGACCGTGACCGGACCGTCCGGCACCACCCCGTTCCGCGAGCTCGGACTGGATCATGTCCGGCAGCATGTCGACGGCAAGCTGCTCGCGCACACGGCCGCGATACAGGCCGCGCTGCCGCATCTCGCCGCGGGTGGCTCGATCACGCTGGTGTCGGCGGCGTCGGCGGGGGGCTCGATGCCGACGACGGCGGCACTGGCCGCGGTGAACGCCGGTGTGGAAGCCATGGTTCCGGTACTGGCCGTCGAACTGGCGCCGCTGCGGGTGAACGCGGTGTCTCCGGGCGTGATAGACACCGACTGGTGGAAGTTCCTGCCCGACGGCGCCCGCGCCGAAGTATTCGACTCCATCGCCTCCTCCACCCCAGCCGGTCGGGTCGGCACGGCTGACGACGTGGCGCACGCGATCGAGTTCCTGGTCGACAACTCGTTCACCACCGGGATCGTGGTGCGAGTCGATGGAGGCGCGCGACTGGGAGCGCCGAAGTAGGCCGTCGAACCGCGCCGGTTCGGACGCCGATCCGCGTGCGGGACCGCCGTTTCCGCACTACAGCGGGGTCACGTACGCACCGGCGATGCCGCCGTCCACCATGAACTGGGAAGCTGTGATGAACGAGGAGTCGTCACTGGCGAGGAAGGCCACCGCGGCGGCGATCTCCTCCGGTTCGGCGAAGCGCCCGAGTGGCACGTGTACCAGGCGGCGCGCGGCCCGCTCGGGGTCCTTGGCGAACAGCTCCCGCAGTAGCGGCGTATTCACCGGGCCCGGGCACAGGGCGTTCACCCGAATTCCGTTGCGGGCGAACTGCACGCCCAGTTCCCGGCTCATCGACAGCACGCCACCCTTGGAGGCTGTGTAGGAGATCTGCGAGGTTGCCGCGCCCATTACCGCGACGAACGACGCGGTGTTGATCACCGAGCCCTTGCCGCGCTCCAGCATGTGCTGGATGGCGTACTTGCTGCACAGGTATACCGAGGTCAGGTTGACCTCCTGCACGCGACGCCAGGCGTCGATACCGGTGGTCAGGATCGAATCGTCCTCCGGCGGAGAGATTCCCGCGTTGTTGAACGCGATGTCCAGCCCGCCGTAGCTGTCGACCGCAGTCTGGAACAGCGCCTCGACCTGGGATTCGTCGGTGACATCCACCTCGACGTACCGCCCGCCGACTGCCGCGGCGGCGGCCTCGCCAGTGCCGGCGTCGACGTCCGCGACGACGACCTTCGCCCCCTCCGCGGCGAAACGACGGACCGTGGCCAGACCGATACCGCTCCCGCCGCCGGTGACGACGGCGACTCGATCCTGTAAGCGCTGCAACATATCTCCTGTCAGGTGTGGTGGGTCACTGCGTGGCGAGGAACACGTTCTTGGTCTCGGTGAACGCCAAGGCGGCATCCGGCCCGAGCTCACGGCCCAACCCCGACCGCTTGAAACCACCGAACGGCGTCCAATACCGGACGGACGAATGCGAATTCACCGACAGGTTGCCCGCCTCGACGCCGCGCGAGACGCGCAACGCCCGGCCGACGTCACTGGTCCAGATCGAGCCGGACAGGCCGTACTCCGTATCATTGGCGATCCGGACGGCGTCGGCCTCGTCCTCGAACGGCAGCACCGCGACCACCGGGCCGAACACCTCCTCGGTGAGCACCCGGTCGGCGGGCGTGCCGGGCAGCACCACCGTCGGGGGATACCAGAATCCGGGCCCCTCCGGCCTGCTTCCGGTGAACGCCACCTTCGTCGACCGTTCCACGAATCCAGCGACGCGCTCCCGGTGCGCGGCCGAGATCAGCGGCCCCATCTCGGTGGACTCGTCGGACGGATCGCCGACCCGCACCCCGTGCACCGCCGGTTCCAGCAGCTCGAGGAAACGGTCGAATACGCTGCGCTGCACAAGAATTCGAGAACGCGCGCAGCAGTCCTGCCCGGCGTTGTCGAATACGCCGTAGGGCGCCGTCGCCGCCGCCCGTTCCAGGTCGGCGTCGGCGAACACGATGTTCGCGCTCTTTCCGCCGAGTTCCAGCGTCACCCGCTTCACCTGCCGCGCGCAGCCCGCCATGATCTGCGTGCCCACTTCGGTGGAGCCGGTGAACACCACCTTGCGGACGGCCGGATGGGTGACGAAGCGGTTCCCCACTACCGATCCCTTGCCGGGCAAGACCTGGAACACGCCCTCGGGCAGCCCCGCTTGGAGCGCGAGTTCCCCGAGCCGGATCGCGGTCAACGGCGTGAGTTCGGCGGGTTTGAGCACCACCGTGTTCCCCGCCGCGAGCGCGGGCGCGAATCCCCAGGCCGCGATCGGCATAGGAAAGTTCCACGGGACGATCACGCCGACCACGCCGAGCGGTTCGTGGAAGGTGATGTCGACCCCGCCCGCGACCGGAATCTGGCTGCCCAGCAACCGTTCCGGCATACCGGCGGCGTAGTGCAACACGTCACGAACGTTGCCCGCCTCCCAGCGCGCGTTGCCGATGGTGTGCCCGGCATTGGCGACTTCTAGTCGCGCGAGCCGCTCCAGGTCGGCGTCGACCGCCTCGGCGAAGCGGCGCAGCAGCCGGGCCCGGTCGCCGGGCGCGATGTCGCGCCAGGCGGCCGAGGCACGCTGGGCCTCGTCGATGGCGGCGTCGGTCTCCGCTTCCCCGACGAGTTCGACGGTGGTCACCACCTGTTCGGTCGCCGGATTGACCACCTGCGCCGTCGTCACGAGTTCCGCTCCCTTCGATAGGTGTCCGCCGCCTCGACCAGTGCCCGGATCAACCGTCGGTCGGTGGCGTCGACCTCCGGATGCCATTGCACGCCCAGCAGGAACGAACCGTCGGTCGCCTCCGCCGCCTCGATGGTGCCGTCGGTGGCGTGCGCTGTGGCGAGCAGACCGTCGGCGAGCCGGTCGATGGCCTGATGATGATGGCAGTGGACCTTCACCTCCGGACCGGCGAATTCCGCGACCCTGCTGCCCGCGGTCGTCAGCACACGGGTGACGCTGAACCCGCCCTCGGTGCCGGAATGCTCATCGTGACCGACGACATCGGGGAGATGCGGAATCAGGCTGCCGCCCAACGCCACGTTCACCAACTGGAGCCCGCGGCACACCGCGAGGATCGGCAGACCCGCTGCCCGCCCCAGCTCGAACAGACCGAATTCCGATTCGTCGCGATCCGGCCTGGTGTAGCCGGGGGATCCGCCCGAAGGGCCGCCGTAGCGGGCGGGATCGATGTCGGCGCCGCCGGTCAGCACCAGCCCGTCGAGCAACCGCACCAACTCGGGGCGGGGAGCACCGGCGGGCGGCAGCAACACCGGGGTACCGCCGGCGGCCACCACCATGGCGACATATGTGTGCGGCAAGACCGCGCTGGGCAGGTCCCAGGTATTGAAGCGTGTTTGCTCCACATAGGTCGGCAGGCCGATCACAGGACGTGCGACCTCAGAGTCGTTCGAAACCACGGATACGCTCCCAATCGGTGACCGCGGCGTCGTAGGCGTCCAACTCGACCCGCGCCGCGTTGCGGTAGTGCTCCACTACATCATCACCGAACGCCGCGCGAGCTACCGTGCTGTCCCCGAAGAGCTGGGCCGCCTCGCGCAGTGTCCGCGGCACCCGGGGTCGCTTCGATTGGTAGGCGTTGCCGTGGAATTCCGGCTCCAGCGGAAGCTGCCGGTCGATTCCGTGCAGTCCCGCAGCGATCAGCGCCGCCACGGCGAGATACGGGTTCACGTCTCCGCCGGGCACGCGGTTCTCGAACCGCAGCGAGTGCTCCTCGCCGACCACGCGAATGGCGCAGGTCCGGTTGTCCCGCCCCCACGTGATGGCGGTCGGCGCGAAGCTGCCCGCGACGAATCGCTTATAGGAGTTGATATTCGGGGCGAGTAGATAGGTGAACTCCCGCAGGCAGTCCAGCTGGCCGGCGATGAAGTGCCGCATCAGCGCCGACGATCCGTCCGCTCCATCGCCCGCGAACACCGGCTTCCCGGACTCGTCGCGCAAACTCAGGTGGATATGGCACGAATTTCCTTCTCGTTCATCGTATTTCGCCATGAACGTGAGGCTGCGCCCCTCCTGGGCCGCGATCTCCTTCGCGCCGGTCTTGTAGATGCTGTGGTTGTCACAGGTCACCAGGGCTTCGTCGTACCGGAACGCGATCTCGTGCTGGCCGGGACCGCATTCGCCCTTGGCCGACTCGACGTACATCCCGGCGCCGCCCATCTCTTTTCGGATGCGGCGCAGCAACGGCTCGATCCGCGCGGTCCCGAGCATCGAATAGTCGACGTTGTACTGGTTGGCGGCAGTCAGCCCGCGATATCCGGCGTTCCATGCCGCTTCGTAGGTGTCATCGAACACCAGGAATTCCAGTTCGGTCCCGACGAACGCGCGCAGGCCACGCTCGGCCAGCCGATCCAGTTGCTTGCGCAGCACCTGCCGCGGCGAGGCCGCGACCGCCCGTCCCTCCGGCACCACGTGCTCGACGTCGCACAGCACCAACGCCGTGCCCGGCCACCACGGCACCGCCCGCAGCGTGCGCAGATCGGGCCGCAGCACGAAATCCCCGTACCCGGTCTCCCACGACGACATCGTGTATCCGTCGACCGTCGCCATCTCCACGTCCACCGCAAGCAGGTAATTGCATGTCTCGGTCGCGTGCTCGACCACCTCGTCCAGGAAGAATCGTGCCGCGCACCGCTTCCCCTGCAATCGCCCCTGCATGTCGGTCATCGCGACGAGTACCGTGTCGATCTCCCCCTCATCGACCCTGTCTCGCAACTGCGCCACACTCAGCATCCCGTTACGCATCCACCACCCCTCTCGGCACCGACCGTGCTCACGCTAGAGCAAACCGGACATGTTTGTGAGGGGACCCACAAATCTGGAACCAGCCGTGTCGCGCGCATTCAGTCCTTTGATTTCCGCAGATACGGAAATAAACTGCGTTTCGTGACGAGTTTGCGGATCAGCGAAGCGGCGGCGTTGCTCGGGGTCAGCGACGACACCGTCCGGCGCTGGATCGATCAGGGCAAGCTGACCGCCATCCAGCTCGACAACGGGCGCAAGGGCGTCAGCGGCCGGGAACTGGCCGAATTCCTGCGGGCCAACGCCGAGGTGCCGGAGCCGGGCATCACCGTTGCCGCTTCGGCCCGCAATCGCCTGCGCGGCATCGTCACGCGGGTGGTCAAGGACACCGTGATGGCACAGGTCGAGATGCAGGCCGGGCCATTTCGGCTGGTGTCGCTGCTGAGCAGGGAGTCGGTCGATGAGCTTGGTCTCGAGGTCGGCAGTGTCGCGGTGGCCTCGGTCAAGTCGACGCACGTCGTTGTCGAGATACCGGAAAATTGACACGGATGATCAGATTGCTGCGGGTGCTGATCGCCGCCGGGGTCACCGCGGTCGCCGTGGCGGGGTGCGGTGCGGACTCCGAGCCCGCCGGGGCGGACGCCGTGGGCGGTACGGTCACCGTGTTCGCCGCGGCCTCGCTGACCGAGACGTTCACCGAACTCGGCACGCAGTTCGAGGCGACGCATCCCGGGGTCCGGGTGGTCTACAGCTTCGGCGCCAGCTCCGCGCTGGCCGAGCAGATCAACCAGGGCGCGCCCGCCGACGTCTTCGCCTCGGCCGCACCGAAGAACATGCGGCAGGTCGCGGACGAGGGCGAGGTCACCGACACGCCGGTCACCTTCGTGCGCAACCGGCTGACGATCGCGGTGCCGAAGGGCAACCCGGGCCACATCGCCGGACTGGCGGACTTCGGGAGGACCGAGCCCAAGATCGCACTGTGCGCCGAACAGGTGCCGTGCGGGTCGGCCGCCGAGACCGTGTTCGAGGTAGCGGGCATCAAACCCGAGCCCGACACCCGTGAGGCGGACGTGAAAGCGGTCCTGACCAAGGTGAAGCTCGGTGAGGTCGACGCGGCGCTGGTTTATCGCACCGACGTGCGGGCGGGCGGCGACCAGGTCGAGGGCATCGACTTCCCGGAGGCGGACAAGGCGATCAACGACTACCCGGTCGCACCGCTCAGGCACGCGCCGAATGCGACGGGGGCTGCCGCGTTCGTCGAGTTCGTACGTTCCGACCAGGCGCGGACAGTGTTCGCGAAGGCGGGGTTCGACACACCGTGACCAGCTCGGAGCGGCGACGAACAAGATCGGGACGACGACCGCTCGTTCTGGTGCTGCCCGCCGTGTGCGCGCTGGCATTCCTGCTTGTTCCGCTGCTCGGTCTGCTGCTGCGGACGCCGTGGTGGGCGCTGCCCGACCGGTTGTTCAACGCCGAAGTCGGCCAGGCGCTGCGGCTGTCGCTGCTGTGCGCGAGCCTGGCAACGGTGATCTGCCTGGTACTCGGCGTTCCGCTGGCCTGGCTGCTCGCGCGCGGCGAGGTGCCGGGGCGCGGGTTGATCAGGGCGCTGGTGACCGTGCCGCTGGTGTTGCCGCCGGTGGTCGGCGGTGTCGCTCTGCTTCTTGTGCTCGGCAGGCGTGGGCTGATCGGCCGCTATCTGTACGAATGGTCCGGCTTCGCACTGCCTTTTACCACCGCCGGGGTGGTGATCGCGGAAGCGTTCGTGGCGATGCCGTTTCTGGTGATCGCGGTGGAGGGCGCGCTGCGGGCGGCGGACCCGCGATTCGAGGAGGCGGCCGCGACACTCGGCGCGTCGCGCTGGCTGACCTTCCGGCGGGTCACGTTGCCGTCGGTGCTGCCCGGTGTCGTCGCGGGCGGCGTGTTGTGCTGGGCGCGGGCGCTGGGCGAGTTCGGCGCGACCATCACCTTCGCCGGCAACTTTCCCGGGAAGACGACCACCATGCCGTTGGCGGTCTACCTGGCCCTGGAACACGATCCCGACGACGCGATAGTGCTGAGTCTGGTACTGCTCGCCGTCTCGGTGGCGGTGCTGGTCGCACTACGCGAGCGCTGGATTCGAGGCGCGGTATGACGCTGGATGCTCACCTTCGGGTCACCCGCGGGCAGTTCCGGCTCGACGTTCCGCTGGCCGTCGCGCCGGGTGAGGTGGTCGCCCTGCTCGGACCCAACGGCGCGGGCAAGACCACGGCGCTACGCGCGCTGGCCGGGCTGACGCCGCTTTCCGACGGCGCGATCCGGCTCGACGACGACACTTGGGACGCGCCGCCGGGGCTTTTCGTGCCCACCGAACGTCGTCGGGTCGGCGTCGTCTTCCAGGACTATCTACTGTTCGCGCACCTGAGCGCACTGGACAATGTCGCCTTCGGCCTTCGTGCCCGCGGGCACCGCCGCGCCGCCGCCCGCGACCGCGCCGCGCACTGGCTCGACCGGGTCGGCCTCACCGATCACGTCGCCGACAAGCCGCGCGCTCTGTCCGGTGGCCAGGCGCAGCGGGTCGCGCTTGCCAGAGCGCTCGCGACCGACCCGTCGCTGCTGCTGCTCGATGAACCACTTGCCGCGCTGGATGCGAGCACGCGCCTGCGCGTCCGCTCGGATCTCGCGCACCATCTGGCCGACTATCCGGGTCACACTGTGCTGGTCACGCATGATGCGCTCGACGCGATGGTGCTGGCCGACCGTCTCGTCATCGTCGAGCACGGCGCGGTTGTCCAGGAAGGACCGCCTGTCGATGTCGCCCGCCGCCCGCGCTCCGACTATGTCGCACATCTGGTCGGACTCAACCTCTATCGCGGCACCGCCCGCGGCACCACCGTCGACCTCGCTGAAGGCGGCGCGCTCACCGTTGCCGAACCCGACCGGGGCGCGGTGCACGTCGCGTTCCCGCCGACCGCGGTCAGCTTGCATCCCGAGCCCCCGGTGGGCAGCCCCCGCAACGCCTGGCCGGTCACCATCGGCAGCATCGAACAACACGCCCACACCATCCGCGTGCGTCTCGACGGCACCCCGCCGGTCCTCGCCGACGTCACTCCCGCCACCGTCGCCGAACTCCGACTCCGGCCGGGCACCCGGCTGTGGGCAGCGGTCAAAGCCACCGAGATCCACACCTACCCCGCGTGAGACAGCGGCTGCACCGCATGGTCGGGCGGAGTCGACGGTGGCCGGCTATTTGGTGGCGGCCCAAACGGTCACCAGTGCTTTGTAGGCGTCGCCGACATTGTCGAGCGACAGCTCGGTGACGAACGCGACCCGGTTCGCCGCTGTCTTGACGCAATAGCTGTTGTCCGCGCTGACCGGAAGGTTTTCGGCCCCCTGAGTGGAGATGAGATTCGAGCACTCCAGCCGTGTGGGCTTGGCCGGGCCGTTCCAGAGCGCGATAGTGGGGTTCGTCGTGAAAGACCCGCCCCGTAGCCCATAGAGCGTGGCGGCCGAGAAACCACCGAGAGACTTGCGGGCATAGCTGACCCAAACGCTGGCGCCGGTGTTGCTGCGTAGCACACGGGGTGGGACCGAGTCCAGGTCGACGTAGGTCAGGTTGATCGTGCCGGACCACCGGATATCGCCGGCCGTCGGCGATGGAGCAGCAGGCGCGGAGGCCGAGGGCGAGCCGTCACCGGCGGTTGTCTCGCTCCGGGGCGGCTGCTTGCCCGATGTCGGGGTTGCCGACGAGGAGTCCCCGCCCGAAAACGCGTCGAACGCCTTGTCCGGCACCAAAACGATCACACCGCCGATGACAGCGACGATGATCGCGGCGAAAAAGGGGTAACGCATCATCCAGTGACTGCGCCCTGAGGAGGCTTCCCGGCGCGCTGGGCTCGGCTGTTCGGAGTCCTCGGTGCCCCCGTTGTCCCCCATGACGAAGCTTTCTCCTTTGCGATGAGTGCTCAAGGAAAAAGCTTAGCCTGGTTGTGTTTTCGGGGCTGCTACTGACCGTGCGTCGCCGGAATCTCCCTGCCGCCCGCAGGCGGAGTCGACCAATGGGCTCGCCGCCTCGACTCGACCGGCTGATCACACCGCGGAGTCGGTAGTGACACTACCGGTCGGCGTGCGCGTCGAGGGTCCGGGGTAGAGACCTCTGTGGTTCTGGTCCCGAAGGTTCGGGGGACGATGCTGGAGGCTCGGGTGCCGTCCGAATTCATTTCGGAGACGGGAATTTCGAGCCGGGCAGACGCCGATTCATGATCAACTGACTGCGGCATGCAGCATTATCGCTGCGAAATAGCCCGGCGCCTACCGCATTGCACGGTAGGCGCCGGTGACGCATCAGAGGTAAGCGCCGCACACGGGCCAGGCGCCCGGGCCCTGAGTGGCGAGCACGTTCTCCGCGACGCGGATCTGCTCGGCGCGGCTCGCGTTGGACGGGCTGCCGGAGCCACCGTTGGCCTCCCAGGTGCTCTGGGTAAACTGCAGACCGCCGGAGAAGCCGTTACCGGTGTTGGTGCTCCAGTTGCCACTGCTCTCGCACTGCGCGACGGCATCCCAGTTGTGGGCCGACGCGGTGGCGGTGGAAAGGCCGAACGGCACGGCGACGAGGGCGCCGAGCGCTGCGGTGAAGCCAAGGACACGAGTGCTGAACTTGCGGTTTTGCGACATGTGATTTCCCGCCTGCGCCCACCGACTCGACGGAGCGTCCGCCGCGTCCCTGTCCCCAGGAAGGTCGGGGTTTCTCGAACCGCGGGACAGGGTTTCCGGCGTTCATCGGTTCGAGTTCGAGCTCGGGTGTTGATCGAGCCGAGATCGAACGTAGCGGAGAAATCGCTGCAGATCACGTTCGAATAACGACAGAATTGTGTAAAGCAATACTCTAGAGTCTCGACATTTACCGAGGTCGCACACAAGAAAATTGGTCATACGGGTTCGCTGTTATGGCTACGTTATGTGTTCTAGATCACTGCGAAATCGTGAAACGGATCGCATTCGGCCGGGTCCGACGCCTCGCTGTGACCATCCGGCGCCGTCCGTGGCCGACGTGTTACGGCGCGGGAGATCGGCTACGGACCGGCGAGCACGAAGTGCCGAGACCCCGTTCTGTGTGACCGCATCTGCTACCGCGACGTACCGGCGATCGGCCGATCGCACCTGCCGAACGCGCAGGCCACCCGGCGTTGTGGAGATGGCGGGAGAACGGCGTGGGAGCTGGCGGGCACGAGACACCCACTTCAGCCTTCAACGCGACCAGCCGCGCCGACCCAGGAAGATCCCAGAAATCTCGCCACAGCCTGCACCGCCCGCTGACGACAGCCGCGGGCGTAGCGCTGTCGCTTTCGGGGTATTTGTCGGCTGCCACCGCCCAATCCGCGCGCGACGCCCGGCCCGACATCGTCATGATTCTCGCCGACGACCTGGAATCGATGACCACGCGGGGATGGACGGCGGCTGCGGCCACAACACCAGCGTGCTAACCAACTGGGGCGAAGTCGGCGGCTTCGAAACGTTCCGCGCCTACGGCAACGAGCAGCCCACCATCGCCACCCACCTGCACGGATGGCGGGCACGTACCGCAGCGGCCTCGAAAACGACCTCGCCCACATTCCGCCGGGCTCGGACGACGGGCGCGCGGGCGTCGACAACTCTCTCTACCTGGGCTTCAACTACACCTCGAACGAAACGGCGCTGTGGTGAAATACCGTGTCGCAGCGGCCGATTACGAGACCAAGGCGCAGGGACGGACTGCGCACGCGTCCACGGTGGCCGCGCTGGACCTCGGCTCGGCGCGCTCACCACCTGCTCCGGCGCGGGCTGCCGGTGGCACGGCAGCCCGCCGCCGGACTACCTGCCGTGCGCTCGCAACTGGTAGAGCCCTTCGGTTTCGGCGACCACAACGCCGTCGGCGGCGGTGACCACCGCCCGCAATGTGAACTCGGACTTGCCGTTCGCCGCTGCCTCCTCGGTGATGCGCGCGATGTCCGCCTCCGATAGCGTCGCCTCTGCCCGCACGTCGGTCTTCGCCGGCTTGCGGAAGAAGACGTGCAGGTCTTTCACCAGCGGGTAGAACGCTGCGTTGTCGAAGGTGGCGACCGCGATCGCACCGCCGAGGATTTCGGCGACCGTGAACAGCACGCCCGCGTACATCACGCCGAAGTGGTTGCCGTTGCCCTCGGCCGGCACCGAGGTAGCCGCGAATCCGCGCCGCACCTCCACCGCCTGCACGCCCATCTTGTGTGCGATCGGGATGGTGAATTCCAACGCCCCGTTGACGAGATCCTTGAACGGAGGAGTCTCGAATTCGCCCATATCCGCAACCATCCCTTCCCGCCGGAGGTGGCCGGCACCTCGTCGTCTGCCACGGCCGCATCGGCGGGCCACACCGAAGCATAGGTGCTCGCTGTGGTATCCCTGCAGAGTGTTGGCACTTCGCCAACTATCGACGTGGTCCGATCAGGCGTTGATGCCTCAGATCTTCGGTCCCGGTTACCAGTCCACCCTCGCCGATCAGGTACCCGGTTATATCGCCGTATCCGCCCTGCCGTTGCAGACATTCGTAACCCACGGACGTGGGGCGGTCGGAGGTGCACCATTTCGCAGAGAATCCACGCCCCCTCGTTTCTCTGGTGCACGGCCGGCAAACCCATTCGACGATTGTGCCTGCCGAAAGTGACGACTCGCCCGCCCACCGCCGCTGCCGAGGCCAGCAACCCATCGACCTGCTCGGCCGACGCTGGCCGAAGACGATCTGCCACTACGTGGGTCGGCGTCGGGATCCACTTCGGGATCCTTCCTTGTTCATCAACCCTGACTGCGGTTGCTCACGAATGTTGACGGGCGTGTTGCGGAGTCGATGTAACGGAAGGGGGCGGCACTGTCGGTTTATAGTGTGAATACGGGTGCGGGGCGGAGGGGAGCGTGCCGATGTCTGACATGTCGAAAGTCGAACTGTATGCGGCGATCCGCCAGGATCTTCGTGCAGGACTGTCCAAGCGTGCCATCGAGCGCAAGCATGGGGTCGGGTGGCGCACGGTAGCCAAGGCGACGGAGTCGGTGTGGCCCGAGCCGCGTAAGGAGTATCCGCCGCGACCACAGAAGCTGGATCCCTACAAGCCGTTCATCGACGATGTTCTGCGCGCCGATCTGGATGTACCTCGGAGGCAACGGCACACCGCGACCCGGATCTATCGGCGTTTGCTCGAGGAGCACGGCATGACGGACGTCTCGTATCAGCGAGTCAGTGCCTATGTCCGCGAGCGCAAACCACAACTGCACATGGAACAGATGACAGGTCGTCGCCGCTCCGAACGGCTCATCAAGGCTGCCGGGTTCCCCCGCGCCAAAACGTTGCGTGACTTCGATTTCGATGCCAACCCCCGTGTCGACCCCGCCATGGTCCACACCCTCGCCAAATGCGACTGGGTCAGGGAAGGGCTGCCGTTGTGCTTGATCGGTGACTCCGGCACCGGGAAGTCCCATCTGCTCATCGCCTTGGGCACCGAGGCAGTGAAAGCCGGATTCCGGGTCAGATACACCCTGGCTGCCAAGCTGGTCAACAAGCTTGTCGAAGCCGTCGACGGCCAACGGCTCACCAAGACCATCGCCCGCTACAGCGGCGTCGACCTGCTCTGCATCGACGAACTCGGCTACACCGAACTGGACAGACGCGGCGCCGAATTGCTGTTCCAGGTATTGACCGAACGCGAGGAGAGGAAGTCGGTCGCGATCGTCTCCAACCGAAGCTTCTCCGGCTGGTCCAAAACCTTCACCGACGCCGGGCTCCGCGCCGCCATCATCGACCGACTCACCTTCGGCGGCAACATCATCGACACGGGCACCCAAAGCTATCGCCGTGCCCATACCGAGCCGAACGTACGCACCGACAACCCCCGCTGAGTCGACCGAGCTCCTACTCACCGACGAGGATGTCCACCGAGCCGCAATTGCTCGACAACCGGCGCGCCCCGAGACCTTTTCCTATTCCATTCGCATGGTCCGGACCGCAGGTGACCGAAAATAGACGTCTCGAATTCAGAACAAGCACCGTCGTCGTGCCGTCGGAATTCGCGATAAAGTGCCGTCGGAATTCATGAAAAAATGCCGTCGGAATTCGCGAAAAAACCACCTACGCCGATCTCGGATCCACCTCGATTCGGGCGGCAATCCAGAAGCAACTATTGCGCTCGCATTTCCGGCGACGTATCTTTGTGGTGGGATTATTTCCGATCAATTTCCGCGAGGGGGATGTAGACGATTCGAAAATTGTACCGGAGGCGGGAGCATTAACCCGGCGGCCTCCTACTCTGAACGCAACTCCGTCACCGACAAACGGTAAGTCGCATTACCGACCGCTGGCAACCTCATCGGCAACACCGCCATGGCAGCGGCATCCACGTCGAACTCAGGTGGCGTGACGATGCAGGCCTGCATTGCCAGCAACACCCCGGACAACTGCGTCCCCCACAGGGCAGCGTCATCGGCTGCGCTGTCTGACGGCCCGGCCTGCCACCAGCAGACGTATCGGGCGAGGACTCCACCAACACAACCACCGTCACGCTCGGCGGCGTACGCGGCCGCCTGGCCTCGGTTGGTCATGCCCACACCACACCGACAAGGAAGGCAGAAACATGCCCATCACTCCCAATCAGGGGTCGACCGGAGGCGGGACAACCGTCAACATCACCGGCACGAACCTCGGCGGCGCCACCGCCGTGCACTTCGGCTCCAAGCTGGCCACCATCACGGGCAACACAGCCACATCGGTCACAGTTGTCTCTCCGTCCGGGACGGGCACGGTCGCGGTGACCGTGACCACCGCAGGCGGGACCAGCAATCCGCTGTCGTTCTTCTACATCGGCGCGCCGTTCAAGTCCACCTTGTCCCCGGTGTCGGGTGTCACCGCCGGCGGCAACACGGTCACCATCACCGGAATCGGCTTGTCCACCGCCTCCTCGGTCAGCTTCGGCGGCAACACCGCGACTCCGACCGTGGTCAGCGACGGCACCCTGACCGTCGTCGTGCCGGCAGGCGCGGCCGAGGGGTCGGTCGGGGTCAGCGTCACCACCGCGGGTGGCACCAGCAACGGCCTGTCCTACACCTACGTCGACACGCCAACCCTGGGCACCCCGGTTCCCGTCTCCGGTCCGACTTCCGGCGGCACCGCGGTGACCATCCCCGGCACCAATCTGACGACGACCGAGTCGGTCACGTTCGACGGTGTCGCGGCGCCGTTCGACGTCATCTCCGACACGGAGGTCGTCGCGGTCACCCCGCCGGGAACCGCCGGTGCCGTCGACATCGTGGTCACCACCAGCGGCGGAAGCGCCACCTCGGTCGGTGCTTTCACCTACGTCGCCGGACCGGGCATCTGACCGGACGTCAGAGCGGCTGAGGTCCGGCCGCCGGATGACCGCGGCTGCCGGCCCCGGGCAGGCTACTCGCTTCCCTCCCCGGGGCCGGCACTCGTCAGCAAAACAATCTGCCCCGGCCGCCTGATCCACGGCCGGACCGGGGCTCTGACCCACTCTCGAAGGACCATCATGCCAACCATCACTTCTCTCTCTCCGACCTCGGGGCCCGCCTCGGGAAATACCAGCGTCACCATCACAGGCACCGGGTTCGTCCCGATTGTCACCAACGTGAAGTTCGGCACGGTGGCGACCTCGTTCACCGTGGACTCCCCCACTCAGATCACCGCCATCGCCCCACCCGGAACAGGGACGGTGCAGGTCACCGTCACCACGTCGGGTGGCGGTACCAGCAACGGGGTTTCCTACACCTATCTCCCGGTTCCGTCCCTCAGCAGCGTGAATCCCACGCAAGGGCCCAGCACCGGCGGGAACACCGTCATCCTCACCGGCACGGGCCTCACGGGTGCTACCGGGGTCTCCTTCGGTGCCACACCGGCGACCTCGTTCACGGTCAACTCGGACACCCAGATCACCGCGGTCGCACCAGCCGGCACCGGTTCCGTGCAAGTCACCGTCACCGGTCCCGGTGGTACCAGTAACGGGGTCTTCTACACCTA